>NZ_ANAZ01000020.1:0-82797 GCF_000340985.1 Nocardiopsis valliformis DSM 45023
ACCACGAAACCCGAGGGCGCTGATTTCGCTTCTGGTAGCAAGATCATTTTCGAAACAGGGGCCGAAACCGTGCTCAGGGGTCTCGCGGGCCGCTGTTGCTGTTCGCCGGTACGGGTGACCGGCCGCGACACGCGGCCCGGTCCGCGCAGGCCTCGGGAGCCTGTTACCTTCGCTGCCGCTTTTCGTTGCCCGCCTTGACCGGCCGCGACACGCGATCCGTTCCGCTCCGGCCTGGGGAAGACATCGGCCGAAGGTCGAGGTAGTTGGGGTTGGGCCCCGACCACTCCTGCCCCGTTTCCCGATAGCCGCCCACCACCGTCGCAGCGAAGCGGGTCAAGGTGGAGCGCCCCGATCCGGCGAAGCCACGACGGCGACGACCTTGACGCGCGCAGCGCAGACGGCCACCATCAAGCGGCGGGAAACGGGGTGCCTTACCCCTGATTCGGTGACCTGCGGGGAGCTGCCTCAGTCCCCGTTTTCAAGGGCTGATCCACCCGGTTGGGTCCGGTCGGCGTGGATGGCGTCGAGTAGCAGGGTCAGCCCGTACTCGAACTCACGGTCGAAGTCGTATCCGACCTCCTGGGACCGCACGCGGACGAGTTCGGCGAGGTTCGGCAGGCCCTCCGCGAGCGAGCTCTCCAGTACTCCGCCCGCGACCTCATTCATTTCTTCCGGTCCGTTGAAGGGCAGGCTCGACTCCTGGAGCACGAACCCGTAGAGGTAGCTGTCGATCACCGAGACGGCTCGTGCCGCCGTGGTGACGGAGAAGCCACCCTCCCGGAGTGCTCCCAGTGTGGCGTCGTGGTGGCGCAGGAGCGTGGGGCCGGGCTTCTTGCGGGAGTCGAGGAGGCCGATCGCCCACGGGTGGCGGAGCAGGGCGGACCGCAGAGAGGAGGTCCTGTCGCGCATGGCCTCCCGCCAGTCCGCCCGGGGGGTGGGCTTTGTTGCCTCCGCGAAGACCGCGTCGATCATCCCGTCCATGAGCGCATCCCTGTCGGCCACGTGGTTGTAGAGGGACATGGCCTTCACGTCCAGCCGGGCGGCGACCGCGCGCATGGTCACCCCGGGCGCCCCCTTCTCGTCCGCCAGTTCCACCGCAGCGCGGATCACGCGCTGCGGAGACAGGGGCTCCCGTTCGCTTGCTTCGTTCCGTCTCACCGAGCCCCCCAAAAAAGTCGCTCTTGCAGTCACTTACGTAGTAAGCCTATGGTTACTTACAATGTAAGTTGGACGGGAGGCAAGGTCATGAGTACCTCGGCAACACGCAGGGTCTGCGTCATCGGAGCCTCGGGCAAGCTCGGCCGTTACATGGTGCGGCACGCGCTCGACAGGGGTTGGGAGGTCGTGGGGGTCTGCCGGGAGCGCAGTGTGCCCAAACTCGCCGATCTCGCCGACCGGATGACGATCGTTCCCGGACCCACCAACGACCCCGAGGTCATCCGAAAGGCGGTCGCGGGTTGCGACGCCGTACTGACAGTGCTGGTGCCGTGGGGCGTCCAGCGGTACTCCTCCGGGACGGCCCAGGCGGTACTCGATCACGCCGAGCCCGGTGCCCGCCTGGTCTTCTCCTGCGGCTGGCACATCTCCCGGGACGGCAGGGACCGGTACCCCTGGAAGTTCAGGATGATGGTCCGCGTCATGACGCCCCTGGCCCGGCTCGCGCGTGTGGTCGACGTCAATGACCAGGTGGAAGCGTGCAGGCTCGTCTTCGCCAGTGACCGACGGTGGACCGTCGTACGGGGGAGCGACCTCGAAGAGGGCGACAGCCAGGGGCTCCCGGTGTGGAGCCGCCACGTAGGGGACCCGGTCCTGGCGAGCAACCTCACGCGCCGTGTGGACTTCGCTCTGTTCATGGTCGAAGCCCTCGACGATGAGTCACTGGTCCGAGAAGCGCCCGCGATCGTCGGCTGTCTCACACCCAGCGCACTGTCGCACTCCGCGGCCGGGGCGGGTGGAGGGCCCTCCGGTCACGAGACCGACCGGCCTGGCGAAGCGTCATGACCGGGCGCCGGGAACACGCGGGGCCCGCCGGCGACCCGGTCCCGTCCCCCGTAGCGATCACGGAATGCGTTGCGGACGACCCCGAGCGACCCCCTCAGCAGGACCGGCGCGCCCTCGTGCCCGACCTCGCCCGCGGGTTCATGCTCCTGTTCATCGCCCTGGCGAACGTGTCCTGGTACCTCTACGGAGCGCCCACATCCTCGGTCGCCGCGCACCCCACCGACGCGGAAGGGCTCGACGCCCTGTGGCAGACCGCCGCCATGGTCGCTGTCGACGGACGCAGTTACCCCCTGTTCGCCTTCCTCTTCGGCTACGGCATCTGGCAGGCGTACTCGAGGCACCGCGTGCTTGGGCACGACGTCGGCGCCGTGCGAGGAACCCTCCAGGCGAGGCATCTGTGGATGATCCTCTTCGGGGCCGCCCATGCGGCGCTCCTGTGGCACGGGGACGTCCTGGGCGCCTACGGGCTCATCGGTCTGCTCACGGTGTGGCTGTTCATCGAACGATCGGACCGGACCCTGGCGGTCTGGGTTGTCGTACTGGGTGCCCTTCTCGGCGTGCTGGCCGCGGTGTCCCTGCTGTGGGGTGCCGTGTTCGCGGAGTGGTCGGGCGGTACCGGTGAGGCGTTGGTACCGGAGTTCGCCGCGATCACGTCCTACTCCGAGTCGATCCTGCCGCGGCTGCTGACCTGGCTGCTGCTCACGGTTGGGCAGGGGGTCCTCGGGCTGGTGGTCCCCGTCGCCGTCCTGGTGGCGGTTTTGTGCGCACGGCACCGGGTTCTGGAGGCGCCGGAGCGTCACCGCCCGTTGCTGGCGGCGGTCGCGTTCGGCGGTATCAGTGTGGGATGGCTGGGCGCTCTCCCTTCGGTACTCGTCCACCACGGGATGTGGGACGCCCCCGAGTGGTCGCCGGCCGTGTTCAACGGGTTCACGGGCCTTTTCGCCGGGTTCGGGTACGTGTCCCTGATCGCCCTCCTCGTGAGTCGGAGGGCTGCTGCGAAACCTCCGGGTCGCATACTGGCGGGGATCAGCGCGATGGGCAGGCGATCCCTGTCCTGCTACCTCTTCCAGTCGGTGGCCTTCGCGCCGCTGCTGTGTGCCTGGGGGCTGGGCCTCGGCGGTGTCCTCACGCAGTGGCAGGCTGCGCTCCTCGCCGTGGCTGTATGGGCGGTCTCGCTGGTCTTGGCGGTCCTGTCCGAGCGTTCGGGCAGGCCCGGCCCGGCCGAGTCGCTGCTGCGTACGGTCTCCGGGAGGGGCAGGACCGGTACACGGGCACCGCGTGCCACCTGACGGCCCCGGGTCTCTCCCACCGCTGATCCTCGGGGCCCGGTGGAGAATGTTCCATCGCTGGGCTGCCCTTCGGGTAGGGTCGCAGATTCGGCACCACCGCCCTTCAGGGGCGTGGTGCGCGCTCATGGATCGGAACGAACCGGGCCTTCCAGGCGACCGGGGCGGGACCGCGCGCACGAGTGGAGCCTCTCCCTGTCCCGCCGACCCCGAGGTCCTCCCATGACCACGATCGATCCCACAACCCTGCCTGCCGACCCCGAACTCCTCGCCGAACGCGAAGCCCTGCATGCGGCTCGAGCGGCACTGCGCCGCATGCGCGAGGAGGTCGACGCCACCGAACTGCTCTTCGGTGACGCCGCCAAGGACAAGGTCACCGACGCCGCCCTGCGCCGCGGTCGTGAACGCCGCCTGGCCGCCCTTGCGGACATTCCCAGCGCGCCCCTGTACTTCGGGCGCCTGGACTTCGACCCCGGCACCGTCTTCCTGGAGGACGACGCGGGAGCCGAGGAACACAGCCAGGCAGACGACGGGCCTGACCGCATCAATATCGGCCGCCGCCACGTGCACGATGGCCGGGGAAAGCCCATGGTCTTGGACTGGCGCGCGCCGATCAGCGTCGCCTACTACCAGGCCTCACCGAGTGACCGCATGAAGGTTCAGGTCCGCCGCCGGTACGGGTTCGGGATGGTCGCCGGACCCCACGGGGAGCCCGAGTCCGTCCTCACCGCGTTCGAGGACGAGGATTTGATGATCGGCGAGGACTCTCCGGAGGCCTCCCTGGGCAGCGAGCTCCTCAACGCCGAGATCGAACGCCCGCGCACGGGCCCCATGCGCGACATCGTCGCCACCATCCAGCCCGAACAGGATGCCCTGGTCCGTGCCCCGCTGGAGACCACTTTGTGTGTCCAGGGAGCGCCCGGCACCGGGAAGACGGCGGTCGGCCTGCACCGCATCGCCTTTCTGCTCTACAGCGAACGCGAACGCCTCTCGCGTTCCGGTGTGGCGATCATCGGGCCCAACCGGTCCTTCCTGTCCTACATCCAGGACGTGCTCCCTGCCCTGGGCGAGGTCGACGTCCACCAGACCACCGTCCACGAGCTCCTCACCCGGGACCTGCCCGAGCGCATGCGCCCCTCGCAGGGGTGGGTGCGCCGGGTGGAGACCCCCGAGGCCGCGCGGACCAAGGGTTCTGCGGCGATGGCCGAGGTGCTCCGCCGCGACCTGTGGTCGCACCTGCGCGCGCCGGAGGAGACCGTGATGATTCGCCGGGGCTCTCGCCGCTGGCGCCTGTACCCGGAGGACGTGCGGCCCCTCCTTGAAGAGCTCGCCGAACGCGGTGTCGCCTATGGGTCCGGTCGGGAACTGCTCTCGCACCGGATGGCGCACGCGGTCCTCAGCCTGATGGAGGCCGAGGGCGAGGTCTGCGACGACCGCACCCACACCCAGGTCCGCCGGGACCCGGCGGTGCGCGCCGCGGTCACCGCCCTGTGGCCCAAGGTCGAACCGCTCAAACTCGTGCTCGGGCTGCTCACCGACCCCGAACGCCTGGCCCGCGCCGCCGAAGGGCTGCTCACCCCCGAGGAGCAGACGTCTCTGCTACTGCCGGGCAAACCGCGCGGCCCCAAATCGGCGAAGTGGTCCGAGGAGGACCTGGCCCTGGTAGACGAGGCCGCGGCGCTGATCGAACGCCCCTCCGGGCTAGGGCACGTGGTCCTCGACGAGGCCCAGGACCTGAGCCCGATGCAGTGCCGGGCGGTCGGGCGGCGCGCGGGATCGGGCTCGCTCACGGTGCTCGGCGACATCGCCCAGGGCACGAGCCCGTCGGCGGCCCGCAACTGGTCGACGCTGTTGGAACACCTGGGCAAGCCCACCGGCCGCCTGCACGTCCTGGACCGGGGCTACCGGGTCCCGGCGCAGATCATCGACTTCGCCGCCCGACTCCTGCCCACGATCGCCCCGGGGTTGGGTGCTCCCGTCGCAGTACGCCGCTCGCCGGGTGCACTCCAGCTGGTCCCGGCGGCCGAGCAGATCGCCCCGGCCCTGGCCGAGGCCTGCCGGGCCGCGCTCAAGGGCGAGGGTTCGGTGGGCCTGATCGCCGCCGACCACCAGCTGCCCGCCCTGCGCACGGCCCTGACCGCCGAGGGTGTGGACGCCCCGCTGCTGGGCGAGACCGGCATGGACAGCGCCCGCCTGGTGGCGGTCCCGGCCAGCCTGGCCAAGGGCCTGGAGTTCGACGCCGTGGTGGTGGCCGAGCCCGCCGCCATCGTCGAGGCCGAGGAGCGCGGCAGCAACCGCCTCTACGTGGTCCTCACCCGAGCGGTGAGTTCGCTGCACGTCGTCCACACCCGACCCCTGCCCGCCGAACTCACCTGACCCTGGACCTCGTGCCGTTGAGCCTTGAGAGCTCGCGGCACGAAGGTCAGACGGCAGTTCGGGTGGCTGACGAGATTTGGGAGATTCGTTGGTGGGAGATGCCCAGGAGCAGGGCGGCGTCCCGCTGGCTGGCTCCAGCGTCCAACAGGGCCGAGACGGCTCTACCGAGGGCCTCTCGTTCTCGTTCGACGGCCTGAGTCTTGGCTTCCCTGGCCTCGCGTGCCTCGGAGAGCTGATCCTCCACGCCTTGTACGTGAAGTGAGATGGTGACGTTCTCGATCGGGGCGCCGAGAACCCCGGCGACGGCGTCTCGCGCCATCTCCTCGGTCTCGCCCAGAGTGTGCCCGAAGGTATGGATACGCAGGTCGGGTACGTCTACGGACCAAGCTCTGCCGTCCCGCTCGCACCAGGCCTCGTAGTGGTGTCGTTCCCCGGTCACAGGTTCTCGACCTCCTTGATGGTCTTCCGCGCGGTCAGCTCGGGTATGTCAGCGTGGCGCCTCACCGCGAACTGGAGTTCCCCCCACGCGGTAGATGTCGTGTTTGCCGCCCCGACGGACGAAGTCCAGTGTCAGGCCCTTCAGTTCTGCTGCGTCCCTGATGCGCTTCAGTAGTTCTCGCCTCTTCACGGAGAGTAATTCTATTTTACTAGACGAGAGTCGGCTAGGTAAGTAGACAATTGCTGCCCTTCTGTAGACGAGGCCGGATGCCTCCTCGGTCCTGGGGGTTCGGGCCGTTTGCGGACAAGGTGTGTGAAACCCCGGGGCGGCCTCCCACGTCGGACTCGGTGCGGACGGACAGTCGAAGGGGAGGAACAGCATGAGGGGAGTCGTCCTTGACGACCTACGGGGCCCGGTCGGGACCGGGGACCACGGGTTCGATCAGCCGGTGCGGCGCGGGCCTGCGCCGAACTACTCGAAGCCCGGGAACTGGTCCAGCACCCGCACCACCGCGAGGTACTCAACACCCGGCGCCTGCTCGCCCACCACCGGACCGAGGCCGGGGACCTGCTCGCCGCCGAACGCGACTACGAGGCGCTCCTGCCCGATCTGGAGCGCTACCTGTCCGCCGACCACCGCCTCACTCTGCGGGCCAGGGTCGGTCGCGCACACCTGCTGTTCCTGCTGGGCGAGACCGACGCCTCCCGGGTGGAGGTGGAAGGGGCGATCGAGGACCTGGAGCGGGTGCTGGGCGCCGACCACGAGACCACCGTGGAAGCGCGCTTCCTGATCGCCGCGACCCGGGTCACCGTCGGCGACCTGGACGGTGTGGTCGCCGAGGCCGAGGACCTGCTGCCCGAGCTGAGCCGCCGCCACGGGGACGACCACCACACGACCCTCTTCGCCCGAGCGCACGTCCTGGAGGCACGGGGAGACAGCGAAGCGATCGCGGTCTACGAGAGGTTGTGCAAGCTCTGGACCCGGGTGCTGGGCCCCACCCATCCGAACGTACTGCTGGTGCGGCTGCGCCTGGCCACCGAGGGCGACCTCGAGGGGGAGGAGGGCCGGCTGCACCTAACCGAGCTCTTCGAGGAGTTCCGCTGGGCGCTGGGGCCGACCCACGGGCTGACCGTCATGTTCCGGGCTCTGCTCATCACCCTGCGCTCGGACGAGGCCACCGCCCTGGCCGAACTCGGCGAGCTGTACCGCGCGTGCGTGTTGACCCTGGGAACCGAAGCTCTGGGCACCCGTGCCGCCTTGGAGGCCTACACCGAGTGGCGCGGGTTCGTGCTGGGCGATGAGGAGCGCCGGTCCGCTTGAGCACCGACGAATCCGTCCTCCGAACCCCGAGGTCCCGGGTCCCGAACCCCCGAACGCCGGATCCCCGAACGCCGGGCCCCCGGGTTCCGGAACCCCGGAGGCCCAAGCATCGTGCCCTGCCTCCCCGCCCCCTCGGACACGGCTCAGCCGGCCGAGTGCGGGGCGGAGAAGGACCGGTGGCGGCGCTTCCACTGGCCGGGCACCAAGCCCACGGCCAGCAGCCACAGCGCCACGGTGACCAGGTGGAAGCGTTCGGCCAGACCGAGCGCGACCCCGGGCGAGCCGTCACCGGAGGCGGCGTACACCATGCCGGCCAGCACCAGGACGATCACCGTGGCCACCGCCTGGGCCGCGGTGATCAGGGCCAGTACCGGCCAGGCGCGCTCCCCGGCCTCGTACCGGTCCCAGGTCAGCGCGGCGCAGGCCAGCAGCGCGGACAGGGCGGCCACCACCGCGAGGACCGGCTGCGCGACCGTCGCGCCCTGGACCCCCTCCACCATCGACTCCACCGTGCACGCGGCGTCCGTGGAGACCACGCAGCGGCCGGGCAGGAGGGAGGCGGCGAGCGAGGCGGCACCGAACACCGCCATGGACCACCAGGAGAAGGTCAGCCGGCGGCGGGGGCGCCTGGCCCCCAGGGTCAGGCCCAGCCCGGCGGCCAACACCACGAGGATCGCGGCGGTCCGGTGTGCGCTGTCCAGGAACTGGCCGAAGGGGGACTGGGGGTCGGCGAGGGCTCCGGTGGGCGTGCCGGGGCCGACGGGCAGGATGATCTCCAGGGTCCACAGGCTGTAGACGAGGGCGGCGACAACGGCGGCCACCCGGCCGTCCCGGTAGTCCCAGTGCAGTTTCGCGGTGTTTGAGTTAGGCATCGCGCCCCCAGTCTCCGCTGATGACTCGGCTATGTCTCTCGGACGCACCGACGCGCCCGCACGTTCCGTCCGCACCGGAACACCGGGTGTTCGGAGCACTGGTCGTTTCCGGGAAACCGCTCGTTCTGGGACCCTACGTCAGCCAACTCGCGGCGGCACTGTTATCCACGGGTGTGTGTTCGCGCGGCATCATCGTGGAACACCACGGGAGACCGGCCGACAGGTCCGGCTACCGCGCGGAAATCGACGACCGGAAGGGCGCACGTGATGAACGGCGCAGCCACGACACGATGGGTGGTCGTGGGGGTGGACGGCACCGACTCCAGCAGGCACGCCCTGGAGTGGTCCGCGCACCAGGCCACGCTGCGCGGCCTCGGGGTGCGGATCGTCGCCGCGGCCAGCCCGCTGGCCACGGAGAGCTTCGGTGCCTGGGGCGGGGCGGAGGAACGCTCGGACGACAGCCCCGGGGCGGGGGCCCGGAGGCTCCTGGACCACGCCCATGATTGGACGGTCCGCCTGTTCCCCGAGCTCGCGGTCCAGACCCGGCTGTCCTTCGACCGCCCGGCGGAGGCACTCATCACCGAGGCTGGTTCGTCCGGCACCGTCGCCGTGGTGGTGGGCTCGCGTGGACTGAGCGGGATCGCCGCCGCCTTCGTGGGGTCGGTCGGCATCGAACTGGCCGCCCGCGCCCCGGTGCCGGTGATCGTGCTGCCCAGGGACCACGCCTCGGCGCACGGGGTCCGCAGCCGGGTGATCGTGGGGGTGGACGGTTCCGAACCCAGCCGCCGCGCCCTGGAGTTCGCCTTCTCCCAGGCCGAGTTCGCCGACACCGACCTGGTCGCGGTGAGCGCTTGGCAGCCCCTGGTGGCCTTCGCGGCGGCCACCGGCCCGATCCCGCCGGAGCTGTTCGACGACGCCACCGCCGCCGAGGCCGCCCGCCACGCCCTGGATGAGGAGCTCACCGACCTGCGCCTGCTCCGCCCCAACGTCCGCGTGCACACGAGGGTGGTGCGCGCGCACCCGGTGGTCGCTCTCCTGGAGGAGGCTACCTCCGCCGACCTCATCGTGGTGGGCTCACGCGGCCGCGGCGGCTTCCGTGGCCTGCTGCTGGGGTCAGTGAGCCACTCGGTCCTGCACGGCGCCCGCGGCCCGGTCGCCATACTCCGCTGATTCCGGCGGTCCCGGATCGCTGATCCAGGGCTACGGGGCGGCGGTTGTCTTCTCCGGTACGGGGGCGCGTTCGGCGCGGACGGACCGGACGGCGTCGAGGTAGTCGGCGACCGCCGCGCGGTTGCGGGTCAGGCAGGCGATGCGGTTGTCCATCCGCTTCAGCTCACCCTCCAGGGCGGCCAGCATCTCGGGGGTGGCGTCGGTGAAGTGGATGACCCGGGGGCGGTCCAGACAGGGCAGGATCTGGCGGATCAGCCGGACCGGGAGCCCGGCGTCAAGCAGGCCCCGGATCTGGAGCACCCGGTCCACGAACTCCTCGCTGTAGGAGCGGTAGCCGTTGGCACACCGCTGCGGGGTGAACAGGCCCTGTTCCTCGTAGTACCGCAACAGGCGGCGCGGGGTTTTGGTACGCCGGGACAGTTCTCCGATGTGCATGTGACCGACCTCACTGGGCGTCTCTTTGACCCTCACACATGTGTGACCGTTCGAGCATACGCAGCATGCGAGACGACACTAGATCCTCTTCCCCGTCGGCGGTTCCGGATTCCGGTCAGCCCTCTGCGCAGGCTTCCTCCGGCGCCTCCCCAGGGCTTCCGCTCACCGCCCTGTTGGCCTTGGCGACCGCCGTTTTCATCACGAGCCTCACCGAGACCCTGCCCGCCGGGCTGCTCCCCGCGATGAGCGCGGACCTGCGGGTCAGCGAGTCCGCGGCCGGGCAGACGGTGACGGTCTACGCGATCGGCACCGCCCTCACCGCGATCCCCCTGGCCGCCGCCACCGCCGGATGGCGGCGCAAACGCCTGCTGCTCGCCGCGATGGGCACGTTCGCGGTGGCCAACACGGTCACGGCGCTCTCCTGCGACCTGTTCCTCACCATGACCGCCCGCTTCGTCGCCGGGGTGGCCGCCGGGCTGGTCTGGGCGATGCTCGTGGGGTATGCCCGCCGCCTGGTCCCCGCGCACCTCCAGGGCCGGGCGATCGCCGTGGTCATGGCGGGCATCCCCGTTGCCCTCTCCCTGGGGGTTCCGGCGGGGACGGTGCTGGGCGCGCTGTTCGGCTGGCGGCTGGCCTTCCTGCTGATGACCGCGCTCACCCTGGCCCTGCTGGTGTGGATCCTCGCCCTGGTCCCGGACCGCCCCGGGCAGGGGCGGGGTGAGCGGCCCACCATCCGCCGCACCCTCGCGGTCCCCGGAGTGGTGCCGGTCTTGGCCGTCACTCTGGTGTTCGTGCTGGCCCACACGGTCCTGTACACGTACGTGGCGGCGTTCTTGGTGCGGGCCGGAATGGGCGACTCCGTGGACCGGGTGCTGTTGGTGTTCGGCGCGGCCTCGCTGCTGGGCATCTGGTTCGTGGGCGCGCGGATCGACCGCCACCTGCGGCCGCTAACCGTCGCGAGCGCCCTGCTGGTGGCGGTGGCCGCTGCCCTGCTGGGCGCCTTCTCCGGCACACCCGGGCTGGTCTACGCGGCCGCCGCCCTGTGGGGGCTCGGCTGGGGCGGGGTGCCCACCCTGCTGCAGACCGCGGTGGCCAACGCCGGGGGAGAGGCGGCCGAGACCGCCCAGGCCATCCTGGTCACCTTGTGGAACGCGGCCATGGCCGGCGGCGGGGTGGTCGGCGGTCTCCTGCTCGCCGGGCTCGGCTTCCTCGCCCTGCCCTGGAGCGTGGCGCTGCTGCTGGTCCCGGTACTGGTAGTGGTGCTCGTGGCCAGGGCGCACGGCTTCCCGAGCACGTCGCAGCGGGCCGAACCCGCTTCCTGAACCCTCAGCGGGCCGCGCCGGGTTCCGGGGCGCGGATCCGCAGGGCCAGGGCCGGGCACATCCGCACCGACAGCTCGGCGTCCCCTTCCAGAGGTCCGGGCACCGGGATGTCGGGCTCCTCGGGGAAGCCGTTGCGGTCCAGCTGGACCAGTCCGGGCAGCAGCTCGGCGCACAGGCCGTGCCCGTCGCAGCGGGACCAGTCCACGAGCAGGCGGGGGTGGACGGGGGTGTCGTATCCGTCCGGCAGTGGCAGCTCTCCCTTGACCGGCCGCGAACACCCTCCGGTCAGGGAGTGCGTGGACAGGTCCTCGGAGAACACCCGCAGGGCACTGCGGGCGAACACGGCGCTGCCGTCCGGGTGCGCGCACGCGCCCTTGCCCTCGCCGATCCCGGCCGCGACCAGCACGTCCTCCGGACTGCCCTCCCCGCTGAGCAGCCGCACGAAGGAGTCGGTCAGGGCGGGCATCCCGCGCACGCACGGGCCGCATTGGCCCGAGCTCTCCCTGGCCAGGTAGCGCAGCACCCGTGCGGTCTCGCCCAGCGGACAGGTGTCGCCGGTGACCGGCAGGACGATCCCGGCTCCCAAGGTGCCGCCGACCTCGCTCATCCCGTCCCGGGACAGGCGGGCGCGGGGCATCTCCTCCGCGGACAGCCACGCCCCGTGGTAGCCGCCGACCAGAACTGCGCGGGCCGAGGACAGTCCGCAGGCCGACAGCAGCCGGGACAGGCGGGTCCCGGCTGCCGTCTCCACGACGGTGTCCCCGCTCACCGAGAGCAGGACGGTCCCCGGCTGGCTCGCGCATCCCTCCTCTGCGTAGCGGTCCGCCCCGCCGATGGCCAGCACCGCCAGCTGGGCGTAGGTCTCGGCGTTCGACAGCAGGGTCGGCAGCCCGGCCACCCCGGACTCGCTGGTCCGGCGCGGCGTGCCCGGGGGCAGCGGTACCCGGCCGTTGATGCCTTGCACGAGTGCGCCCGCCTGCCCGGAGACGAACCGGTCCGGCATCCGCACCACACGAAAGACGGTCCCGGAACCGCGCTCGTCCACGGCGGAGCGCAGCGAGTCCAGTACTGGGTCGGCGGCCCGGGAGCCCTCGTCAGCCACGCCGATGACCACTTCGGGGGAGCCGAGGGCCCGGGCGGCCAGTTCGGCCCCGTCCAGGACCAGGTGCGGCGCCCGGGTGAGGAGCATCCGGTCCTTGACACTGCCGGGTTCGCCCTCGGTGCCGTTGACCACCACCCGGGCCGTGGAGTCGTGCCGCAGGACGGAGGTCTGTACGGCGCGGACCTTGCGCGCGAACGGGAAGCCCGCGCCGCCCCGCCCCCGCAGACTGCCCAGCCCGGCCAGGGTGATGAGGTCGTCGGCGCCCAGCTGGGGGAGGGGCCCGTGCAGGTCGCGGTGGGCGGTGTGGTCGACCCGGTGGTGCTGGTCGAGCCCGGCGGTGAGCCGCGGGGTTCCGAGGGTCAGGGTGCGCATGCTCAGCTCCGGGTGCGGATCGAGGACCAGAAGGCCAGTTCGTCATCGGTTTCGCCGCTGACGGGCACTGGTGAGAGGAGTTCGGTGTCGGCCCGGGCCTCGGCGGGTTCGGGGACCGGGCGGACCGTCACGACCAGGCGCACGACCAGCGCGGTGGCGACCGCGAACAGGCAGAGCAGATAGCAGACGAGCACCCAGCCCGGGGCGGCCCTACCGGCGGTGAGGCCGTGCACGATCGCCAGCGGCCAGCATAGGTAGGCGCTCAGGTGGACCGTCCGCCAGACCCAGGCGTAGCGGGTTCCGGCGAACCGGCCCCGGTACAGGCTGGTCACGACGACCACCAGGAGCAGGTCGGTGGCGATGATCCCGGCGGCCACGGCGGCGTCCACACCCAGGGGGAGCAGGAGTTGCGCAGGGCTGATCCGGGTGAAGGCCACCTGGAGCACCACGTGGGAGAGGAGGAAACCGCAGGAGACCAGGGCGACGGAGCGGTGGGCGGACTGCCACAGCACGCGCCGGCGCGGGGTGAGGACGAGCCGGTCGGCGCAGACCAGGCCCATGACCGCGGTGGCGGTCAGACCGACCAGGGCCAGCACCCCGGAGTAGGTCCAGAGCAGGTTCTGCAGGTGGCGGACGGCCCCCATGTGGTTCGGGGAGGTCACCGCCAGGAGGGTATTGGCCAGGAGCAGCCCGGCCAGGAACGACGCCCACAGCCAGGGGCGGTGCCGGCTGGCCGCGCGGGCCCCGAGCGGTCTGCGGGGTGTGGCGCGTTCGGGGCCCCACCGCCGGAGTGGTCCGGGGATCGGCGCTGGGCGGGAGCTGGGCGTGCTGCGGGGGCTACGTGTGCTGCGAGGGCTTCGGAACAAGGGAGGTCCGCCCTTCGGGCATGCGGGGGCACAGCGGGGGAGTGGGGGAGGTGCGCGGGGGATGAAACGGCACCTGGCGGCTGAACGTAGCACCGCCGACCGGGGGTGGGGAGACCCTTTGCGGATTTCTTTACTTTCGGTAGCCACAGGGGTATCCGTAGAAAACTTTTTTCACGCTGGTTATCGCAGATCACTCCCTTAGTACCAACGAGTAATGTCGAGGTTTCCCTGCGGGGCGGATTTTTCATGTGCATACTCTCCCCTATCTCCGAGTGGTCACGTTCGGGGAAAGGTCGGATAACTGAGCATTGATTGGGTGTGGTCATGAACCATTACTCGAAGAGTGTCACTGGGGCTGGACTGGCTGTGTTCTTGCTGGTCACCGCATGCTCTAATGGCGCCGAAGGTGAATGGGAAAGCACGGCGGAAGCCGGTGGTGGCTCCGGATCGAATGGTTACGGTGACGTAGGTTCCGAGGAATCTCACGGTGATCACGAAGTCGGAGCCAAAGGTCAGGCCTCCCTGGAAACCGCAGATGACGCCACTCTTGGAGAGGTGCTCACCGACGGCGACGGTAACGTTCTGTACCTGTTCACCGACGACGCGCCCGCGGAATCCACCTGCCTCGGCGGCTGCGCCGACAACTGGCCTCCGCTGCGCACGAGCGCGGACGCCGCCACCCCCGCGGAACTCGCCGAAGGGCTGTCCGCCGACCTCCTCGGCTCCATCCCCCGCGAGGACGGGGCTCCCCAGGTCACCTACAACGACTGGCCCCTGTACACCTACACGGGCGACGCCGCCCCGGGCGACACCAACGGCCAGGGCGTGGGCAGCGCCTGGTACGTCCTCGGCCCCCAGGGGCAGATCATCACCGACGCAGCCGCGTACTCGGCCCCCGCGGACGGCGGGGGTGCCGGAGGCGTCGAAGGAACCGGAAGCACAGGGGCCGCCGACGACCCCTACGGCGACGAGGGGGGCGGCTACGGAGGCGGCGACTACCGGCAGCACCCCGCCGGGAGCTGACCCGTGGACGCCCCGGACCGGCCCCGTCCCCCGCTCGGCCAGCGACTGCGCTGGCGGTCTCCCCGCTCGATCGAACTCCTGGGCGTGGTCGGTTTCGTCCTGGTCAGCACGCTGACCCTGGTCATGGTCGTGCCCAACGGCGCCACGAGCGCCTCCGGGATCTTCTGGAACGACTGGACCCAGACCGACTACGGACCGCTCGGCCCCGCCGACGTCAACGCGCTGGTCGCGGTTCGCCAGGCCGGCCTCTGGGAGATCCCCGTCGGCCAACAGGCCGTGGACCGCGCTCAGAGCGAAGTGGTCCGTGACGTGGGCGCGACCCTGGCCGAGGACCACCTGCTCATGGACGAGCAGGTACGCGAGATCGCCGCATTGCTCGACGTCCGCCTGCCCAGCACCCCCAACCGGGAACAGCAGCGCTGGATGGACGAGCTGTCCGGGCTCTCCGGAGCCGAGTGGGACCGGGCCTTCGCCAACCGCCTGCGCTACGCCCACGGCAACGTCCTCGAAGTGCTCGCCGAGGTCCGCGCGGGCACCCGGAACGAACTCGTCCGGACCTTCGTGCAGCACTGCATGCTCATGGTCATGCGCCACATCAGTCTGCTGGAGAGCACCGGACTGGTCGAGTACGAGTCCCTTCCCGAGCCCCGGCCGCCCGAACGGCGCCCGCGGCCCTGACTCGACGACGCTCCGACCGAACAGGGCCCCGTCCCGTCGAGGCCGGGGTCTCCCCGACTGCGGGGTACCCGTGCCACCCGTCCGCCCGCATCCCCCGAAAGGAGCACACCAGCAGTGTCCCGCGACCCGCGGTGCCCCCGCCGGTGCCGCGCGTCGCCATCGCACAGAAAGCCGTACGCAACCATGCGCGAACACCCCACACGACCGCCCCGAGGGCGGTCGAGCCCCCGCTCCCGAAAGATCACCGCCGTCCTGGCCGCACTGGCCCTCGTTCTCGGCGGTGGCGCCATCGCCACCGCCGCCAACGGGGAACTGGGCACCGGCAGCCTGGTCGGTGCCTGGGAGGGTGACCACCGCAAGGACAAGGACAAGGGCAAGCACAAGGACCGGGGCAACCCGGAGGAGGGAGCCGAGGAGGGCACGGAGGAGAACCCCGAAGAGGGGGCCGAGGAGGCGCCGGAGGACGGCGACGAACACGGCGGTCACGGAGACGGCGAGCACGAGGACGAGCTGGTCATCGGGCCCTTCCCCGAGGACTTCGCCGACATCGAGGAGGCGCCCCTGCGCGACACCGGGCCCGGGTTCGGTGAGGCGGCCTCCACCGGCACCTTCACCGTCGACTGCGGGCGCAACGAGAACGGCTTGTTCAACTCCGAGAACGTGATCGTCGCCCCCGGAATCGAGCACGGCGCCCAGCACACCCACGACTACGTCGGCAACCAGGACGTCCAGCGCTTCACCGAGGACGTCGGCACCAACAACCAGATCCTGCTCCAGGGCGAGACCACCTGCCCGGACGGCGACCGCTCCATGCACTTCTGGCCGGTGCTGCGCGACACCACCGGCGAGGGCGAGGACGCCGACCAGTCCGGTGGCGGGCTCGACGGCAACCTCGGCGCGATCCTGACCCCCTCCCAGGTCCGGATCGAGTTCGTCGGCAATCCCCAGGGGCCGGTGGCGGCGATGCCGGAGTTCCTCCAGATCTTCACCGGCAACGCACGTGCCGCCACGGCGGAGGGAGTCAACGCCAACGCCCAGTGGACCTGCACCGGGTTCGAGGACCGGGCCTTCGGCGACCGGTACCCGCTCTGCCCCGAGGGCAGCGACGTCGTGCGGATCCTGGAGTTCCCCAGCTGTTGGAACGGCCGTGACTTCGAGAGCGAGGACAACCGCTCGCACATCGTCTTCCCCGAGGACGACGGCTCCTGCGCGGAGGGCTTCACCGCCGTCCCCAGGCTGATCCACACCCTCGTCTACGAGGTGCCCGACGGCCCCAACTTCGCCCTCGACGGCTTCCCGGAGCAGCGCCGGGCGCCCATCACGGACCACTCCGACCACATCAACGTGATGCCGGCCGACCTCATGGGCCGGATGGTCGAGTGCATCAACAGCGGACAGGACTGCTGAGGCGGCCTGAAGCCCTGGCCTCACCACTCCTGAAGCACGGTCCGAACCGCTATCCGAACCGCTGGCGAATCCGCAGGGCGTTGACCCGTGCCCCGGCAGAGGTCTAATCCGCCGGCCCCGGCACGCTGTGACTGTTGTGTGACGAACAGCACCGCGTGTTGGGGCTGGTGAGGCACTTGCCTGCGGTGCAGGGGAAAGTGGCTCCGAACAGTGGTGGAACACGTCCCCTCCAGGTACGTTTCGGCACGTTGGTGAACCACCTGAATCCCCTGCTGTGCAGCGGAATCATGCTCTCCAGCGGCACGCGTCTAGACCACTGGCCTAGACCAATTGGTCAGTTTCGGCACTCGTCGTTCATGATTCGAGGGATCTCGTCATTCGAAGAGGAGCCGTTGTGACTGCTGACGTGGGTACTGACGTGGGCGCCGCCCCGACCAACAACGAGGAGCTCATCTCCTGGGTTCGTGAGGTCGCGGAGCTCACCCAGCCGGACGAGGTCGTCTGGTGCGACGGTTCCGAGGAGGAGTGGACCCGCCTGACCGACGAGCTCGTCGCGCAGGGCACCTTCACCCGCCTCAACTCCGAGAAGCGCCCGAACAGCTTCTACTGCACATCGGACCCGACGGACGTCGCCCGGGTCGAGGACCGCACCTTCATCTGCTCTGAGCGTGAAGAGGACGCCGGACCCACCAACAACTGGATCGCCCCCGACGAGATGCGCGCCACCTTCGGCGAGGTCTTCAAGGGCTCCATGCGCGGCCGCACCATGTACGTCGTGCCCTTCTGCATGGGCCCGCTGGGCGGCGACATCTCCCAGCTCGGTGTCGAGATCACTGACTCCGCCTACGTCGTCGTCTCCATGCGCATCATGGCCCGCATGGGCTCGGCCGCCCTGCGCCTGATCGAGGAGCGCGGCGAGTTCGTCAAGGCCGTCCACTCCGTCGGCGCCCCCCTGGAGCCCGGCCAGCAGGACGTCGCCTGGCCCTGCAACTCCACCAAGTACATCTCGCACTTCCCCGAGACCCGCGAGATCTGGTCCTACGGCTCCGGCTACGGCGGCAACGCCCTGCTCGGCAAGAAGTGCTACGCGCTGCGCATCGCCTCGGTGATGGCCCGCGACGAGGGCTGGCTGGCCGAGCACATGCTCATCCTCAAGGTGACCTCGCCCGCGGGCAAGGCCCATTACGTCGCCGCCGCCTTCCCGAGCGCCTGCGGCAAGACCAACCTGGCCATGCTCCAGCCGACCATCCCCGGCTGGAAGGTCGAGACCGTCGGCGACGACATCGCCTGGATGCGCTTCGACGCCGACGGCCAGCTGCGCGCCATCAACCCCGAGGCCGGTTTCTTCGGTGTCGCCCCCGGCACCGGCGCCAAGACCAACGCCAACGCGGTGGAGACCCTCTGGGGCAACAGCATCTTCACCAACGTCGCGCTCACCGAGGACGGCGACGTCTGGTGGGAGGGCCTCACCGAGGAGGCGCCCGCCAACCTCACCGACTGGAAGGGCCGCCCCTGGACCCCCGAGTCTGGTGAGCCCGCCGCGCACCCGAACTCCCGCTTCACCACCCCGGCCGGCCAGGCGCCGACCATCGCCGACGAGTGGGAGGACCCCGCGGGCGTCCCGATCTCCGCGATCCTCTTCGGCGGCCGCCGCGCCACCGCGGTGCCGCTGGTATCGGAGTCCTTCAGCTGGCAGCACGGCGTCTACCTGGGCGCCAACGTCTCCTCCGAGAAGACCGCCGCCCAGGAGGGCTCGGTCGGCGAGCTGCGTCGCGACCCGTTCGCGATGCTGCCCTTCTGCGGCTACAACATGGGCGACTACTTCGCCCACTGGGTCAAGCTCGGCAAGCAGGCCGACGAGACCAAGCTGCCGAAGATCTTCTACGTCAACTGGTTCAAGAAGAACGCCGACGGCCAGATCGTGTGGCCCGGCTTCGGTGAGAACAGCCGCGTCATCAAGTGGATCGTCGACCGCCTGGAGGGTGAGGCCACCGCGGTGGAGACCCCCATCGGCTACCTGCCGACCGCCGACGGCATCGACACCGAGGGCCTGGACATCTCCGCCGAGGACATGGAGTTCGTCCTCGACGTGGACACCGACATCTGGAAGCAGGAGGCCGCCCTGGTCCCCGAGTTCTTCAAGACCTTCGGTGACAACCTGCCCAGCGAGCTCTGGGACGAGTACCACGCGCTGCTGAACCGCCTGGAGAAGTAACCTCCGGCGGAGTAGCCGTTCCGGTCGTCCCCACCTTTTCCGCGCAGGGGGACGGCTGACACCCGAGGGGGTGCGAGCACCACGGTGCCGCACCCCCTTTGTCGTGCCCGGGTACCGGGCCACCGGTATCTCCAGGGCCGATCCGGGATTGCCTTCCACCATGCTGCTTCCAGCGTGCAAGTTTTCAGAAAAATGACGGAAACTCTTGCAGGAGTGAGTCAGGTCTCATTAGCTTGCCGGGGACACCTCCTTCTCCGAGAGGACCGGGCACCCCCTATGAGACCCCCGCACCACCGGTCCGAGCGCCCCCGCGCCGGACACAGCCCCGACAGCGCCCCTCCCGCCGCACGCGCGGTACGTACCGCCGCCTCCGTCCTCGCCGCCACGGCCCTCGCGTTCCCCGTGCTGTTCGGCGCCTCGGCGAGCGCGTCCGCTATCCCGGCCCTCACCGAACCCGCAGGGCAGACTGTGGGCGTGGACCTCACCGCGCAGCGCGCCCACTGGATCGACCGGACCACTGTGCTCTGGCCCGCCGAGGCCGATACGGAGCACACTTACGCCCTGGTCTCCTCCGCCGAGGGGGACCTCGACCTCTCCGAGGGCGTGCTCGGCGGAACCCACCAGACCCTGGACCTGGTCCCCGCCCCCGACGGCCCCACCGACGAGCAGCGAGAAGCCTGGCCCCACCTGGCCGACCTGTCCGCCCTGACCGTCGACGGGGTCAGCCTTCCGCTGCTGCGCTCGGCCCTCACCGGACAGCTCGCCGTCGTGGAGCGTGACGGCGAGGGCGCCGTCACCGCCGCGACCGGGGTCCAGATCCCCGGCGTGCTCGACGACGTCTACGCGGCCGCGGCAGAGACCGAACTCGGTGCGGTCTGGGACTCCCGGGGCCGTCCCACGGTGTCCCTGTGGGCGCCGACTGCCCAGTCCGTGAGCCTGGAGCTCTACGACGACTCCACCACCGACAACCCGCGCACCGTGCGCATGCGCCAGGACCACCGGACCGGTGTGTGGTCGGTCAAGGGCCCGGTCAGCTGGTCGGGGCGCTACTACACGTTCGACGTGCGGGTGTTCTCCCCCTCCGCGGACGAGGGCCGCGGCGCCGTGGTGGACAACCGGGTCACCGACCCCTACAGCGTCTCGCTGTCCACCGGTTCCACCCGCTCCCACCTGGTCGACCTCACCGACCCGGACCTGGCCCCGCAGGGCTGGTCCGATCTGGCCAAACCCGAGGCCGTGCCCTCGCATGCGGCCGCGGTGTACGAACTGCACGTGCGCGACCACTCCGTCTCCGACCCGACAGTGCCGGCCGAACTGCGCGGCACCTTCGCGGCCTTCACCGAGTCCGGCTCCACCGGGATGCGCGAGCTCGCCGACCTGGCCGATGACGGAGTCGACTACGTTCACCTGCTGCCCGTCTTCGACATCGGCTCGGTCCCCGAGGACCCGGCCGACCGTGCCGAACCCCCCTGCGACCTGGACTCGTTCGCCTCCGACTCCGAGGAGCAGCAAGCCTGCATCGCCGAGATCCGCGGCGAGGACGCCTTCAACTGGGGCTACGACCCGTACCACTACACGGTGCCCGAGGGCTCCTATGCCACCGAACCCGACGGTGCGGCGCGCCTCACCGAGTTCCGCCGGATGGTGGCGGCCCTCAACGGCACCGGGCTGCGCGTGGTCATGGACGTGGTCTACAACCACACCCACCAGGCCGGGCAGGACGAACAGTCGGTCCTGGACCGGATCGTGCCCGGCTACTACCACCGCCTGGAGGCCGACGGCGGCGTGGCCACCTCCACCTGCTGCCCCAATACCGCACCCGAGCACCTCATGATGGGCAAGCTCGTCGTGGACTCCGTGACCACCTGGGCGCGCGACCACAAGGTCGACGGTTTCCGCTTCGACCTCATGGGCCACCACCCCAAGCAGAACATCCTGGACGTGCGTGCCGCACTGGACGAGCTCACGCTTGAGGAGGACGGGGTCGACGGCGCGTCGATCCTGCTCTACGGCGAGGGGTGGAACTTCGGCGAGGTCGCTGACGACACCCGCTTCGAACAGGCCACCCAGACCAACATGGCCGGTACCGGAGTCGGCACGTTCAACGACCGGCTCCGTGACGGGGTACGCGGCGGCGGGCCCTTCGACGAGGACCCCCGCGTACAGGGCTTCGGCTCCGGTCTGTACACCGACCCCAACGGCTCGCCCGCCAACGGCACCGAGGAGGAGCAGCTCGCGCGGCTGCTCGGTTACCAGGACCTCGTCAAGGTGGGGCTGACGGGCAATCTGCGCGACTACCGGTTCACGGACTCCTCCGGCCGGCAGGTGACCGGCGGCGAGGTGGACTACAACGGAGCCCCCGCCGGGTACAACCTCGCCCCGGGGGAAGCCGTCACCTACGTGGACGCGCACGACAACGAGACCCTCTACGACGCACTCGCCTACAAGCTTCCCCAGGACACCCCGATGGACGATCGGGTGCGGATGCAGGCGCTCTCCCTGGGCACGGCGGTGTTCGGTCAGGGCACGGTGTTCGTGCACGCGGGCAGCGAGCGGTTGCGCTCGAAGTCGTTGGACCGCAACTCCTACGATTCGGGCGACTGGTTCAACCGGCTGAACTGGGACTGCGCCCAGGGCAACAACTTCGGCGTCGGCCTGCCCCCGGCCTGGGACAACGAAGACAAATGGGACTATGCCCGGCCCTTGCTCGCCGACCCGGGGCTGGTCGCCGACTGCTCCGCGATCGAGGAGAGCCGGGAGCGCTTCGGCGAGATGATGCGCGTCCGGGCGTCCACTCCGGCGTTCTCCCTGGGCACGGCCGAGGAGGTCCAGGCCCGCGTGTCCTTCCCGACCAGCGGAGCCGACGAGCTGCCCGGCGTCGTCACGATGCACGTGGACACCCGGGGCCTGGACGGCGAGTGGTCGTCGGTGACGGTCGTGTTCAACGCGACCCCGGACGCTGTCGAACAAGGCGTGGACGCACTGGTCGACGGCGACGTCGCCCTGCACCCGGTCCAGGCGCAGTCCGGCGACGAAATCGTGCGGGGTTCATCCTTTATCCCGGACACCGGAACCTTGACGGTTCCGCCGCGCACGGTCGCGGTGTTCGTGCAGAACTGACTCGCGGGCCTGGGCGGAAAACGTGATGCTGTTGGTTAATTCCGGGGTGGGGTCTGTGTGCGGCCTGGGCCTGCGGTTCGGGTTCGGGTTGCGGTTCCCCCGTTTCCCGATAGCCGCCAACCGCCGTCGCAGCGAAGCGGGTCAAGGTGGAGCGCCCCGATCCGGCGAAGCCGCGACGGCGACGACCTTGAGGCGCGCAGCGGAGACGGCAACCATCAAGCGGCGGGAAACGGGGGAACCGCAACTCGAACTGCAGGTCGCAGGTCCCAGGCCCCACCCCGGATGCCCTGCCCGAGCCTGACACAGAGAAGCCTCCCCATGTCAGCCTCTCAGCTTCTCCGGGCCCCAACGCTGCTGATTCGCCAACAGCATCGGAAAACGTGCCCGGGCCCTGCCCGTGCGGAAGGCCGCCGACCCGGACCCTCCCGGGGCGGCGGCCGCCATCCGTTCGGCCTGCTGCGGCGGCTCGGCCGAGAAGTGTGTCCGGGCAGGTCAGGATATCTGCGGAAAGATGACGACCGGGCGTGGGAACGTCCAGGTGAAGCTTTCCCCTTTTCCCCGGAATGGCGCTGTGTCCCGTGCTAAGGATGATCCGTCCTCCTGCCGAGACCAACTGGGAAAACTCATGTTCACGCTGTTCGTCGTCCTCGCCGTCCTGGCCGCCATGGTCGGTGGGGCGGTGCTGGCCGCCCGGCGCTTCCGGATCACCGACGACTTCTCCGGCGGAGCGGTGGGCGTCATCATCGCCCCCTGCGTGCTGTCGCTGTACCTCGTGGCCGCGGCGATGTCCGTGGTCATCGGATGGGAGGAGTACAAGACCGCCGAGGACGAAATGATCGCCGAGGCCGGTGCGGCCCAGGCCCTGTACTGGAGCAGCACCGCATTTCCGGGCGAGGAGGGCGAGACCGTGCGCGGCCACCTGCGCACCTACTTGGAGACGGTCCTCGAGGACGACTGGCCGCTCATGGAGACCCAGGGGGAGCTCAGCCGCGTCGGTGACGACGACCTCGCGGCCCTCGCGGCTTCGGTGCGCGTCCTGTCGGTCTCCGATACCGGAGACGGTCTGGACCGACTGACCGCTCGCCAGGAGGTCACCAAGCTCAGCGACGCACGCAACCAACGCGCCGACGCCGCTGAGAACCAGATCCCCCCGGCCCTGCTGGCGGTTTCGGCACTGTCGGCACTGGTCGTCGCAGTTCTTCCGTTCGCCATGATCAGGTCGGGGGCCAGGACCGCCTACTTCTGGGCCGGGGTGAACCTGGCGTTCGTCTTCGGCACGATCGTGATGCTGTTCTTCATGGGGAACCCGTACAGCGGTGTCCTGGCCAATGACTCCGAGGTGATGGAGGAGGCGGTGGTCGGCTTCGACCGAGCGGACCTGACCCTGGAACGCCCCTAGCCGGGGCCGGCCGGCGGTGCCCGCCCCCTGAAAACGGAGGGGACGGGCACCGTGGCCGGGCCCAGCGCTACTCGGAGGTGCGGGCGGCCACCGCGCGGCTCGCACCGCTGGCGGCACCGGCGGCGACGATCGCGACCACCGCCATCGTGCGCATCGGGGTGAACGCCGAAGCGGACTCGGCCGGAGCAGGCACAGCGGCGTCCACCAGGAGTTCCTGCTGCACGGCGGCCAAGGGGGCGGCGGCCGGTTCGGAGGCTGGCTCGGGGGCCAGGGCCTCTGGCGGCGCCGGTGAGGTCTCCGGCGCGGACTCGGGCAGCTCCGGGGCGACCTCCGGTTCCGGTTCGGCCGGAGCGCGTTCGGGCACGGGGCCGGCTTCGGGCTCGATCGGCGCGGGCTCGATCGGGGCCGCCGGGGGCGCCTCCTGGCTCTGCGGCGGCGCCGTGTCCACCCGGGCCGGCGGCTCCGGGACGGGCGGTGCTGGAGCGGGCAGCTCGGGAGCGGGCGGTGCCGGTGGCGGCTGGGGGCAGTTCGGCGCCTGCCCTGCGTGCACGACCACCCGAACCCCGTTGGCGCACACCAGGACGTGCGACCGGGGCCGGACGTCGACGTGCGCGCCGGGGGTGTCCACCCGGGTCCCTCCGGGGTTCACGGCCACCTGGTTGACCCCGTCATCGACGTACACCCCCGACGGCCCCACCTCCACCCTGGGTTCCGTCTGCCGGCCGAACGCCGGAGCGGACCCGCAGGCGAGCATGAGCGCACTCGCCGCCACCGCCGAGAAGAGGACGGAAGCCCCCTTCCGCACGCGCCGGTTCCGGAACGGCGGTGGGCGCCGAGCCGAGAGGCAGGGTGGTGACTCCTCGTGGTGTGGAATGTTCACATGGTGATCGTAGGGGTGTGTGCGGTTCCCAGGTGCGGAATCGACCCGTTCCCAGGCCTGTCGATTCGGAGAGTAGCCCGTGGGGTAGTATCAATAGTGATACTTTCCGCCTATGGCCAGCATCGAGAAGATCCTCATGCGCATGCGGGATCAGCCGAAGTCGGTTCGGTTCGCGGACCTGGCGAAGGTGTGCGAGCAATACTTCGGTCCGCCCCGACAGAGCGGTACCTCGCACCAGGTTTACAGGATGCCCTGGTCAGGGGACCCGCGGGTGAATATTCAAAATGATCACGGAAAGGCAAAGGCCTACCAGGTGAGACAGGTCCTCGCTGCGATCGAGAAACTGGAGGAGGAACGGTGAACGGTGCGGAACACTATGCCTACCGTGTCCAGTGGTCGGCGGAGGACGAGGCCTATGTCGGAACCGTTGCCGAGTTTCCGTCCCTGTCCTGGGTCGCTTCGGAGAGCTCGGAAGCATTCGAAGGTATTCGTCAGCTCGCGGCCGACACGGTGGAGGACATGGTCGCCACAGGTGAAGAGCCACCACTGCCGATCGGGGAGCGCACCTACTCGGGGAAGTTCCAGGTCCGTGTTCCCCCGGAACTGCACCGGCAGCTCGTGATCGAGGCGGCGGAGCAGAACGTCTCACTCAACCGGTTGGCGGCGATGAGACTGGCGACGCGGAGCTGAACAGGGAGAGACGGGGAGGCGCGGACGGCGAGCTGTTCACGCCTTCCCTGTACTGCGGTCCGGGGAGCTACCGGCAGCTGATGTAGTTGTTCGTGAAGGTGGTGCCCTGCTGGGTGACGTACATGCGGCCCTGAACGTTGCCGATGGGGCGGAGACTGACCGAGTAGCTACGGGACTGGCCCGCGACGATGCTCATGATGCCGCCGGTCTGGGTGAGGCGACCGACCTGGGCGATGGAGAACCGGATGGTGAGCCGTGAACCGCTGGTCTTGCTGTAGCGGACCGTGGCACTGTTGCAGTTGGTGGTGCTCGTGGTCAGCGTGCCGTGGGTGAGGGGCAGTGAGGTGTTCGCCAGCGTGCTGATGCCGTCGGGGTCCTCCACCGCGGGGGCGTACTCGGGGTTCTCCTCCAGGAAGACCTCCAGGCTCTCCACGTCCTCGCCGACCTCGTAGACACCCTCCTCGGTGATGATGACCTCCCGGCTCTCGGTGCGGACCTGTCCCATCTCGGCGAAGGCGGTGCCGGGGAGGAGAAGTGCGAGGCAGGCGGCCAACGCGGTCGTGGCTGTGATCCTGGACGTGAATTTCGCGCGACGGGAGATGGGGGTCATCTTGTCCTCCGGTGAGGGTTCGGCCTGGGGCGCTGTGAACGTACCAACCGGTCACCTGGCGCCCCAAGGCCTTTGGTCCCGCGTGGGCGGCGCCCCTGAGCGCTCGGGCACGAGTGGCCTGGGCCTACTCGGAGAGCGGTCAGTCCTCGGTCGGATTAGGGGGAGTGCAGGCGCAGTACCGCGTGCTCGGCCCACTCCGGGGGGCGGGTGAAGCGGGAGACCGCCGTCATCGTCAGGAAGGCCAGCGGGATGGTCCAGGCGGCGGGTTGGGCCAGCAGCACGGTCAGCCAGCCCTGGGGGGTGGCGAACAGAATCGACCAGCCGACCGCCCCGGTCGCGGTCACCCCGCCCACGATCAGCCCCGCGGCCGCCCCCGGCAGGGTGAGGCGCCGCCACCAGATGCCCAGCACCAGCAGCGGGCAGAAGGTCGAGGCCGCCACCGTGAACGCCCACACCACCAGCACGTTGATGTCGATCCTCTGCGCGGGCAGCGCCAGCAGCACCGCCACGCAGGCGCCGACTGCCACGGCCAGCCGCAGCCGGGGCACACTGCCCTGGAACAGGTCGTGGGACAGGCCGCCGGCCAGGGCCAGCAGCAGCCCGGAGGACGTGGACAGGAACGCGCCGAAGGCCCCCGCCGCGACCAGCGCGGTCAGGATCGTACCCGCCGAACCCGGTACGGCCTGTGCGGGCAGGACCACCGCGACGGTGTCGGTGCCCTGGAGCATCACCAGCTGCGGGGTGAGCACCCGGCCCAGCAGCCCGTAGACCGTGGGGAACAGGTAGAACAGCCCCAGCAGGGCGATCACGCCCACCGCCACCCGGCGGGCGATCCGCGCGCTCGGACTGGTGTGGAAGCGCATGATGACGTGCGGCAGGCCCATGCAACCGAGCGTGATGGCCAGCAGCGTCGACCAGGTCTCGAACAGCGGGTAGCCGCCCACGTCCAGCAGCGGGGTGCTCCACCGCTCGCTGCCCAGCTCCGGCAGGCCCGCCGGGTGCGGGATGGTGGCGCCCTCCGGGAACACGTACTCCGTGCCCTGAGCTGCCGAGTGGTCCCCGGCGGCCAGTTCCAGCTCCTCGCCCTCGGCGGTGACCACGGTCACCGGCTCGTTCAGGCTGAAGTCCGTGCCCACGGTGAACTCCACCGCCGTGGTCTCGGGGAAGGAGGTTCCCCACTCCGGGTGCAGCGCCTCGGCACGGGTCTCGGCGCCCGCGTGCACCACGAGGTAGATCGCGGGCACGGCCAGGAAGGCCAGCTTGATGATGTAGTGGAAGGCCTGCACGTAGGTGGCCGAGCGCATCCCGCCCGCCGCGATGGAGCCGCTCACCACCAGCCCCGCCAGCAGCACGCCCACCCAGTAGGGGGTTCCGCTGACCAGGCTCAGCACTACCCCGGCGCCCTTGAACTGCGGCACCAGGTACAGCAGCATGATCACCAGGACCACGCAGCCGCAGAGCTTGCGCAGCCGGGGCGCGCCCAGCCGGTACTCGGCGAAGTCGGGAACGGTGAACGCCCCCGACCGCCGCATGGGCCCCGCCACCAGGGCGACCACGGCGACGTAGCCCGCGGTGAAGCCCACCGCGTACCACATGGTGCCCAGGCCGTTCTTGAGCAGCAGCCCGGCCAGGCCCAGGACCGAGGCGGCCGACAGGTACTCACCGGCGATCGCCAGCGCGTTCCAGTTGGGCGAGACCTGGTGCGAGGCCACCAGGAAGTCGGAGGTGGAGCGGGCCGCCCGCACCCCGTAGACGCCGATGAACAGGCTGGTGGCCAGGACCAGACCGATCGCCAGTACGGCCGCGGTCATGGTGTCCCGTCGGGTTCGTCGGTGGTGCCGCCTCGGCTGTCGTCGTGGTCACCGTCGCGATGAGAGGCCCGGTCCTCGGCTTCGTCCTCCAGGCGTTCGGCCGCGCGCACGTGCCACAGCGCCAGCCCGAACAGCGCCGGGTAGATCCCCACGGTCAGCAGCAGCCACGAGATCGGCACCTCGGCCAGCCGGATCTCGCCCAGGACCGGGAAGAGCGCGAAGGACCCGCTCAGCCCGAAGAGCAGTACCGCCAGCAGCACGACCGTGCGCACGGCGGTGCTCCGTTGGGACTGGAAAAGCCGCCGCGCCGCCTCGGTGTCCACCGGTCCGGGGACCGGCAGCAGGTGGTGCGCGGGCCGGTTGCCCCGGGCCAGGGCGATCCGGGTCTGCGGGCTGGTCAGCTTCTCCCGGCGCGGGCTCAAGACTGCCCCCGTTCCCCGGTCACGGCTGCTCCTTGGCCGTCCCGGGCGGGCGGGTGGAGCGGCCCAGCTGGTCCCGTTTGGCCGCTTCCAGGAGCTGTTCGCGCAGGTGGCGGCCGTGCCTGCGGCTCACCGGCACGTCACCGGCGGGCGTCCCGGCCACCAGCCCCGAGGACGAGGTCACCCGCAGGTCCCGCACCCACGGGATGGCGATCAGGAAACCGCGGTGCACCCGGATGAACCCGGCCGAGGCCCAGACCTCCTCCAGGTACGACAGCGACAGCCGGATCAGGTGGGTGCCCTCGGCGGTGTGCAGGCGCACGTAGTCGCCCTGGGCCTCCACGAACTGCACGTCGTCGCGCTTGACGAACACCGTGCGCCGCCCGGTGTCGATCTGCACCACGTGCAGGTCCTCGGCCGGGGAGGCCGAACCGCTGGGCCTGCGCAGCTGGGCGATCCGCCCCACCGCCTCGGCCAGCCGCTCCGGGCGGATCGGTTTGAGCAGGTAGTCGACGGCCCCGATCCCGAAGGCCTCCACGGCGTGCGCTTCGGAGGCGGTCACGAACACGATCGATGGCGGCTCGGACATCACGCTCAACACCCGGGCCACGTCCATGCCGTCCAGGCCGGGCATGAGGATGTCGAGGAAGGCGGCGTCGATGCTGGTGGTGCCCAGCAGCCGCACGGCGGTGGCGCCGTTGTCCGCGACCAGGACCTCCGCCACCTCGGGCATGTCGCCCAGCAGGGAGGCCATCTCCTGGCGGGTGGAGGTCTCGTCCTCCACCACCAGCACACGGAGTTCGGGCCTCATCGAACCACCACCCCCGGTGCGAACCTCGGTACGCGCACGGTCACCTTCGTTCCTTCTCCCAGCGCGGTCTCGATCACCAGACCGTACTCCGGCCCGTAGACCGCCCGCAGCCGCTGGTCGACGTTGGCCAGGCCGACGCTGCGCGACTCCGGCCCGGTGCCCGCCAGAAGGGCGCGGGCCAGCTCCGGGTGCATACCCACCCCGTCGTCCTCGATCTCGATCACGCACAGCGGACCCTCGCCGAAGCCGGACACACTGATGTGCCCGGTCCCCTCCTTGCGCTCCAGCCCGTGCCGGATGGCGTTCTCCACGATCGGCTGTACCACCAGGAAGGGGATGGCCACCGGCAGCACCTCGGGAGCCATGCGCACGGTGATGTCCAGGCGGTCGTGGAAGCGGGCCCGCTGGAGTTCGAGGTAGGTCTGGGTGGCCTCCAGCTCGTCGGAGACCGTCGCGTAGTCGCCCTTGTCCGAGAACCCGTACCGCAGGTAGTCGGCGAAGTCCGACAGCAGGTGGCGGGCCCGGTCCGGGTCGGTGCGCACCAGGGCGGCGATCACCGCGAGCGCGTTGTGCACGAAGTGTGGGGAGATCTGGGCGCGCAGGGTGCGCAGGTCCGCGGCGGCGATCCGGGCGCGCGCCCGGCGCAGCGCCGCGTGGTCCAGGGAGTCCGAGACCAGCGCCGCGGCCGCCTCCACGTCCGCCTCCACTGGGTCGCCCGAGGCGACCAGGGCACCAGAGAGCTCGTCGGCGACGGTCAGTGGTACGGCGCACACCGAGGAGCCGTCGGACAGACGGGAGCGGGCGCCGCCGCCGTACTCGAAGACCTGGGAGAGCAACCCTTCGACCTCGGCGGACTCCGGGCACTTCCCGTGGGAGGTGACCGGTCCGTCGAGGTCGGCGAGGAGCACCCCGTCCACGGCCAGGACCTTGCGTAGCCGCCGGGCGGCGGAGTGCACCCCGCGCCCGTGCAGACCGTCCCGGAGGTCGACACCCAGGGCGTGGACCTGGCGCATCAACTCGACACGCGCCCGGCGTTCCGAAGACGTGGGGCGCCGGGAGGGGGAAAGCCACGACAGCCACCGATAAGACACGGAACGATCTTATCCCCGCAAAATGTGTCGGCGCTCACGTCGTGTCGGTCTCCTTTTCGAAAGGGGGCCTGGTCGGGGCAGAGGGGGCGCGGAAGGGCAAGGGCGGGCCCGCCACCCCGGGAGAAGTGGCGGGCCCTGTGGACGGGAGACGGGTCGGCGGTTGCGCCGGGCCGGGGAGGCGACCCGGGGGAGTGACAGCCCGCGGCTGGTGACCCGTCTCCTCTTCTGGTCGGAACGAGCGGCTAGTGGTCGGCCGCCTTCTCGGCACCCGCGCCGGTGAGGGCGCGGACCTGGAGCATCGCGAACTTGTCGAAGTCGCGTTCCTTGGACATGTACGTACCGACGACGGCGCACAGCAGGCTGATCGGCACCGACACCAGGGCCGGGTTGGGCAGCGGGAACCAGGCGAAGTCGGCGTTGGGCATGAGCGCGTTCTCCGAGCCGGACACGACCGGGGAGAAGAACACCAGACCGACGGCGCTGATCAGACCGCCGTAGATACCCGCGAGGGCGCCGGCCGTGTTGAAGCGCTTCCAGAACAGGCTGAGCAGCAGGGTCGGCAGGTTGGCCGAGGCGGCAATTGCGAAGGCCAGCGCGACCAGGAAGGCCACGTTGAGGTTCTGCGCGAAGATCGCCAGCCCGATCGCGACCGCACCGACCCCGATGGCCGCTGTACGGGCGAACTTGACCTCTTCGGACCCGGTGGCCTTGCCCTTGCGGATCACCGAGTTGTAGAAGTCGTGTGCCAACGAGGAGGACGAGGCGATGACCAGCCCCGCCACCGTCGACAGGATCGCGGCGAAGGCGGCGGAGGCGATGAGTGCCAGCAGGACCGCGCCGGCCATCTCGCCGCCGATCCGCTCGCCCACCACCGAAGCCAGCTGCGGTGCGGCCGTGTTGCCCGCGGCGTCCTGCGCGGTGATGGCCTCGTGCCCGACCAGGGCGGCGGCGCCGAAGCCCAGGACCAGCGTCATCAGGTAGAAGGTACCGATGAGCCCGATGCCCCAGTTCACGGACTTCCGGGCGCTCTGTGAGTCGGGCACCGTGTAGAAGCGGATGAGGATGTGCGGCAGACCGGCGGTTCCCAGGACCAGCGCCAGACCGAGACTGATCAGGTCCAGCTTGTTCCACATGGTCTGGAGCGGGTCGCCCGCCACCTCGACGCCGTAGCGCAGGCCCGGCTCGAGGAACCCGGCCGCGTTGCCGTCGGCGGCAGCCTGGCTGGCGTTGGCCGCGTCGGACATCAGCGCGCCCAGGTTGAACCCGTACAGGGACAGGGTCAGCAGGGTGAGCAGAGCGGCACCGGACATCAGGATGACGGCCTTGGTGATCTGCACCCAGGTGGTGCCCTTCATACCGCCGAACGCCACGTAGATGGTCATCAGCAGGCCGACGACGACGATACCGGCGATCTTCGCGGTCGGGGCGTCCATACCGAGGAAGGTCTGCCCCTCCTGGATGCCGAGCAGCAGGGCGATGAGCGCGCCCGCACCGACCATCTGGGCCAGCAGGTAGAAGATCGACACGACGACGGTCGAGACCGCGGCGGCGGTGCGCACCGGGCGCTGCTGCATCCGGTAGGAGAGCACGTCTCCCATGGTGTAGCGGCCGGAGTTGCGCAGCAGCTCGGCGACGAGCAGCAGGGCGACCAGCCACGCGACGAGGAAGCCGATGGAGTAGAGGAAGCCGTCGTAGCCGAAGAGGGCGATCATGCCCGCGATACCGAGGAAGGACGCGGCGGACATGTAGTCGCTGCCGATGGCCAGACCGTTCTGGAGCGGGGAGAACCCGCGGCCGCCGGAGTGGAAGTCGGTGGCCGAACGGGTGTTGCGGCTGGCCCAGACGGTGATGCCCAGGGTCGCCGCGATCATCAGGCCGAACAGGACGAGGGTGACGATGCGGCTGCTGTCGCTGACCGCTTCTTGTGCGAGGATCATCGGTTCGCCTCCTCGGCCTTGGCGTTCGCGCCGTTCTGGAGCTCGTCACGCAGCTCCGCGGCGGTCTGGTCGAAGTTGCGGTTGGCGTACCTGGTGTAGAGCACCGCGATACCGAAGGTGGACACGAACTGCAGGATGCCGAACACCAGAGCCACGTTGACATTGCCGACGAGGTCGACGCCCATGATGTCGCGGCCGAAGGCCGACATCAGGACGTAGAGCAGGTACCAGGCCATGAACGCCAGGCTCATCGGGAAGATGAAGCGGTACAGGCGTCGCTTGAGTTCGATGAACCTGGGGTCGCTGTGCATGGCGACGTAGGCCGCATCCTTGATGGGCTCGTCGCCGCCGTTCCCATCCGGTGGTGTCGGATCTTTCGTCCGCTTGTCAGTTGCCATGGGTTCGGTTCCTCCGGGGGATGAAGCGGGGACGGTGCTGCCGGTGGGTGCAGGTTTCCGCGATATGTCCGGTTCGTGTGACCTGCATTACTCGGAACTGTAAGGAGCGACACTCGATGTGAGCAGGGGGAGCGGTGGAACACGCGCCGAACGCGGGTGCGGAGCGTCGAGCGGTCGCCCACCGTGCGACGAACGGTCTTCTCACACGACGAGCGGCCGACGGGCGGTGGTGCGGATTCTGATCCGGGATCGCTCCCACGGCTTCGCCCCAAGCAGCGGACGGCCCCGGCAGGGGCTGCCGGGGCCGTCGAGGGGATGCGGGAAGTTCGCTGGTCAGGAAGCAGTGGGCCGAGGGATCAGGGTTCAGGGAGCAGGGGGGAACGTCAGCGACCCCTCCGGCAGGGCAGCCTTCTCCGGAGCGTCCAGGAGGATACGGTCCCGACCCGTGTAGACGTTCATGGAGCGGCCGCGCAGGAAGCCGACCAGCGTCATGCCCGCCTCCGCGGCGAGGTCCACGGCGAGCGAGGAGGGCGCCGAGACGGCGGCCATCATGGGGATACCCGCCATCCACGCCTTCTGGACCAGTTCGAAGGAGGCCCGGCCGGACACCATCAGCACGGTCTCGCGCAGCGGTAGCCGGTCGGAGAGCAGCGCCCACCCGATCAGTTTGTCCACCGCGTTGTGCCTGCCCACGTCCTCGCGCAGGGCCAGCAGCTCGCCCCCGGCGGTGAACAGCCCGGCGGCGTGCAGGCCGCCGGTGCGGTCGAAGACCCGCTGGGATTCGCGCAGCCGCTCCGGGAGTTCGGTCAGTGTGGGCACGTCGATCCGCAGGCCGTCCTCGCCTACCGGCCAGCGCGCCTTGGTCCGGACGGCGTCCAGGCTCGCCTTCCCGCACAGGCCGCATGAGGACGAGGTGTAGAAGTTGCGTTCCAGCGAGGTGTCCGGGAGCGGCACTCCGGGCGCCAGTGACACGTCGAGCACGTTGTAGGTGTTGGACCCGTCCTCCGTGGCCCCGGCGCAGTAACGGATGGCGGCGACCTCCCGGCCTTCGGCGACCACGCCCTCGCTGACCAGGAACCCGGCGGCGAGGTCGAAGTCGTTCCCCGGGGTACGCATGGTGATGCTCAACGGGGCGCCGTCCAGCCTGATCTCCAGGGGCTCCTCCACCACGAGCGTGTCCACGCGTTCGCTCCCGACTCCCTCCCTGATCCGGAGGATCCTTTCCCGAGCGGTCACCCGTCCCATCCCGCACACCACCTTCCGATGTCCCGATGCTGGTACCGGTCTACTGCCACCGGCGCCCGGTGTCGAGGAGTGGGCCGGGGTGACCGGTCTGACCATCCGTCCCGGAAGCCCCGCGAACCCGGCGGCGTTGTAGGTTTCGAGTACCTGAGAACCCGGACGAGGTGCGTCGTACCCGGTCAAGACAAGACGACGCGAACACTGTTCGCACGTCTTGGAGGTACAGGTCATGGCCTGGATCGTTCTGGTGATCTCCGGTCTTCTCGAAACCGCGTGGGCGGCCGCGCTCAACGCCTCGCAGGGCTTCACCCGCTTCTGGCCGTCGGTGACCTTCGTCGGCACCCTCGTCCTGAGCATGGCCGGTCTGGCCTACGCCCTGCGCACCATTCCCCTCGGCACCGGATACGCCGTCTGGGTGTCCATCGGTGTGGTCGGCACGGCGCTGATCGGCGTGTTCTTCCTGGGCGAGGGCTTCAGCCTGCCCAAGGCACTGTGCCTGATCGCCATCGTCGCGGGCGTCGTGGGCCTCAAGGTCCTCAGCTAGCCGCCGTGGTCCGCATGTGCTCCGTCCGGTCCGGTTCGCGGGGCACGGGATGTTGACGCCCTAGCGGTACGGAGTACCGGAATCAAGCGCCGATAGACACACAAAGTAGGGAGAAGTGGCCTGATGTGGCCACTCCTCCCTACTTCTGTTGCAGCCCTTCCCTCCGGTATGGCGATTTCCTTGCGCTGGTGGTTTCGTCCATTTTTGCGAAGTTTGGTGCAGGTGTGTTTCGCGGCCTCCCCGCTTGGGCTCACGTGCTCAGGGCTTGGGTCGAGCGCGCGATCCATTACGGAGAGTGGTGTGGCATTGCCCTCGGTTGCCGTCTCCTTTAGCTTTGCGACACGTTCATTCGCCTATGGGCGTTAACGGTCCTCCGTTCCTTTTTGTCCGGAGAACCACACATAAGTGCATCAGTGCTGTCTGCCTCGCACCCCCGCTCAGAAAGGGCAGAAGTTGTCACGTTCCTCCATCGGGCGTATCGCCGGAACCACCGCGATCTCCCTCAGCCTCATCCTGGCCCCCCACACGGCGGCCACCGCCGACACCCTCCCCGCCGAGCTCTCCCCTGAGCAGGTGACCGCCATGCAGAGCGCCTTCGGGCTCAGCGAAGCGGGCGTCACCGACCTCCTCCGGGCCCAGGAGGAAGCCACGGCTCTGGAGACCGAACTACGTGAGGAACTCGGCGCCGACTTCGGTGGCGCGGTCTTCGACATCGAGAGCCAGGAACTGACTGTCCAGGTCCTCGACGCCTCCGCCCTCGACCCCGTGCAGGAGGCCGGTGCCGACGCCGAACTCGTCCAGCACGGCCAGACCGGGCTGGACGAGGCCGTCGAGGCCCTCAACACCGCCGAGGACAGCGCCTCCGAGAGCGTGCACGGCTGGTACGCCGACCCTGAGAGCGACGCCGTCGTCGTCGAGGTGGCCCAGGGGCGGACCTCCGACGCCGAACAGCTCGTCGAGTCGGCCGGGGTCGACCCCACCGCCGTCGTCATCGAGGAGGGCACGGACCAACCTCGGACCTATGCCGACATCATCGGCGGCAACCCGTACTACTTCCAGCAGGGCGGCGAGTGGTTCGTCTGCTCCGTCGGCTTCGGCGTGGTGGGCGGCTATGTCACCGCGGGGCACTGCGGCGAGCAGGGTTCGTCTACCTGGCTCAACGCCCCCGGCACGATCCGGACCGGAACCGTCGCCGAATCGGTCTTCCCCGGGCAGGACAGCGCGTGGGTCCGGACCGGTGCGGGCCACACCCCCAGGCCCCTGGTCGACAACTACTCCGGCGGCACCGTGACGGTCACCGGTTCCACCGAGGCTCCCGTGGGTGCCGCGGTGTGCCGCTCCGGCCAGACCACCGGCTGGCACTGCGGCGTGATCCAGGCCAAGAACCAGAGCGTCAACTACTCCGGTGACATCGTCAACGGCCTGACTCGCACCACCGCCTGCGCCGAGGGCGGCGACTCCGGTGGTTCCTGGCTGGCCGGTACCCAGGCCCAGGGGGTCACCTCCGGCGGCTCCGGCAACTGCAGAAGCGGCGGGACCACCTTCTACCAGCCGCTCAACCCGATCCTGAGCCAGTGGGGCCTGACCCTGCTGACCAGCTGACCGATAACCGTAGTTCCGGCGAACGCGAGGACGTGCCCCTGCCACGAAGGTGGTGCGCAGGGGCACGTTCCCGTTCGCGGACCTGGCACCGTGCCCAGCCTGGCTGCCTCCGGCCGCGTTGTGGCGGCTCACATCACCCCGCGCCACCAGGAGCGGGGCGGTTCGTTAGGTTCGTGGGATGAGTTTGGGAACCGTGGACCAGTGGGTCATCAACGCCGTCGAACCATCCGCCCTCGCCCGCTTCTGGGGCTTCGTCCTCGGCGGGGAGGTCCGGGACCGCGAGGACGGCTGGGCCGTCCTGCACGGAGCCTCCGGGCTGCCCCGGCTGTCGTTCCAGCCGACTTCGGAGGCCAAGCACGCGCCCAACCGCATCCACCTGGACGTGCTGGTCGAGGACATCGCCGAAGCCGTCCAGGCGGCGGCCGAGCACGGCGGAACCCCGGTGGGTGAGACGGTCACCGACGAGCAGGGCTCGTTCCAGATCCTCCAAGACCCCGAAGGCAACGAGTTCTGCCTGGTCAACCCGATCCGCTGACAGGAAGGTGTCTCAGCCGTAGGGCGACAGTTTTTCAAAACGCACATGGTTTACAACCTGTGCGTTGTATACCTATTCTGGTGTGGGACATAGAACTGGAGCTCATCGAAACATGGCTGAGCAACCTTGATCAGAAATCGTATGAGCAGGTGGTTGCCGCTCTCGATCTGTTGGCCGAGAACGGCCCGGGGATCGGGAGGCCTCTGGTCGACACCGTGACCGGCTCGAAGTACAGCAACATGAAGGAGCTGCGTCCTGGATCCAGCGGGCGTTCAGAACTCAGAATCCTCTTCGCTTTCGATCCTGTCCGTAAGGCCATCATGTTGGTCGGGGGGACAAAGCAGGGAACTGGAGCAAGTGGTACAGGGTGAACATCCCTGTCGCAGATGCTCGTTTCGCCGCCCACATCGCAGGTCTACAGGGAGGACACTGATGGGCACCAATCTGGAGGACATGCTTGCTCGGCGTCCGGTTGACCGTGGTGTGGTGGACGGACACAAGGAGCGGATGCTCGACGAGGTACGGGCGTACCGGTTGCGGGAGTTGCGCGAAGCGGCGGACCTCACACAGGTGCAGCTCGCCGAACGACTGCACGTGAGTCAGAACCGGGTGTCGGGCATCGAACGCGGGGAGATCGATCGCGCCCAGGTCGACACTCTGCGTCGGTATGTCGAGGCACTCGGTGGTGAGCTTCGTGTCGAGGTCGAGATCGGGGACCAGCGTTTCCAGATCGCCTGAGATGCGGGAATTCTGGGGCCCAGGTGCCTACCGCTGGGTCAGGCGGTAGCGGCTGCCGTCGTCCTCGCGGTCGAGGAAGCCTTCCTCGACCAGGTAGCGGCGCAGGGCGGAGGGGTCGTCGAAGCAGGTGCGGATGGCCGAGTTGACCTGCTTCTCGGTGTACTCCAGCTCCGGTGCGAACAGCCGCTCGGTGATACGGCCGAGGACGGCCAGGCGCAGCTCCTGCCTGGCGGGCATCGAGGTGAGGCGTCCCTCGTGGAAGAGCGCGTCCACTGGGTCGGTCGACCGGGTCTCCTCCTTGTGGGTGCGCATGGCCTCGGCGAAGACCTCCGGCACGGCGACGATCCTCGACCCCTCCTCGCGAACCAGGCCGTCGCGCAGCAGGCGGGCCAGGCGCTTGGCAGGCCGGGCGCCGCGGAACTCCGCGCGTTCCACACCCTCCTCTCCGGCGGAGACGATCCGGGCGTAGAGGGACAGCCGTTCGGGCGCTGCGAGCGACGACACGAGCTGGGTGGGGTGCGGCACGGCGGGTCCTCGGAGTTCGGGAACAACGGGTTCCCGCCACCGTAGAAGCCGCACAGCCACCTCAGCCAGTCAATATCGGCGCGGTCAGGCCCGCTCCAGCAGCCCCTCCACCACACGGCCGACGCCATCCTCGAAGCTGGAGGGCGCGACCTTGAGGCCGAGCGCGGGGTCGAGCAGTTCCGGGTGCCCGCTGCTCATCGCGTACCCGGAACCGGCCCAGGTCAGCGCGGAACGGTCGTTGGGCATGTCCCCAAAGGCGACCACCTCCTCGCGGGACACGCCCCAGCTCTCACAGAGCATCGCGAGCGTGCTGCCCTTGTTCACCCCGGCCGCGCTGATCTCCACGAGCCCCGCCCCGCCCGAGTAGGTCGCCTCGGCCAGGGATCCCACGGAGCTCACCGCTGCCTCGTACATCAGGTGCACCGGGTACGTGTTGGATCGGGCGGTGAGCTTGGCGACCGGGGTCGCAGCCGTCAGCAGGGCGTCGGTGTCGTCCAGCACCCCGCTCACCCACTCACGCGGCACCCACGGCTCCAGGTGGTAGTCGGCGTCGTGGTAGAACTCCGTGCCCGTCTCCACCCCGAAACCCAGCTCCGGCAGCGCGAGCCGCAGCTTCTCGACGATCGTGCCGGAGGTGTCCCGGTCGATCGCCCGCACCATCGGTTCGGCCGCCCCGGGAAGCTGGGTGTGGGCTCCGTTGCCGCAGACCACGGCGGCGCAGTCGAACATCGCGGCGAAGGTCTCGGTGGCGCGCGGCGGACGGGCGGTCACGATGACCACCTTGATCCCCGCGTCCACGGCCGCGGTCAGAGCCCGGTGGTTGCGTGCGGAGACCTGGCCGCTCTGGTTGAGGAGGGTTCCGTCGAGGTCGGTGGCGATGACGCGAGGAAGGACCATAGGGCGAATTATGGCGTTCCGGAGTGACGGTTTTGAAGGGACTTTCCCGCCACCTTGACCTCACCTCGCCGGGGCATGACGGCCGGAATGCGTTCGATCACGCCGCCGCGGAAGACGTCGTACAGGTCCAGGCTCTCCAGGTGCACGTAGCCGATGTGGCAGTCGCAGCTGGTCAGCGGGCACGAGCTGGGTCCGAGTCCGGCCTCGAAGGAGCCGTCGTAGAGGTTGCCGAGCGGGGTGTCCACGAAGTGGCAGCGGCGCACCTCGCCGTCGCCGTTCACGGACAGCACGCTTTCACCCGTGCGGCAGGGCAGCCCCCGGCTGGGGTGCGGGAACCGGCTGTAGTGGAAGTGCGGGTCGAGCTCCTGCCACGGGGCGGCCTCGGCGTCGGTGTAGGTGAGTCCTTCGGCGGCGTTTACCCACAGGTACACGTTTTCGGGCAGGTCGGCGCACATGCGCCGGGCCGCTTCGAGGTGCTCGGGTCGGCCCACGACCCCCACGCTGAACCGGATCCCCAGCGCGGCGAGCTCGCGGGCCTTGCCGAGGAAGCGCTCATGGCCGACCTCGCCAGGGTGGTAGGTGGTCCACAGCGCCACGGAGCCCGAGTCGCAGTCGGCGAGCCAGGCCGTGCGGCCGCTGAGGTTGGTCTGGATCGCCACCCGTTCCACGTGCGGCAGGTGGCTCAGCCCGGTGATGGCCCGGCGGTACCAGGAGCGGGTCAGCCCCTCGCCCCAGGGGGTGAACAGCACCGAGAACCGGGACCGTGTGGTGGCGGTGACCCAGTCGGTGAACCGCTCCAGGGCGGCCCGGTCCGCGCGCAGGGTCTCGGGGCTGTCCCGGCGCTTTGCGAAGGGGCAGTACGGGCAGTCGTAGTCGCAGCTGGCCAGCGGACCCCGGTACAACAGGGTGAGGTGCTCGGGCAGGGGCGCGGGCAGGGAAGCGCCGGGGCGGCCCGGCACGGGGTCGGGCAGGTCAACCGGACCCGAACGGGGTGAGCTCACGACGCCTCGTACTCGGCCGTCAGGCGGTTGACCCGGGCGGAGAAGAAGTCCGGGCCGACCGAGTCCGAGTGCGCCAGCCCCTCCTCGGTGAGCCGCAGCGGCTCACCCGGCTCCGCCAGCCAGCCACGCTCGGACAGCGCCGCGAACTCGGCTGGGAAGTCCGTCACCGGGTGGGTGCCGAACCGCTCCGTGTAGTCGGCGACCATCATCCCCTCCGCGCGCAGCAGCGACTGCAGGACGTGCCTGCGGCGCCGCTCGTCGTCGTCCAGCACGAAGCCGACCTCCGCGTGCCCGAACCCGGCTGTGTCGCGCCCCACGTAGTCGGCGATGATCGACCTCACCTTGCCCACGCCCACCGCGTAGTCGAACGAGTAGTGGGTCGACCCGGTGTAGGAACGCGCACCGCAGCCCAGACCCACCATGCCGTCGGTCTGGCAGCTGTGGTCGGGGACGGAGCCCGTGTGCTCGGGGGCATCGGTCCGCCGGAACATCCGCATGGACACCTGCTCGTAGCCGCGTTCACGCAGGTGGTCGCGGCCCTGCCGGTACAGGGAGAGCCGGTGGTCGTCCCAGGCACGGGCCCGGCGGCCCAGCCCAGTGAGCGGTCGGACGTACAGCGGGTAGAGGTAGATCTCCTCGGGCTCCCAGGACAGCGCCGTGTCCAGGGAGTACTCCCAGGTCCTGGCCGTCTGCCGGTCGATGCCGTAGATGAGGTCCACGTTGAGGTCGGCGTCGGTGCACTCACGGATGTCGGCCAGCGCCCGGTCCACCTCCGCGCGCTTTTGCGGGCGCCCGGCGGCGTGCGCCTCGGAGTCGATGAAGCTCTGCACCCCCATGCTGATCCGGGTCGCGCCGCGCTCATTGAGCACCGCCAGCCGATCCGGGGTGGCGGTGGCCGGGGAGGTTTCCACCGACATCGGGACCTCCGCGAGGTCCACGTCCAGCGCGGACTCGATCAGGTCGTAGACCCGCACCAGCTCCTCGGCGTTCAGGTAGGTGGGCGTACCCCCGCCCAGGGCGGCCCGCGCGAACACCGCCCCCGCCGGAAGCGCGGCGGCGACCGCGTCGGCCTGCCGCTCCAGGGCGTCCAGGTAGGCGGTGACCTGCTCGGCCGGGGGCGTGGAGCGGGTGAAGAGATTACAGAACCCGCAGCGCATCTCGCAGAACGGGATGTGCGCGTACAGCGAGAGCGCGCCGACGTCCTCGCTGCGCCACAGGTCGGCCAGGGCGGGCCGCTCGGTGAACGGACGGTAGGCGCTCTTGTGCGGGTAGGCGTACACGTACGAGCGGTACGGGGAGTCCGCGCGGACGGGTTCGGCCATGGGGGCGACGCTCACACGTCCTCCTTCTCGGGGTGGTCGGGTTGTTCGGTGTGCTCGGCGCTGTATCCGTGGGGCAGGACGGCGTGGGTGTAGGGGACGGTCCAGACGGTCTCGTGGCCGATCCGGTGGCCGGTGTAGCCGTCCTCGCCGTAGGCCGTGCCGTGGTCCGAGCACACGATCGCGAAGCAGGGGCGCCGGGCGGACATCGCGGCCAGCAGCGGGGGCAGGTGCCGGTCGACGTACTCCAGGGCGGCCGCGTGGCTGGCTCGGGTGTCGCCGTCCTCCTTGGTGGCGCCGGGCAGATGGAACCAGTTGGGCTGGTGCAGAGCGGCGACGTTGAGCAGCAGGAACAGCGGCTGGTCGGCGGAGACGGCCGCGGCGATCTCCTTGGCGCGGGCGACCTGGTTCTCGAAGGAGTGCGGGTCGGTGACGCCGAAGGACTCCTCCCAGTGGCTCTCGGCGAACAGGTTCGGCAGTACCGAACCCAGCTCCGACCTGCGGTTGAAGAAGCCCGTGCCGCCCACGCAGGCGGTGCGGTAGCCCGCCCGGGCCAGCCCGGAGGCGAGGTCGGGGGCCTCGAAGGTCCAGGTGCCGGGTGCGGTGGAGACACTGCCGGGAAAGGCGGCGGCGAACAGGCGCGGGTGCGGTCCGGGCACTGCCGGGGTGGGTAGGAACCCGGCGAGCATGGCCAGGTGCGAGGCGTAGGTGAAGCTCGCGGGGGAGTGCCGCTCCTCCCAGCCGCCCTCGGGCAGGAGTCGGGCCAGGTTCGGGAGGCGTCCGGCCCCGGCGAGTTCGGCCGCGACGTCGTAGCGCAGGGTGTCCAGGGTGAGCAGCAGGATGTCGTGCGTGCCGACCACGGTGTTCATGTCCGGCCGCGAGAGGCCCGCGTCGGCGTTGGTGCTGGTGTTCAAGGGTGTTCCTGGGAGAGCGCGGGGACGGGCGCCGTCACCGGCGGTGGGGTCACGGGGAAGCGTCCCGTCGTGAGGGCGTGCAGTTGTTCGGCGTGGGTGCTGCGGCCCTCGTGGAGGACCCCGGGCAGGAGGTCGCCGAAGGCGTTGACCTCGCAGACCGTGAACTCCCGCCAGCCGGGCGAGACCAGCAGGTCCACCCCGGTGTGCAGGGTGCCGGGGAAGACCGCCGCGGCCGCCTCCGCCGTGGCCATGGCCCGCTCCCACGCCTGCGGACCCACGCTCTCACGCAGGGCCGCCAGGTCGCCGCGGGCGTTGCCCAGGTGCAGGTTGGTCATGGGGGAGCGGGAGGAGCGCACCACCACGTGGGTGGCGAGCCCGGCGACCACCAGCACGCGCAGGTCGATCACCCGGCCGTCGAAGCTCGCCTTGGGCACCCAGCGCTCCACGTGCAGACCGTCGGGGGCGAGCGCGTCCACGACCGCGGCCACCTCGGCCTCGCTGGTGTAGGTGCGCAGCCGCAGCGAGTTGTACAGCGCGACCGGGTCCTCGCTGGGGCCGACACCCCTGACGAGGTGGGCCGAGGTGACCGCCTTGATCCGGCCGCCCGACCCGGTGGCCAGGGCGACCACCCCCGAGGCGGACGAGCCGTGTGCGGGTTTGACGAACACCCGCCGCCAGCCGGACCCGGCCATCCCCGCACGCAGGGAGGGGTAGCCGGTGACCGGCCCGGCCAGGGCCGGGGCGACCGGGACCCCGGCCGCGGCCAACCGCGCGTGGCAGCGGCGCTTGTCGCACAGGTCGGCCAGATCGTCGGGGGCCTGGAGCAGCAGCGCGCCGGGGGTGGCCGCCACCGCCTCGGACAGCCGCCCCAGGGCCCGGACGAACCCCCGGTGCTGGTCGGCGGTGCCCTCCGCGCGGTGGAGGTCGGGGTCGCGGTCCCCACCGCGCAGGAACCGAGCGGTGGTGATGTCCTCGCCCGGCGCGTCCACCCGGACCAGGGCGCCCTCGGGCAGGGTGAGGGGCCCGGCGGCCGGGTCGGCGAGGTCGCACCAGGGGAGCGGGACCGGGGCGGCGAACCCGGCGTCGCGGGCGGCCTCGGCGAACAGCGTCAGCCGCCGGTTGCCCGGCACGCCCACCACGGCCAGCGGCCGGTCGGTCAGGGCCGGAACAGGTGGGGCCGGAACAGGTGGGGCCGGGACGGGCAGCGAGGACGGGGACACGGCCGGACTCACTCGGCGACCGCCGTGTAGTAGAAGTAGCCGCTCTCCTCGTCCGGGTCCACCTCGGGCTCCTGGCGGTCGGAGAGGTCGTGCTCGACCCCGGAGGCGGTCAGGGCCGCGCCCAGCCGCTGCTCCATGTCCTCGGACAGGTAGTGGTGGTGCAGGTCCAGGCGCTCCAGTCCGTGGAAGACCGGAGCGCCCAGGAGGGTCTGCGCGCCGGTGTCGGTGAGGGTGCCCAGAGACAGGTCCAGGACGCGCAGCTTGCCGGTGACCGGGGCCTCGGCCAGCAGCGCCACCCAGGCGTCGGCGTGCTCGGCGTTGCGCAGGCCGAGGGAGCGCAGACGCGGGAAGGCGGTTCCGGACAGGACCGGGGCGAGGTCCTCGGCGGTGGTCTCTCCACCGGCGTAGTTCTCGGTTCCCAGCCACAGCTCCAGATGCTCCAGGTCGGGCAGGTTCGACCCGCACACGTCGCGGATGACCTCCGGGCGCAGCCCTCCCGACTGCACGGCCAGGCTCCGCAGCCCGTGGGGTTCGGTGACCAGCAGGCCGAGGCTCTCACTGCCGCCGCGCACGGTGAAGGAGGTCAGCTGGGGGAAGGCGGCCAGCAGCGGGGCCATGTCGCCGTGATCGATCCAGGAGATCTCGCACTCCTCCTGGAGGATGTCGCCGAAGAACAGGGAGCGCAGCCCCGTGTACTTCGGCGCCCGCTGGATCAGCTCGCGGAGGATTTCCCCGTTCTCCGGGTCGTCGTGCTCGGTGTGCCCGATCACCAGCGCTCCGACCTGCTCGGGCGGGACGATCTCGGCGAACCAGTCCAGGTGCTCGGTGAGGTTCTGCGAGGGGCGGCCGCGGTAGGAGTTCTCCTCCGCGCGCAGCCGCCAGGCCACCGAGGCGGGCTCGCCGAGCGCCTCGAAGAGCCGTTCGTAGGACGAGGGCAGGCTCGGGTGCCGCTTGCCGTTCTTCGCCCAGTGCATGGCGATCGCGTACTCATCGCGGATGGCCTCCCACCCGGTGAACTCGACTACGGGCAGCCCGGCGTACTCGCTCAGGTGGCTTCCGTTGGGCATGGGTCTCCTGTCGTGGTGGGGCGGCGGGGAGGGCTCTCGGGGGAGGGGGTCCTTTCGTTCTAGCACCTCGCAAGGACGATTCCGGGGTTGTCCACAGGCCGGGAAACCGGATAGGTCGGCGGTGCGGCAGGACATCGGGGTGGCGTGATGTGAAGGTGGTCACATGGCTACGCACAGTGAACTCCGTGACTTCTGGGAGCACCGGCTCGAAGGCGACTGGACCGAGAGCGGTGTCGGCTACCGGGCCCTCGGGCGGCCTTTCAACAGCTGGATGTACCGGGTGCGGGAGGAGGTCTTCCTCCGCGAGGTCGGCCAGCTGGGGCTCCGGGGCGTCAGCGTGCTCGACGCGGGCAGCGGCACCGGCTTCTACGTGAGCCTGTGGGAACGCCTCGGCGCCGGGGACGTCACCGGCTGCGACATGACCGACGCCGCCGTCGAACGCTTGCGCGGACGCTTCCCGAACCACCGCTTCGTCCGCCAGGACGTGTCCGAGCTGGACGCCTTCGAGGACGCCAGTTTCGACGCGGCCTCCTGCATGGACGTGCTCTTCCACATCACCGACGACGACAGGTACGCCGCGGCCTTCCGCAGCCTCGGCCGGGTGGTGCGCCCCGGCGGCACCCTCGTGATCTCCGAGAACTGCCTCCAGCGGCCCGAACAGCGCGGCGAACACCAGGTCAACCGGACCCTGGAGACGATCTCGACGCTCGCCGACAAGGCCGGGTTCGACATCGTCCGCCGAGTGCCCATGCTCATGCTGATGAACGCCCAGGTCGACGCCTCCCTGCCCTGGCGCAAGGCCTGGGGCGGATTCCTGCGGGCCGCCACGTTCACCGCGCCGACCGGGTGGCTCGCCGGGGCGCTCCTGTACCGGGTGGACCGCAAGCTGGTGCGCGGCCGTCGGGAGAGCCCCACGACCGAGCTGCTGGTACTGCGGCGGCGCGAGGAGGACTGAGTTCGGGGCGGACCGGACCGGGGCGGACCGAGTTCGGATCGGTGCGCGGTTCGCGCCCAGAGCCGGGAAGAGCCCCGGGATACGGTGGACTTCCACCTTGTGCCGGGGTGGCCGCCGCTCCCGGGGCGCGGCGGACGTCCTGTTCGGGAGGCGACCGCATGCTGAGACGCTCGACGATCACCACCTGGGTCAAGCGAGGACTGTTGGGGCTACTGGCCACCCAGGTAGCGGTGGTGGCGACCCTCATCGGGATCGACCACTGGCGCAAGCGGGTGCGGCCGCACCGGGCCAACTTCCCCCGCACCGAACCGGCCTCGATCCCGGTCGGGGAGACCACCGCCACGGTCTACACCTACGGGGAAGACCTCTTCGAGGACATGCTCGACGCGATCCGGGGCGCCCGCCACCGCATCCTGTTCGAGTCGTACATCGTCAAGTCCGACGCGGTGGGCCAGGAGTTCAAGTCGGCGCTGATCGAGGCCGCCGAACGCGGTGTCGAGGTGTACGTCATCTACGACGGGTTCGCCAACCTCGTGGTCCCGCGCTCCTTCTTCAGATTCCCGCCCTCGGTGCGGGTCCTGCGCTACCCGGCGTTCCGCCCCGGCGTACTGCTGCTCAACGTGCGCAAGTCCGGCCGCGACCACCGCAAGATCCTCACGGTGGACGGTGAGGTCGGCTTCGTCGGCGGTTTCAACGTGGGCTCCACCTACGCCATCGAGTGGCGCGACACCCACCTGAGGGTGGTGGGCCCCGCGGTGTGGGGGCTGGAGAACGCCTTCGTGGACTTCTGGAACACCAACCGGCACGCGGACCAGCCCGCACTGGACGGGCTCGGGGAGGCCGAGTGGGACTCGCGCCTGCGGGTCCACCGCAACGTGCCCGAGCTGATCATCTACCCGATCCGCGCGATGTTCCTGGAAGCCGTTGACCGGGCCAAAGAACGGGTGATTTTCACCCAGGCCTACTTCATCCCGGACCGCGAGCTCGCCAACGTCCTCATCGAGGCCGCTGGCCGGGGCGTGGACGTCAACGTGCTCGTGCCGGAGAACTCCAACCACGTCGTGGCCGACTGGATGGCCCGCGGCCGCTACTCGGAGCTGCTCCGCGGCGGGGTGCGGCTGTGGCTCTACCAGAACGCCATGGTGCACGCCAAGACCGCCACCGTCGACGGCCGCTGGAGCACGATCGGCACCGCCAACGTGGACCGGCTCAGCCTCACCGGCAACTACGAGATCAACGTGGAGATCTTCGACGAGGGCGTGGCCCGGCACCTGGAGAAGGTCTTCGAGACCGACCTCACCAACGCCCGCGAACTCACCGAACAGGAGTGGCGCGGGCGCCCGTTCATGGCCAAGTTCAGCGAGATCGTCCTGGCCCCCTGGCGGGGCTTCCTGTGAGCCCGGTCGGGTAGTCCCCCGGGGGCTACCGGATCGGCTGTCCCCGGCTCCCCGGAGGAGGGCTACCGGGCCAGCGTCGTGCTGGGGGTGCGTGTCTAGAGAGCGATCAGAGGTCCCTGGGCGAGAGCCGGGGGAACTTCCGCGGAAAGAACACGTCGGGCTCGGCCCTGCGCGGCCGGGGCCCGCCCCAGTGCTGCGGCCCGGGCTGGGGGTCCTTCTTCAACGCCCCGGAGATCGCTGAGGGCGACCCGCCCCGCTGCCGTCCCCTGGCCCGCGCCGGTTCCTCCTCCGGGCCCTGCTCTCGATCCGCCCCCGCGTCGGTCACCTGGTCTCCCCCCTGGTCAGCCTGCTTCCATGATCGACGCCAGAGGCACCCGAAGCCCGTCCCGACACGACGTTCCGGCCCAATCGATGGGAATCCGTCCCCGGGTCCTGAGGGGCAGTCGCTCTCCGGGTGGGGGCCCGCGCCCGCCCCGTTCCCACGGCTTCCCCGGCGGGTGCGAGCCGGACTGTCCGTCGGGCCGGGCGTTTCGCGCGTGGTCGCCCGGCGTCAGGTGCCGGCGGCGGACTCGTCGGCGGACAGCGACCCGCCGTTGCCGGAAGGGGCCCCCAGACGGTTCACGGCCCGCTCCGCCTCGCGCCGCGCGCAGGCGCGGATCAGTTGCGCGTAGCTCTCGCCGGTGATGGACCTGATCGAGGTGACCCTCGACCCGACGTAGCGCCGGGCCTGGAGCAGCCCCTCCGAGGTGGCCGGACCCCACCGGCCGTCGACCCCGTCCGGCTCCAGGGCGGCCCCGAAACCGGCAGCCACGATCAGTCGCTGGACCGCCTTGACACCCTCGACCGGCGCCGCCGGGCGGAGACCGTCACCTTCCTTGAGTCCGAGCAACGAACCTGCTCCTTCCGTGATGGCCCCGGGAGGCCGGGTGAACGTGCCGTCGCGCACCATCGAGTACGCCCGGTCGCCGGGGCACGAGGTGGCGATGAAGTCGCGGTGGCCCAGGACGCGCCCGTGGTTGCCGTGATCCTCCGCGAGCCACCGGCGCAGCTCACGGACCGCGTTGATCTGGTTGTCGGTGATGGTGTCGCCGGGGCCGGTGGCGAGCGTCGCCGAGTAGTGCGAGGTGTTCCCCCCGGGCTGGGCGGCCTGTGCGCGGCGGAGTCCGCGGCCCTCGATCACGTGGCCGTGGGCACAGCACATGAACGAGTTACCGGTGAAGTACACCGTTCCCTCGCGGCGTGCGAGCCAGGTCCCGTTCGGGGTGGTCGGGCACCAGATGTGTCCGCTGTAGGGCTCCTTGGTGATGGAGAACGCCGACTCGCGCGTCACCGCCGCTCGGGGGGAGAAGCGGGTCCCGCGCCGTAGTTCGACCTCCCACGTGTCGTACTCCGTCGACGAGGACGGCGGGCGCCTTCGCAGCGAGGTCGCGTGTCCGGCCAGGACCGCGGCGAACTGGAAGGCCTCCGCGGCCTCTCGGTTCCTCTGGCTGAGTGCCCTCGCGTTGACGGTGTGGTTGTCGTGGCCGCCGGCCAGCAGGGAAACACCGACGAACAGGTCGAGTTGGGCGCGGGTGAGGGACCGCAGGAACCCGTACCGGGGAACACGCCCGGGGGCCTGGTCGACAAGGAGCCGACCCGCGTCCGCCGAGAGGCGGAACTCCACGAGGTGCCCGGCGGGAGCCTCCCCCCACCGGTGGGCTCCGTCCGGACCGGACCCGGATCGGGGGAGGTCGTCACTCCCGGGGCCGAAGAGGGAGTGCAGCGCCCCCCTGATCCTGGCCGCGTTCTTTGGGTTCCGCTGTTCGCACTGGCGGAGGAGTACATCCGTGCCAGGGGCTCGGTCTCGGCCCCGCGGCTCGACGTGCCCTCCGGTCCAGAACCACGCCACCAGCTCGACCAGGGCGTCCGACCACTTCGGCTCGGCCGGGAGGGTGACACACGGGGCAGCGAGGGGGATCCGGTCCGCCTGTTCCAACGTCTCGGTAGTCGTCCACACGCGCTCCCGTCCCCGCTGTGTGCGTTCGGACCGCCCTGTGGCAGCCCACTTTCCGTCGGCTGGCTTCGGACGCCGGGCTCCGGTCCGCCGGTCATGGCGTTCGACGGGCCATCGATGTTGAGCCGTGGTCAGGGAGGAGTGCTCGCGCCCCTCCATCTTGATCAGCTCCCGGGGCATCGCGGGGAAGACGTTCACCGCCTGCAACGGCTGCCACTGGGACACGCCCGCCTCGTGGTCGAGTGTGAGGACCGTGTCCCCCACTTCGATGTCCCGGAACGCCCTCCACCCGTCCTCGGTGAGGATCTCCGTCTCCTCGTCGACGCAGTAGCCGATGTCCACCCAGCCCCGGGCCGGCCCGGTGTGGAAGCTGCGGGTGTTGCGCCAGTAGGTGATGCAGGCGGAGTGGTCCCGGCCCGCGAGGTTCTGGTTGGCGCTGTCGTAGTGGATGACCAGCCCGGACCTGGGGTCGGCGGCCGCCGCCGGGGACGTCCCCCATCCCAGGTCGGACCTGGACACGTATTTGCTGGGTCGGGCCACAGGGCCTCCTCCTGGCCGGGAGAGCACCGGCGCGGTGAGTGGGGCGGGGGAGGGGAGGTCGTCGGGGGAGCGGGGCGGCCGGTGCCGACGCGTCGGCGGCTGCCACGGAGCCCGGCACGGTACGGGGTGGTCTGGCCGTGTGATTCAGCGCAGCCCGTACCGGGGGACTCCGATGCGGGCCGACGCGGCTCGGACGGTCGCGGCCACCTCTTCATCATCGGCCACGCGTCTTCTTCTGTCACTGCCCGCACACTGGGGGTTACGGGAATGTGGCGGCGGGGACAGCCCGCTCCTCGGGCGCGGCGGGCCCGGCGGCTACCCCCGGACCTCGTGGGCGGAGCGGTGCGTTCGCGCGTCCGGCGAATCGGGCCGGGGCGCGGCCGTGGGGAAGACGTCAGCGCTCCTTGACGGGCCGTGGAGACGGGTAGAGCCCCGTGGATCGCAACCTGAATTGCAACCCACGGGGCTCTTCCCGTGCTGACTCTGCGATGTCCTCGCAGTTCACCGTGTGCGGCCCCAGCAGGATTCGAACCTGCGACACCCGCTTTAGGAGAGCGGTGCTCTATCCCCTGAGCTATGGAGCCATGGGTGTTGCCATGGGCCGGATGTTACCCGGCCGTGGGGCCAAGCCTAACCCAGGATGGGGGTGCATGGGGTGCGTATTGGTGTTGCCCGGGCGCCGACGAGGCGCTCTGCGTGCGCGGCGGAGTACGCTGACCTACGATTGGTTGTCCTGGTAATGGTGTGATGTTGTTCATGTCGCGTGTCGCGATTATGGCTACTTGCACACTTCGGTCACTGTTGGCGGATGGGTACGAGTCGCATCGACGCCCCGTTGACCAGGCTTTCTGTCGAAGGCCGGGTGAGACGGCCGGGAGGGCGGGAGTCAACCGTCCCGAGATTCGGCCGTCGTGCCGTACGGTCCACTGTGTCCGCATGTGGACATGTAGTACGTTGCCTTGCGGCCACGGGTAGGTGTTCGAGGAAAATGCAGCCGGAGGATCATTCGTGCCGTTCATTTCTGAGTCGGCGCGGCGGAGGTCTCGCGTATCGGGTAGCGGGGTGCTGACCGCGCTGGGAGCGCGCCATCGGCTCCGGATCGCGCAGGCGCTGACGCTCACGTTGGTCACGTCCCTGCTGGTTGTGCCAGCGCAGGCGGTGATCGCCCCAGCGCCGGCTGAGGCGAGCCTTGCGGATCTTCGCGAGCGCGCGGAGGAGGCCGCCGAAGCCCTGGAGACGGCGACCGACGAGTTCGTCGAGCGTCAGGGTGCCCTGGAAGAGGCACAGGAGGAGTTGATCGGAACCCTCCACGAGCTCCAGCAGATTGAGGGCGACCTCGGCGACATGCGAGAACCGCTCGCCCGGTTGGCCAGCACCATGTACCAGCAGCCCGACGCCGGTGTCCTCGGCATCCTCGCGGCGGGCGACCTCGACGAGGACCTCCAGACGCAGTCCTACGCCGCCAAGCTGTCCGAGGACAATCAGGCACTCATCCAGGACGCCACCGATCTGCGCGAGGAGCAGGTGGGGTTGGCCAGTGAGGCCCAGGAGCTGCAGACCTTCACCCAGCTGGAACAGGCTGAACTCGCGGCCGAGGTGGAGGCGCTGCGCGCCCAGTCCGAGGCGAGCACGAACGAGCTCACCGAGGAGCTGGAGGCCCGGGGCCTGGACCCCGACACCTACATGCTGGCCGCCGACTGCGACCCGAGTGCCGCGGCGAACGCGAGCGGCTACCCCAACGGTCTGCTGCCGCAGGAGGCCCTCTGCGAGCTCTACGACGACGGCAAGTTCCTGCGGGCCGACGCCGCCGTGGAGTTCCTCGAGCTGAACGTGGAGTACGTCGAGCGGTTCGGCGAGAACATGTGCATCACCAGCGCTTACCGCGACCTGCCCAACCAGCACCGCGTGTACGGCCAGGTGGCACCCGGCTTCGCCGCGGTCCCCGGCACGAGTAACCACGGGCTGGGCCAGGCGATCGACCTCGGCTGCGGTATCCAGGACTTCCGTTCGGAGCGGTGGAACTGGATGGAGGAGAACGGGGCCCGGTACAACTGGATCCACCCGGCCTGGGCGAAGTCCAGTCCCTTCGAACCCTGGCACTGGGAGTACGAGGGCTGACCGGACACCGGACCGGCACTGTCAGAGCCCGGAGGGCGGCCCCGCGGGGCCGCCCTCACGTGTATCCGGGCCAAGGGGCCCGGGTGCGGTCTAGGCTGCGACCTCCGGGGTGACCTCGCTGGTGCAGTGGGCGCACTTGCTGGCCTTCTTGTTGATGTCCGTGTAGCAGTAGGGGCACGCCCGGGTGGTGGCCTCCTCGGCTTTGACGAACTTCTCCATCAGCTTGCCCAGGGGTAGGACCACGAAGAAGTAGAGGATCGCGGCGGTGATCAGGAAGGAGATCAGGGCGTCCACGAAGGAGCCGTACAGGAACCGGCTTTCGTTGATCTCGAAGTAGAGGTCCCCGAAGGCGGGGACGCCCCCGAAGATGCCGAGGAGCGGGGTGATGAACCCTTCGGTGAACGCCGTGATGAGACTGGCGAAGACGGAGCCGATGACAACCGCGACGGCGAGCTGCACCAGGTTGCCCTGGAGCAGGAACTTCTTGAAGCCTTCCATGGAACTGCCCTACGTGTTCGTGAGTGACGGATGTGCCCTGACAGGCGCCCGGACAGCTTTCACCACCTCTGGTCATCGGTCAACCGCGGATGGTGACGGACAGTCGTGAAGTGGTCGCGTGCCCGGCCAGGGCCCTGGCCTCCTCGGGTGTCGCGGCGATGAGGACCAGCGCACCGCCCTCCCCGCCCCGGTCGTCCTCCGCCGGCACCGCGAGCACGGGACAGTCACCGACCACCTCGACGGCGGGTCCGGCCCGGGCGGGCAGGCCGCCGAGGCCGCCGAGGTCTCCGGAACCGGTGGCGGCCAGTACGTCCACCCGGCTGCCGGGGGTGAGCAGCCCCACCGCCCCCGGATCGGCCACCCGGACCGGGACCGCGACCAGGTCCGGACCGTAGGGCAGGGCCGGTGGGTCGCTCAGCCGGGCGTCGGTGAGCACCTCGCCTCGGCGGACGGGTGCGTTCAACAGGAGCCCGACAGGGCCTGGGGGCGGGGACAGCGCCGCTTTGCCCGCCGAATCCGCTTCCGGTGCGGTCGTCTCCGGTCTCAGCGCGCCGTCCGGGACGACGCGGTCCGGCAGGAGGAGGGAGGTGAGGTCATCCCCGGACAGCGGAGAGGCGGCGTCCAGGTCTCGTGCGGCGACCAGGACCTCGGTACCGGGTTCGGGGGGAGGGCGTAGGACCAGGACGGCGCTGATCGCGGCCAGGGCGGCCAGGACCGCGGCGACGGCGCGCCGGTACCGGTCCAGCAGGCGGAGCGGGCCGCGCCGGTGCCGGTAAGGGGGTGGGGCTTTGTCCATGCCTCCAACGCTAGGTCGGCCGGAGGCGCTCGGAAGGGTTGTCCACAGGGTCGGTTTCGCCGCGGCCACGGTCCAGGGCCCGAAAAAGACAGACCCGCGGTCCCGGTTCAGGGCCCGGAAGAGTCAGGGCCCGGAAAAACAGAAGCGCCGCCGAGGGGTCTCGGCGGCGCGGCCACGGTCAACGGTGCGGTGGCTCAGCTGCTGGTGCTGGTCGCGGCGGTGCTGCCGCTGGTGCTCTTGCTGCTCGAACTGTCGCTGCCACCGGTGCTGGCGGCGGCGGGGGCGCTGCCGCTGGAGTCCGAGGTGGACTTGGCGGAGTCGGCGGTGCCGCCGGACTTGCCCTCGGAGCCGCTGTCGGCGGAGTTGGAGCCGGTCAGCGCGGAGCTGTTCGTTGTGGTCTTCCCGCTGTCTGTGCGGTAGAAGCCCGAACCCTTGAAGACGATGCCGACCGCGGAGTACACCTTGCGTAGGCGTCCCTCGCACTCGGGGCAGACCGTCAGCGAGTCGTCGCTGAAGCTCTGCACGACCTCCATCTGAGCGTCGCACTCGGTGCACGCGTACTGGTACGTAGGCACTGTTCCGGGTCCTCCTTGCTGGCACTCACACCCGTTGACTGCTAAATAGTACGCGTTCGCCGACCGCAGCCGCGACAGCCCCTCACCGCTTCGGCCACGGGCGCCCGAGGGGGCGGGATCTCCTGGGCGGGGTGTCGGGACGCGGACCTGTATGGGACACGACCGCCAGCCATAACGCTCGGACCGGTCCCCTTAATCCCCTGTCCTTCTCTGCCCCTCCCCGGTCACTGTCCGGGCCAGACCACCGCCGCCGGTTCGAACACGTGGAGCCCGCCGCCCGGGGTGACCACCGCGTCCACGGGGCGGTCGTGCGGTTCGGCCGGCAGGTCCTTGACGAACTCGTCGTCGTGGACCACGGCGATCGCGGGTGTGTGCGGGCCTTTGTGGGCGAGCGCGCGGTCGTAGCAGCCCGCACCGCGCCCCATTCGGTTCCCCCGCCGGTCCACGGCCAGGGCCGGGCAGATCACCGCGTCCGCGCGGCCCAGCACCTCGGGCCCGTAGCGGTGGCCGGTGGGCTCGACCAGCCCGTGCTCGGCCGGTGCGAGGCTGTCGGGGCCGTCGAAGGCCGCCCAGTCGAGTGTGCCGTCGGGGAGGAAGATCGGGAGGAGGACGTACGTGCCCCGCTTCCACAGGGCGTTCACCAGCCTGCGGGTGTCGGGCTCGCCGCCCACGGAGTAGTAGCCGGCCACGGTCCCGCCCATAGCCAGCCACGGCAGCTCCATGAGGGTGTCGCGGACCGCCGAACCCGCGCGGTCGCGTTCCGGCGTGCTCCGCTCCCGCCTCCTGGCGAGGAGGCTCCTGCGCAGCTCGCGCTTGGCGGACCGGCTCCGGTCGTTCGTATCACCCATGCGACCAAGTCTGGCACCCGGATCGCGGGGTGCTCCCCGCCGCGCACCGGAACGGTGGCCGCTGGTTCCCCCAGGGGTGAACGGACGGTGGCGATTTCCACGCCTTCGCCCGAAACGGCGGGTACTTCTCAGCCACGGGAAGTCATCAGGCCACGTAACGAGCGTTCTCTGTCCTAAAGTGCCGTTCATGAGCGCCGACACCGACCAGACACGACCCCGTGCCAACACCGCCTCCGTGACCAAAGCGGTCGTGCCGGCGGCGGGACTGGGCACCCGGTTCCTGCCCGCCACCAAGGCCACTCCCAAGGAGATGCTGCCGATCGTGGACAAGCCCGCGATCCAGTACGTCGTGGAGGAGGCCGTCGAGGCCGGGCTCCACGATCTGCTGATGATCACCGGGCGCAGCAAACGCTCCATCGAGGACCACTTCGACCGCGCCTACGAGCTCGAGGAGGCCCTGGCGGCCAAGGGCGAGGAGGGCAAACTTAGGTCGGTCCGTGAGTCCAGCGACCTCGCCCAAGTCCACTACGTCCGCCAGGGCGAGCCGCGCGGCCTGGGGCACGCCGTGCTGTGTGCGGAGGCGCACGTGGGCGACAACCCCTTCGCGGTACTCCTCGGCGACGACCTCATCGAGTCCGCGGACCTGCTCCGTCGCATGATCGAGGTCCGCGAGAACCACGGCGGCAGCGTCGTCGCGCTCATGGAGGTGGAGCCGGAACAGGTCTCCCTCTACGGCTGCGCCGCCGTGGAGACCACCGGTGAGGACGACGTCGTCACCGTTACCGACCTGGTCGAGAAGCCCTCCCCGGAGCAGGCCCCGAGCCGGTGGGCGATCATCGGCCGCTACGTGTGCGACCCGGCGGTCTTCCCGGTCCTGCACCGCACCCCGCCCGGCCGGGGCGGCGAGATCCAGTTGACCGACGCCCTCAAGGAACTGGCCCGCACCAGCCCCGAGGAGGGCGGGGGCGTGCGTGGGGTCCTGCTGCGCGGCAACCGCTACGACACCGGTAACAAGGCCGACTACATCCGCACCGTGGTCGAGTTTGCCTGCCGCCGGCCGGACCTCGCCGACGAGCTCCTGCCCTGGCTGCGCGACTTCGTGGAGCAGCAGGAGCGGGCTCGGGTCTGACCCCGGCCGGCGGGGTAAGGGCCCGGCGCCGGGGAGCGTCCCCGGGCCGGACACCGGCGGGCGGATCCGGGACGTCTGCTCCGGGGGTGGTCACAATGGGACCGGAGAACCCTCCCGTGATGGGTGGGCCGCTCCCAGCGTGTACACGATCCGGAAGGTCCTCATGAAGAGCGTCGAACAGCACATCTCCGATCTTCTGGGGTTGGTCACCACCCTCGAAGCGACCGAGCTGGACCTGCTCAAGGCACAGGGGACGGTGCTCGCCGCGCCGATCGTCTCCCCGGTGTCCCTGCCCGGCTTCGACAACTCCTCCATGGACGGGTACGCCGTCCACGCGGCCGACCTGGCCGAGGCCAGCGCCGAGGCCCCGGTCAGCCTGCCTGTGGTGGCGGACATCCCGGCGGGCGATCCCGACCCCGCCGCGATCCGGCCCGGCCTGTGTGCCCGGATCATGACCGGCGCACCGATGCCCACCGGCGCCGACGCCGTCGTACCCGTGGAGTGGACCGACGGCGGCGCGGTCGACGTGCGTATCGACCGCCCCACCCGGCCGGGCAGTTTCGTCCGCCGCCGGGGCGAGGACGTCGAGGAGGGCGCGACGGTGCTGCGCGCCGGGGCCCGGATCGGCGCTGGTGAGATGGGTGTCCTGGCCGCGGTCGGGCGGCGCTCGGTCCCGGTCCGCCCCCGCCCGCGGGTGGTGGTGCTCTCCACCGGCGAGGAGCTGGTCGAACCGGGGCGCCCCCTCGGGCCGGGCCAGATCTACGAGTCCAACAGCTACATGATCGCTGCCGCGGCCAGGGACGAGGGCTGCGAGGTCTACCGCCACGGGTTCGTCGGTGACGACCCGGCCACCGTCTGGGACACCCTCGAGGGCCTCCTGGTCCGTGCCGACGTCGTCATCACCACCGGCGGCGTGAGCATGGGCGTCTACGACGTGGTCAAGGAGGTGCTGACCCGGCAGGGCACCGTGGAGTTCACCCAGGTGGCCATGCAGCCGGGCAAGCCCCAGGGGTTCGGGACCATCGGTCCGGACAAGACCCCGATCCTCACTCTCCCGGGCAATCCCGTCAGCGCGTTCGTGTCGTTCCACCTGTTCGTCCGGCCGGTCCTGCGCAGACTCCGCGGCCTGCAACCGAACCCGCTCCCGAGCGTGCGTGCCCGGCTGACCACGCCGGTCAGCTCGCCCCGCGGCCGCCGTTCCTACCTGCGCGCCGTGCTGGCGGGTCCCGCTGCCGCCGACGACGAGTTCCCCACGGTCGCCCCGGCGGTCCGGCAGGGCTCGCACCAGCTGTCGGCGCTGGCCGACGCCAACGGGCTCCTGGCCGTGCCTGAGGAGGTCACCGAGCTCCCGGCGGGTGCCCTGGCGGAGGTTCTGGTCCTGCCCGATCGCTGACCGGCGGGCGCACTGTCGCAGCGTGGGAGTACGGTCTTCGTGGGACACGTCACCCCGTGTCCCCGCGGCCGGCCGTACCGGTGAGCCGCGAGTCCGCCCAGACAAGACGAGCACTGACAAGACGATGAGTGGCAGCACGAAGATGACCGACACCCCACAGCCGGAGTCCCACCCCTCCGGTCTCACGCACCTCGACGAGTCCGGCGCCGCGCGCATGGTGGACGTCTCGGGCAAGACCGTCAGTGCCCGCACCGCCACGGCCACGGGTCGGGTCCTGCTCTCTCCGGTGACCGTCGCCGCCCTGCGCGACGGCGAGGTCCCCAAGGGCGATGCCCTCGCGGTCGCCCGGATCGCCGGGATCCAGGGGGCCAAGCGCACCCCCGACCTCGTGCCGCTGTGCCACCCGATCGCCGTGCACGGGGTGGACGTGGACCTGACCGTCGTGGACGACGGCGTGGATATCAGCGCCACAGTGCGCACCGCGGACCGCACTGGGGTCGAGATGGAGGCGCTTACCTGTGTCATGACGGCGGCTCTCGGGCTGGTCGACATGGTCAAGGCGCTCGACCCCGAGGCCGAGGTCACCCGGGTGCGGGTGGAGGAGAAGACCGGCGGCAAGAAGGGCCACTGGAGGCGCGGTGAGTGAGCCCGCGGGCGAGCCCGGCTCGAAGGGTGCGGGCTCGGGTGGGCCGGGGCCGGGTGAATCGGTGCGCCGGGTCGCGGTGGTGACCGCCTCCAACCGGGCGGCCGCCGGGGTCTACCCGGACCGCTCCGGTCCGGTGATCGTCGAGCGGCTCCAGGCCATGGGCTTTGCCGTCGTCGGACCCTGGGTGGTGCCGGACGGCGAGCCGGTGGCCGAGGCCATCGAACGGGCCCTGGCCGAGCGGGTGGACGCGGTGCTGACCACAGGGGGCACCGGGCTCACCCCGCAGGACCTCACCCCCGAGGCGACGCGCCCACTGCTCATCCGGGAGATCCCCGGGATCCCGGAGGCGCTGCGCTCGGCGGGCCGGGACAAGGGCGTGCCCACGGCGATCCTCTCCCGAGGGCTGGCCGGGATCGCCGAACGTTTCGGACACCGCGCGCTGGTGGTCAACCTGCCCGGTTCCAGAGGCGGTGTGCGTGACGGGATGGCCGTGCTGGAGCCGGTTCTGGGCCACGCGATCGACCAGCTCCGAGGCGGGGACCACCCTCGACCCGAATGACACCGAAGAATGACCGGAATCACATCCCGGGCATTCCGGAGACAGAGAATTCCTTGACCTTGTGTCGGTTTTCGGTGCAGGAGTGAATGGAGTTTGGAATCATCCGATTCTCGTGTGGTGGGGGTGACGCCCGCCACCTCACGTCTGTGGAGTGGAATACTGGGACACGTCACCGACAACGGGCGCACCGCGCGCACGAAGGCCGGTGCCGCGACCGCGCTGGGCGGTCCCGAGGGCCTGGGAAGGACGGACGTGAATCGCAGGCAGAGGTGGCCCGTCACCCTTCAGGAGGGGCCGATCGCGCTTCGTCCTCTGCGCCTTCGCGACGCCCCCGTGCTGCGGGACACCCGGGCCCGCAACGCCGAGTGGCTGCGGCCCTGGGAGCCCACGTATCCCGAGATGCCGCTGCGGACCACCGGGCTCACGCCCTACGTCGCGATGATCCAGGCGATCCGCCGAGAGTCCCGGCAGGGGCTGTCGATGCCGTGGTCGATCACCTACGAGGGCCGCTTCGTCGGCCAGCTCACCGTCGGCGCCATCGTGTGGGGTTCGGCCAGGTCCGCGCAGGTCGGGTACTGGGTCGACAGCGCCTACGCGGGGCGCGGGATTACCCCGACCGCGGTCGCCCTGGCGGTCGACCACTCCTTCTTCACCGTGGGACTCCACCGGATCGAGGCCAACATCCGCCCCGAGAACCGTGCCAGCAGACGCGTGGTCACCAAGCTCGGATTCCGGGACGAGGGGGTGCGCAGACGCCAGCTCCACATCGACGGGGCCTGGCGGGACCACATCTGTTACGCGCTCACGGCGGAGGAGGTCCCCCAGGGCGTGCTGCGTCGCTGGTACGACGGAGTGTCTTCCGGGCCGTCCGAGGAGGGTGGTTCCGGCCCTGGTTCCGGTTTGGGGCCACAGGACCCGAACGGTGGCGGTGATCCGCGCGACCCGGCGAGCCCGCACCCGGGATCGAACTGAACATGGCAGCATCACGGATGCGTTCGGAGCTTAAACATCGATTTAAGCACAATGATTCATTACTTTGCGTTGAATTGGCACTGCGCTCCGCAGTCAGTGCCTGACCTGGTTTTTCGCGCAGGAGGGTGTGACGACCGAAACTGAAGGTCCACAATCTTGCGACACTCCGGTCGGAATGTGGCGCATTTATGGACACGGGGTCGTACCGTGCGGAACATAGACGCATTGACGATGCGGGCAACGCGTGGATATGGCGCACGGGAATCGATCCGGGTCCTACGGGGGCCAGGAACGATGTCCAGCCGGAGGACGTCTCTACTTCCGGGAGTACGTCCAGCCACACGCGGGGCGGTGTCGACGAAGTGTCGACCAACGTTCAGTGGCCGTCATCGTGAGGAGGGGTGATGAGCAGCTCTCCTCTGTACCTGGCCATCGTGGTGGTCTGGCTCATTGTCCTCGTCCCGATGCTGCTGCGGAAGGACTCCGTGGACACCGTCCACGAGGACGTCCGTCGTGAGGACGACGGCGCGGAGGCCCCCGAGGCCGACGAGACCGATGTGGAGTCCGAGCACGGCGCGGAGGGCCTCTCAGGCGACTCGGACGACCCGGATCTCACTGAGACCCAGGTGATCACCCGTCCCGCCGTCAGCGGCGAACACACGGCCGAGGAGGAGGCTCCGCCGCGGAGCCGCTCCGCCGCGGAACAGGTCACTCGCCCGAGCCGCGAGCCCCGGTCCCGTGTCATCGCGCGCCGGCGCCGTCGCACCACCGTGCTCACCCTGCTGAACGTCGCCACCGTCGTTGCGGTCGCCTTCGGTCTGGGTCCCTGGTGGGTGATCGCACCGCCGGTCCTGCTGCTGGCCGGGCACGTGGCCCTGCTCCGCGAGGCCGCCAAGGCCGACGCCGAGCTCCGCCAGGCCCAGGCCAGGGCGCGCCGACGGGCCATCCTGCGGGCCCGCCGGGCCGAGGCGGAGGAGGCCCGCGAAGCCGAGCGGGAGGCCGAGGTCATCGCCTTCATCGAGCGCCGCAGCCAGGTCTACGACCAGTACGCGGACGCCCGCCTGAGGGCCGCCGGAGACTGACCGGGAGGAGTCGGTTCGGACCATCCGAACTTTCCTGCTAGTGTTTATCTCGTCTTCAGGGGCTATGGCGCAGTCCGGTAGCGCACCTCGTTCGCATCGAGGGGGTCTGGGGTTCAAATCCCCATAGCTCCACTTCACTCCGAGACGACTCTGCTCGGGGGCCTTCGGCCTCCTCGCGGGGTCGTTTCGTCGTTTCACCTGGGGGGCGACCCCCCCAGAGCCCCCCCGCGGGCTCCGAGACGACTCTGCTCGGGGGCCTTCGGCCTCCTCGCGGGGTCGTTTCGTCGTTTCACCTGGGGGTCCCGAGCTCCCCGAAGAAGCAGTAGAAGGGCCCAGTTCATCGAACTGGGCCCTTCTGTGTTCCCTGAGTGCTCTGGTCCTCGTCGGACGGAGTGCTGCTGTTCCCTGGTGCGGGCGGTCGTCCGGACCGGAGCCCCGAGTGTCACCGGCGAAGCGTCTATCCCCTGCGGCAGGGTGACCGGTGTAGGGCCAAGCGTACCCGCGAAAGCTTCGAAACTCCTGTGGAACAAGGCTTGGCTCGCATTCCCTAGATCTATACATCGGAAACTTTCCGACGTATAGTTATCGGCATGGCAGACGGATACCACCACGGGAACCTGCGGGCCGCCGTTCTGGCGCGGGCCGCGGAGGTCATCGAACAGAAAGGCCCCTACGCCTTCAGCCTGCGCTCGCTCGCGGCTGACCTCGGGGTGAGCCACACGGCTCCGAGGTACCACTTCGGGAGTCGGGAGGGCGTGCTGAACGCGCTTGCCACCGAGGGCTACACCGAACTGGCCGACCGGCTGCGGGCCAACCGGGAGGCGGACGGCGGGTTCCTGGAGTCCGGGGTCGAGTACGTGCGCTTCGCTACGGAGTTCCCGGCCCATTTCCAGGTGATGTTCGCGCCGACCCTGCTCGACGAGAACGATCCCGAGCTCTTCGCGGCCCGGACCGCGGCCTTCGGTGAGCTCAGCTCCGGAGTGGAGTCCCTGGCCCAGGAGGGGCGCCCGGTGGAGGACGCGGCCGCCGGTCTGGTGGCCGGGTGGGGGATCGTGCACGGCATCGCCACCCTGGCACTCACCGGGAACCTGGACAGCTCCGGGGTCAGGGCCCTGCTCGGGGACGCCGATCTGCTCACCATCACCCGACGCAGCGCCGGACTTCTGTTCGGAGCTTCGGGGCCCCCTACCGAACCAGCACAGGAGTAAGCCATGTCAGCGGCAGCACTCATTTCGTCCGGGGTCATCCTGCTCACCGTGGTCGGTATCGCCTACGGGGGGACGTTCCTTCTCCGCGTGGTCAACGGCGCCTTCCCGGCCAACGAGCTCCAGCGCTCCTACTTCCGCGCCGGGCACGCGCACGCCGGTGTCCTGGTGATCCTCGGCCTGGTGGTGCGCCTGCTGCTCGACCAGCCGACGGTGCCGGACTGGGGGCGCTCGCTGGGCGATCTGGTGCTCGTCGCGGCCATCCTGATGCCCGCCGGGTTCTTCCTGTCCGTGGTCGGCCGCGACCCCCAGGCCCCGAACCGCCTGAAGGTTCTCATCTACCTGGGTGCGGCGAGCCTGGTCGTCGGTCTGGTCGCCGCCGGGGTCGCGCTCATCGTGGGCGGGATGGCCCTCAACTGACGCTCCGGACGCCCCCGTCATCACTGACCTGCGGTGATGGCGGGGGTGCTCTGCGCACTTGACCTCAATATTGGTTGAGGTGTTCCTCTTGGGTGCGTTCCTTCCTCGAAGAAGAAAGAGAGCGTATGGAGACCGCACCGCCGAGAACCCCTGGGAACACCTCCGCCGAGGCGCCTGCCCGGCCCTCGCCACTGACCCTTCCGCTGGTCCTCGCCGGGGCCGGCATCGCGGTGTTCAGTGCGGCGCTCATCGGGTTCCTGGGGCTGCGGACGGGTGACACCGAACACGCGGGCCGGGTCGCCTCCGGGCACCTCTCGCCGGACGACGCCGTGCGTGAGGTCGAGGCCCTGACCTGGTCATGGCACATGACCCAGGTCGCTGTCGCGCTGTTCTGCCTGGTGCTGTCCGTTGTGGTCGGTTGCCTGATCCTGCGGGGGCGTGAGAAGAGCGCGTCCTGAAAGGTGCTGAAGAGTACTGCCTTTAATGGGCGTCCGAAATTGGCCTCTCTGGGGATGCGGGGACGAACTTCCCGGAGGTTTCGAGTCTCCTTGTGGACACACAGAGTCACTGTACGTCTTGTGGTGATACGTCAGAGAAGTGTAGTTCTGTGATGGTTTCTCCGGACTTGTCTGCACGGGGAGGCTCCCTGTCACGTCGAAACATGCCTCGGGGGCGCCTTCGCGTCAGGGATTTGAGCTGTTTCGGCAGCGCTCAAACCACAATAGCGATATGATCACTCTCTGTTATGTCGGAGTTCTGGGATTTTGCTCCACGCCGGTCTTGTTTTTGCAGGTCATCGGGGATGGTGTGTTTGGCGTGGAGTAATGGGAACTTGCCTGAACTGCGACGACAGTGACCTTGGTGAATTTTCTCGGGCTCCCGCTGCAACCTTTGGTCGAAGGGCGGTCACGGGATGACGAATATTCGACGGTGGGTCTTGTGAAGCCTGTCGGGATAGGACATCTTAGTTGCGGGATGGGCCGGAGACATCGAAAGAAAGGTGGATGCCATGACCATGCACGCGAAGGCCACGAGCAAGAACAACGGCTGGAGCTGGTGGTAGCCAGCGCGCGCTGACTGTTCTTCCGAGAACTCAGGCGACCAGGAGGGCCCGTTCGACTTCGTCGGCGGGCCCTTTCCTCACGCCCGGACGGGGCTCGGCCGAGTCGGAGGGCGCCTCGGGGATTTGACCGATGACCCCACCGGGTAGGAGCCCGTTACGACAGCAGGCCCGCTGCGACAACAGCACAGCCAGGCCCGGACCGACCGTGAAGGGGCGGCAACAGCCGTGTCCGACTCCCCTCAGTACCCAGGTGGCTACGAGTACCCGGAGGAGCCCGAGCCGGAGGGCGGGTACGGCCGCCCGCCGATGCCGCGACCGGCCCCCGAGCCGACCCCCGAGCCGACCCCCGAATCCGGGCCAGGTCAGGGGAGACCGCCGGGCCGGGCCGGTCCGGCACCGCGGGGCGAGCACCCCGTGGCGGCCGAACGGTTCCGGCGCACGACCAGGGCCAGGAGCAAGTCCATCCAGGCCGAGCGGAGCAGGGGCTTCTGGCGCCTGGGCACGGGGACCGTCTTCTACGTCATGATCGTCGGCGGTATGGCCGACTACGTCGAGCCCGCCGTCCGGGTCGGTGCCCACCTGGTGTTCTGGGTGCTGATCGGGCTGGCGTTCCTGATCGCCGCGGCGCGCGAACGCCGCCATGACTGGGCGCCCAGGCCCCGGTGGCCCTGGATGGCCGCGGCCCTGGGCGGCGCGGTGGCGGTGGAGGTGCTGTTCCTGGCCTTCGGCTCGCCCGCGATCATCATCGGAGCGGTGATCCTGCTCGCCCTGGGCGCGTTCTTCCTGATGCTGGTGGGATGACAGCGTCACCGCAGGTCAGATGCGGATGAGGGAAGTCGGGGAAGAGGGCTCAGGTGGCCTCGTCGTCGAAGGGCGGGCGCTTCCCGTTCAGCCGGGAGGCGGGCTTCTTCTCCGGTTCGTCCTCTTCTTCCCAGAAGTGCTTCTGGATGAAGCGCTTGGGGTTGAGGTCCTGGACGTCGAAGTCCTTGTACTCCGGGCCGAGCCCCTCCTTGATGTCGTTGGAGGCGGAGTTGGCCATGGTGCGGAGCTGGCGCAGGACCCGGCCGACCTGCTGGGCGGCCTTGGGGAGCTGGTCGGGGCCGAAGATCAACAGAGCGAGCAGGAGGAGGAGGATGAACTCTCCTCCGCTGATGCCGAACATGTTCCATCCTCGCTCTTGGGGTACCGACCGGCTTAGAGCAGGTTAACCGGTATCGCCAGGCTTGGGTAACCGTGTCCCACCCAGTGTCCGAAGCGCTGCCGAAGCGCCGCCTGAGCGCCGCTCGGGCGTCACCGAACCGGGCCTGAAACGGCTCTGGGCCGGGCCTGAACCGCGGTCGGGATCGGACGCGAACCAGCCCCCCGCTCGGCGAGCGGAGGGCTGGGGAAACGCACGTATGACGGTCAGACCGCGCGCACGTCCGCCGCCTGCGGGCCCTTGGGGCCCTGGATGATGTCGAACTCGACCTTCTGGTCCTCTTCCAGGTTCCGGAAGCCGGTACCCGCGATCGCCGAGTAGTGCACGAACACGTCGGGCTGACCACCCTCGACGGCGATGAACCCGAAACCCTTCTCAGAGTTGAACCACTTCACGGTGCCCTGAGCCATGTGCTCTCCCTTGGGGACTACGGCGGGACCGCACCCTGCTGGTCCCGGGTCGCCGGGCGCCGGACCGACGAAGGGTAATCCCAAATCGACAAGCGCCCACGTGAAGTTCCGCGAGGCGCCTCGGGCATCCATGGAAACAACAACAGCAACCAGTTGCAGACAGTACCAGGGGAGTGCCGATCTGCCGAGACTTTTCCGGTCAGAATCCGAACTCTCCAAGTGTCCTGTTTCGGCTACTCGAAACTGTTGCTTTCCAGCCCTTCTGCCACTAATGGAGATGTGTTCCGGGGAACGGATTTCCTCCGTTCCCCGGAGAGGTTCTGGCACGGGCCCTGAGAGAGAACCCGAGAGGCCCCGGGAGAGGACGTGGGGGTCAGGACGATGCGTCCCGGCCGTAGATCCACACGTCGAACCAGAGCCGGTCCCGCCAGATCTCCTCCGGGAGCGGATAGGCCGACAGCACCGGGTAGAGGTAGGCGAAGTGGGCGATGATCAGCAGCACCACCACACCGAAGACCACCCCGCCCAGCGCCCGCAGATAAGGAGCGAAACGCGGGCTGTCCTCGCCGGCGCCCATCACCAGCCCCAGCATCAGCACAACGGCCAGCACAAGGAAGGGCAGGATCGGCAGCGCGTAGAACAGGAACATGGGGCGGTCCGGGTAGGCGAACCAGGGCAGCCAGCCCGCAGCGACCGCGAGCAGCACCGCGCCCGCGCGCCAGTCGCGGAAGGTGACCCACCAGCCGAACATCACGATCACGGCGATGATGCTGACCCACCAGATGATCGGGGTGCCGATCGACACCACCGAGGTCACACAGTTCCCGGTGTCGCACCCGACGGCCTGGCCGTCGTAGTGGAACATCACCGGGGTGCGCATGATCAGCCATTCCCACGGGGCCGAAATATAGGAGTGCTCACTGGACAGATTGGAGTGGAAGTTCATCATCCGCGAGTGGTAGTCCGCCAGACTCCACAGCGCCTCCATCGGGGCGCTCATGAAGTTCGGCAGCCACGCGGGTGCCATACCGTCCGCGAAGTCCCGGTTGTAGCCGCCCCGGGTGAAGAGCCAGCCCGACCACGAGACCAGGTAGACGACCCCCGCCACCACCACGGTCTGCACGAACGCCGGAACGGCGTCGAAGCCGAGCCAGCGGCCGAACGGGCGCTGCTGGCCGACGCTGCGCCGGGCGCCGTAGTCCCAGGCCACGGTGAGCAGACCGAAGGCGGCCACGAAGAACAGGGCCGACCACTTGGTGCCGATCGCCAGACCGAAGCACAGCCCCGCGGCCAGCCGCCACCACCGCATCCCCAACCAGCCGACGGTGGTGAGGTTGACCCCCGCCTCCCCGAGCCGGACCAGCCGTTCCCGCGTCTTGTCCCGGTCGATCACCAGGCAGGTGAACCCGGCCAGGATCCACAGGGTGAGGAAGATGTCCACCATGGCGATCCGGCTGAGCGTGAAGTGCAGGCCGTCCAACGCCAGGATGAGACCGGCCGTGCAGCCGAGCAGGACCGAGCGGGTCATCCGAGTGGCGAGCCGGACCAGGATGAGAACGGAGATCATCCCGGCCAGGGCGGAGGCCACCCGCCAGCCCTCGGGGCTCACAGCCGTACCGAAGGGCATGATCGAGTACAGCCAGTCGCCGAGCGCGATCATCCACTTGCCGACCGGCGGGTGCACGATGAAGTCGCCCGCGCCGGTCCAGATGTTCGGGTCGCCCTGACTCAGCATCCGGTCCGAGTCGTCCAGCGAGTCGTGCTCGTACCCGAAGTTCCAGAGCGCGTAGGCGTCCGTGGCGTAGTAGGTCTCGTCGAAGTAGATGCGTTCGGGCTGGTTGAGGTTGAAGAACCTCAGCGCGCCAGCGAAGAGCGCGACGACGGCGGCGCCCAGCCACCCCAACCACCAGGGGCTGGGCGGGCGGGGCGCGAGGCGGGAACGGAGTGTCGGCGGCTGGGCCGCGGCCGGGGGGTTCGAGGGCGCTGCCTCGCTGTGAAGTGCGGTGGTGGTCATCTCGGCTCGTAGGTTGGGGTCAGAGATGGGGTCCGTTGCGGACGGGCCGCGAAACCGGGTTTCGGGTGGCGCGATAGTGCCAACCGTAGCGCGACAGGACGGGGATCACAGTGGTTGAGGTTGTGGATGGAACGCAGCGGGTCGGGAGGCTGGTCCTGGCCGGGTTGCCCATCGGGAACCAGGAGGACGCGCCGCCCCGGCTGCTGCAGGCCCTGGAGGGCGCGCGCGTGATCGCCGCGGAGGACACCCGCCGGTTGAAGCAGTTCGCCTCGCGTTCGGGCATCCGGTTGGGCGGGGAGTCCGGGGCCCGAATTGTTTCTTACTACGACCAGAACGAGACCCGCCGGGGTGAGGAACTCCTCAGCGACCTCAGGAGGGGCGAGGAGGTCCTGGTCGTCACCGATGCCGGGATGCCCGGGGTGTCCGATCCCGGCTACCGCCTGGCGGCGGCCTGCGCGAACGAGGGAATCCCCGTCACCGCGATCCCGGGGCCGTCGGCGGTGACCACCGCCCTGGTGGTGTCCGGACTGCCCACGGACCGATTCTGCTTCGAGGGCTTCCCGCCGCGCAAGGGCCTGAAGGGGTATCTGGACGAGCTCGCCGACGAGCGCCGCACGATGGTCTTCTTCGAGAGCCCGCACCGGATCGCCGCCACCCTGGAGGCGATGGCCGCCGCCTTCGGCGCGGACCGCCGGGCGGCGGTGTGCCGCGAGCTCACTAAGACCTACGAGGAGGTGCGCCGGGGCGGTCTGGGCGAGTTGGCCGGATGGGCCGCGGAAGGGGTGCGCGGTGAGATCTCGGTGGTCGTGGAAGGCGCCCGCCCCAGGGCGGAGCGCACCAGCGACGCCGACCTGGTGGCCGCGGTGGCCGAACTGGAGGACGAGGGCGTGCGCCGAAAGGAAGCCATCGTCCGGATCGCCAAGGAGACCGGGGTGCCCAAGCGCCGTGTCTACGACCTCGTGCACGGGGTCGTGGAGGCCGAGGTCGAGTAGGTGTCGTGGAGGCCGAGTGAGGCGCTGACTCGGAACCATTCGGCAGCCAGGGCGTCGAACCTGGTAACAACCCGCAACAGGAACGAGGATCTCCCCATGCGCAGCGAGCTCTTCCAGCAGGCTCGGGAAACCCAGCAGCCGGGCATGCACCTGCAGAACCACAAGATGTTGAGAGTGGGCCTGAACGGCGAGTTCTTCGCCCGGCAGGGTTCCATGGTCGCCTACCAGGGGAACATCGATTTCTCCTACCAGGGCGCGGGCAGTGTGGGGAAGTTCTTCAAGAAGGCCTTCACGGGGGAGGACCTGCCCCTGATGCGTGTGTCTGGGCAGGGGGACGTGTTCCTGGCCCGGGACGCCTGGGATGTGCACCTGGTCGACCTGGAGGGGGAGTCCCTCACCGTCAGCGGAGAGAACGTGCTGGCCTTCGAGCCGACCCTGGAGTGGGACATCCGCCGGGTCCAGGGCGCGGGGATGACCGCGGGAGGGGTGTTCAACACCGTTTTCACCGGGCGGGGGCGGGTGGCGATCGCCTGCCACGGAACACCCGTGCTGCTCAACGTCGACCAGCCCACCTTCGTGGACACCGACGCCGCCGTCGCCTGGTCGAGCTCGCTGCAAACCGGTATCCGCCGGTCCTTCAAAGCGGGCGCCCTCATTGGGCGGGGTAGCGGTGAGGCCTTCCAACTGTCCCTGGAGGGGCAGGGTTTCGTCCTCGTCCAGGCCTCGGAGGGTGCTCCGACACCGGTCCAGAGCGGCTGAACCGCAGGAGCTCCGCCAAGAGGGGAGGGCCCCGGTCCGCGCGTGGTGCGCGGACCGGGGCCCTCCCTGTTTCGCTCTGACGGACGCGGTGTCTAGACCACGGCCCCGTCGTCGTTGTCACGGGCGGCCTTGGCGGCCACCTTCTGCTTGGCCTTGCGCTCCTTGAGCACGTGCGGAGCGGGCGTCTTGTCCCACTTCTGCAGCCAGATCGCCAGCGGAACCGCGACGAACACCGTGGAGACCACACCGGTGGTCAGACCGACCAGCATCGCGATGGAGAAGTCCTGGAGCGATGAACCGCCGAAGAAGGTCAGGAAGCCCAGGATGATCAACGCACCGACGGTCGTGTTGACCGTACGCGGCAGGGTGTTGACCACGGCCCGGTTGGCGATTTTCTTGAACGAGGACTTGTCGTCCCTCGCCCACTCGTCCCGGACCCTGTCGAATACCACCACCGTGTCGTTGACGGTGAAGCCGATGACGCTCAGGATCGCGGCGAGGAAGACACCGTCGATGGGCTTGCCCAGCCAGATGAACAGGCCGATGACCAGCACCATGTTGAAGGCCAGCGACAGCATCGTGGAGACACCGAAGGACCAGCGGAAACGCCAGGCCAGGTAGGCCATCTGCAGGGCCAGGGCCGCACCGAGGGCGATCAGGGCCTTGTTGCGCAGCTCGTCACCCATGCTCGGGCCGATCAGCTCGTCGCTGACCAGCTCCACACCGCCGGTCGCTTCGTCCAGGGCGGTGGCCACGGCCGCGGCTTCCGGATCGGAGATGTTGCCGGTACGCACGGAGATGTCGCCGTCACCGGCCTCCTGCACCACCGCCGTGTCCGAGCCCGCGAAGTCCAGGCCGGAGATGACCGAGCGCGCCTCGTCCACCGAGATGGGCTCGTCGCCGGTGATCTCGTACTCCAGGACCCGTCCGCCGGTGAACTCCACGCCCAGGTTGGTGTCCCGGACGAACGGGGCGGCGATGGCGGTGAGCACCACCAGTGCGGCGACGGCGAGGCCGACGCGGCGGTAGTCCATGAGCTGCGGGTTCTTCTTCACCAGCCAGGCGCGGACCCCACCGATCTTGCCGATACCCGTGATGGCGGGGTGCTTCTTGATGACCGCGCGGCGCACGGCCCACTCGACCAACACGCGCGCGATGATCAGCGCGGAGATCATCGAGGCGACGGTACCGATGCTCAGCGTGACGCCGAAGCCCTGCACGGTGCCGGAGGCGAAGAAGAACAGCAGACCGGCGGCGATGAACGTGGTGACGTTGGTGTCGAGGACCGCGCTCCAGGCCTTCTGCGTTCCCTGGACGAAACCCTTCTCCAGGCTCGGCGGAATCGCACGGCGGCGACGGCGGGCCAGCGCGCCCGTCTCGGACCTGGCGGCCTCGGCGTCGGTGGCGTCCTGCATCCCGGCGGACTTGTTCGCCTCGTACGTCTTCTGTTGTCGCTGATATTCCTCACGCGCGCGTTCGAAGATCAGCACGTTCGCGTCGATGGCCATACCAATCGCCAACACGAAACCGGCCAGACCCGGCAAGGTGAGTGTGGCCCCCAGCGCGACCAGCGCACCGTAGGCGATCAGGGTGTAGAAGGCCAGCGCGATCGAGGCCAGGAAGCCCACGAGCCGGTACACCAGCGTGATGTACAGGGCGGTGAAGGCGATACCCAGGACCGCGGCGATGGCGCTGGCCTGGATGGCGGCGGCACCGAGGGTCGGGCCGACCGTCTGGCGCTGCACCTCGGTGACCGGCAGCGGCAGCGAGCCGCCCTCGATCAGGACGGCGAGCTCGTTGGCGCTCTCGCTGGTGAAGTTCGCGCCGCTGATGGTGGTCTGGCCGCCAGCCATACCGGACTCACAGCCGGTCTCCTCGGTCACCTGCGGGGAGGAGATGATCTGGCCGTCCAGAACGATCGCCACGCGGCGCTGGGGGGTGCCGACCGGGTTGCAGGCGGCCTCGCCGGTCAGCTCGCGCCACTGCTCGCGGCCCTCGCCGCGGAAGCTGACGTTGACGACCCAGGAGGCGCGGTTGACGCTGTCGAGCGCGGCGTCGGCGCTGGAGACGCGGTCGCCCTGGATGGCGGCCTCGCCCAGCTGGAGCATCTGGCCCTCGTCGTCGGGCAGCGTCATCGCGACGTCGGCGGGGTTCTCCGCCGGGGCGCCGCCGGGTGCCTGGGGCATCCCCTGGTCGCCGCCCATGCCTTCGAGGAGCGCCTCCATGTCCAGCTCGTCCGGGGAGAGCTGGCCCTCGCCCTCCGCGGGGGCGCCGTCCTCACCGTCGGCGGGAGCACGGGCCTCGTCCGCGGGCGGGTTGGCGAAGTCGGGGGCCTGCACACCCTGGCCGCCCGGGTCGCCGACACCGAGCACGGGGTGGAAGGACAGCTGGGCGGTCTGGCCGACGATCTGCGCGGCCTCCGCCGGGTCCTGCACACCCGGGAGCTCGACGATGATCCGGTTCTCACCGGAGCGCGACATGGTCGCCTCGGCCACACCGAGGCGGTCGATGCGCTGGCGCAGTACCTCGACGACCTTGTCGGTGTTCTCCGAGTTGGCCTCGGTGCCGTCGGTGCCGTCCTGGGTCTCCAGGACGATCTGCGTACCGCCGCTGAGGTCGAGCCCCAGCCGCGGTGGGATGAACCACGCCGCGCCGAACGCGACGAGAATGACGAGAAGGGAGATGAGCGCGCGTGTCCAGCGCGCCCCGGCTCCCGTTTGACTGGACAAGGGGTGAACCTCTCACTGCGGATGGTGGGTACCGGTCACGTGCCCGGAAACTCAGGGCAGGGGGGTGCGTGATGCCGGTCCCGGCACCTTCGGGGTGCGGGGAGCCGGCCGACCGGGATGGTCAGACGATGGTGTGCGCGGTGAGAGGTGGTGCCCGGGTGGGCGGCAGCCCTTCCGCGTCGATCCGTTCGGGAACGGGGTCGTGGTGCGGGAGGGGCAGCGGCCACCAGGGTTGGTCCCACACCGCCAGGCGCAGCGCGCACGCGGGGACGGTGTCGGGCAGGTCTCGCAGCACCGAGCGCAGGTCGCAGGTGGAAGCGGGCGGCCCGAGGGCGACCGTCTGGGATCCGAGGTAGGGGCGCGCTTCCTCCGTCGCCTCGTGGGCGGCGGTATCGCGGCCGTCGTCGGAGCTGTTCGCGGCTGCGTCGTCGTGGACGGACGCACCGTCGTGCGCGGACGGGTCCGCGGGGACGGTGACACCGCCGTGCGAGGGCAGGGCCACGGTGTCCCTCTCCCCGGAGAGGCCGGCGGCCACGGGGAAGGACAGGATGACCAGCAGGACCACGCTGATGATCAGCGAGCTGGTCCGCAGGGCAGGACGGGGTACGGCACGGGTAACCGTGGTGACCACCGCCTCAGGGCCGGGTAGAAGGGTCCTACTGACTCCGGCCGGTGCCCCGGTGACACACGGCCTCGTGTTGCAGAGCATACGGGTACGCACCGGTCCGGGGGAATCGTGCGGTCGGCCCTGTGGACAACCCGGCGAACGGACGATTCCGCGGACCAACCCGCGGAGTCCTTTGGTGCTCGGACACCCCGGGCCACCTTTAGTCTTGAGTCATGTCGTCGAATCGCCACATCCTGACCGCGGTCGCCTGGCCCTACACCAACGGCCCGCGCCACATCGGCCACGTCTCCGGTTTCGGAGTCCCCTCGGACGTCTTCTCGCGCTTCCAGCGAATGTCGGGGAACAACGTGCTGATGGTCAGCGGCACCGACGAACACGGCACCCCGATCCAGGTGCTCGCCGACCAGGAGGGCGTCACCGCCCGGGAACTGGCCGACCGTTACAACCGGATCATCGCCGAGGACCTGGTCGCGCTCGGTCTGTCCTACGACCTGTTCACCCGCACCACGACCGGCAACCACTACTCCGTCGTCCAGCAGCTGTTCACCACGCTCTATGACAACGGCTACGTCTTCACGCGCACCACCCAGGGCGCGCGATCCCCGTCCACCGGCCGTACGCTGCCCGACCGCTACATCGAGGGCACCTGCCCGATCTGCGGTTTCGACGGCGCGCGCGGCGACCAGTGCGACAACTGCGGCAACCAGCTCGACCCGATCGACCTGATCTCGCCCCGCTCCCGGATCAACGGCGAGACCCCGGAGTTCGTGGATACCGAGCACTTCATGCTCGACCTGCCTGCTTTCGCCGAGGTCCTCACCGAGTGGCTCAAGGGCAAAGAGGGGGAGTGGCGGCCCAACGTCCTCAAGTTCTCGCTGAACCTGGTGGAAGACCTCCAGCCGCGCGCCGTCACCCGTGACCTCAACTGGGGCGTGCCCATCCCGCTGGAGGGGTGGAGCGACAACGACGCCAAACGCGTCTACGTGTGGTTCGACGCGGTGATCGGCTACCTGTCCGCGTCTATCGAGTGGGCCCAGCGCGTCGGTGAGCCCGAGGCCTGGCGCCGCTGGTGGCAGGGGGACGCGACCGAGTCCTTCTACTTCATGGGCAAGGACAACATCGTTTTCCACTCGGTCATCTGGCCCTCGATCCTGCTCGGGGCGAGCGGCAAGGGCAACGGGGGCGGCGAGGCCGGTCCGCTGGGCGAGCTGAACGTGCCCACCGAGGTGGTCTCCAGCGAGTTCCTCACCATGGAGGGGCAGAAGTTCTCCTCCTCGCGCCGCGTGGTGATCTACGTGCGCGACTTCCTGGAGCGCTACTCCGCGGACGCGCTGCGCTACTACATCATGGCCGCGGGCCCGGAGAACCAGGACACCGACTTCACCTGGGCCGAGTTCGTCCGGCGCAACAACGACGAGCTGGTGGCGGCCTGGGGCAACCTGGTCAACCGCTCCATCTCCATGGCGGCCAAGAACCTCGGCGAGATCCCCGCCGCGGGCGAGTTGACCGACGAGGACCGCAAGGTCATGGACGCCTCCCGGGAGGCCTTCGCCACGGTCGGCGCCCGCCTGGAGAAGTCGCAGTTCAAGGCGGGCCTCCAGGAAGCCATGCGCACCGTCGCCGAGGCCAACAAGTACATCTCCGACCAGGCTCCGTGGGCGCTCAAGAAGACCGACCCGGAGCGCATGGCGACCGTCCTGCACGTGTCCCTGCAGCTGGTCAGCGACGCCAACACCCTGCTGACGCCGTTCCTGCCGGAGTCGGCCAACAAGGTGTACGCGATGCTCGGCGGCACCGGGACCTGGACTGGCATGCCCCGCATCGAGTCCGGCCACGACACCATCGGCGGCTCCGAGGAGAAGGTGGACTACCCGGTCATCACCGGTGACTACGCCGACAACGACGCCCGCTGGGAGTCGGTCCCGATCGTTCCGGGCACCCCGCTGAGCCGCCCGACCCCGCTCTTCACCAAGCTCGACCCGTCCGTGGTCGATGAGGAACTGGCCCGCCTGGCCGGCGAGAGCGAGTAGACAGGCGACGAACGCCGAAGCGGGCCCCGGTCATGTCGACCGGGGCCCGCTCTTCTTCGCACGGACGCGCTCATCGGAAAGGCGGCAGAAGGTCGAGAGCACGGACGACCACCGGGCCGCCCAGGATCACTTCAGCATTCTCAGGAGCGACGTTCTGCCGGGTCCACCGCATGGCCGCGCGCACATCAGCGAAGGGCTGGTAATCCAGTTCGGTGGCTGTTTCAGCGGCTTCGTCCAGTAGCCCGTCCTCGTGCTGCCTGAGATAGGTCTGAAGTACGGCCTTGGAGGTGACGAAGGCGCTCCGCCGACCCCGAACCAGGGATTGCCTGTTCAGCCCGAAGATCTCGATGACGCTCTCACCTTTGGTGGTGAGTGCCTCGTACGCTCCCGTGGACAGAACCAGGAGCAGGTGCTCAGTGGGTTCCTCCGAGGTCGGGTCGATCAGGAGGGGAGCACCCTCCTCCGTTCGGGGAAAGCTCTCCCTCTTCTCATGGCTGTTGCAGTGCGAGCACGCCAGGAGATGGTTAAGCCATTCGAAGGTCCGGAACGGGGCGAGGAAAATCGGTTCGAAGTGGTCGACGTCAGTGCCCATGCTGTCGCCGCAGTACATACATCGCTCGACGCCGGCCGCCATACTGCCCAGCTGATCACGCAGACGGCCTTTGCATGCTTTCGCGTTCTTCCACTTTTTCCGAGCCGCTTCGCCGTCCGCCTGGGCCTTGGTGAGTGCAACGGTTTTCTTCGAGAGCTCCTCGGCCAGGTCGTTGGGAAGATCCGCCCGCCAGAGCCGAATCATCCGGGGTCCAACCGTGAGGCGACCTCGTCTACCCGTGCGGAGAGGGAGCTGTTGAGTATTTTGCTGAGCTCGACGTATTCCTGCCGCTCTGGTTCGGATGCCTTTCCACGAAGCACGGCGAGTTCGAGTGCACCCAGGTGGCGCCGCATCTCTTCCGCCGCTTCGGAGTAGGGAGTGTCGATGCCGAAGAGGTCGGTGAGGAGTGCGTCGTCGCCGCTGCCGTAGACGATGCGCTGGTACAGGTCTTCAGAGACGACCTCGGGTGCTCTCTCCTCATTTACCCCGGGGAGTTTGATCAGGCCGCCGGGGTCGGCGCTCTGGCAGATGTAGGGGCTGTGTGAGGAGACGATGAACTGGATGTTGGGGAAGTGCTTCTTGAGCCAGCCCCCGATTTCCTTCTGCCAGCTCACGTGCAGGTGCGCATCGATTTCGTCGATCAGGACCACGCCGGGCATCACCACATGAGGAGTACCGTCCTGATGCCGTTCGAGGACCTTGTCACCACCCGCACCGTGGATCTGCCGCACCATGTCGAGGACCATCGCGGAGACAGCGCGGTAGCCGTCACTGATCTCTTGCAAGGCGAGAATATGCCCGCTGCGCTCCACCCACAGACCATCAGCGTCCACGCGGGAGATCTGGAAGTCCTCGGGTAGGAGGCCGTCGTTCAACAGGGCTTTGACGAAGCCCAAGAGCTCTCGGGCTTGCTCTGTCGCGTGCTTGGTCCGCCTCGGGAGGAGCAGGTTCTTTAGCCACTCGATGCTTTCGGCGAGAGATACGTCCTCGTTGAACAGGCTTCCGAGTCTTGAAACGGGTCCTGGAGTGCCCATGAGCCTGTGGGTGGCACTGGAACCACCCCCCAGACGGCGGAATGGGCCGTAGCCAGCAACGAACCAGCCGGTAGTTTCCTCTGCCCAGGCGCTGATCAACAGGTCTGTTTCCAAGGAGCGGCTCGGCTCCGGGAATGGACCTGACACGAGGTGCTCACAGGTCTGGTCGACCTGCACTCTTCTCCACCGGAGCGTGCCTGCGACATGTTGCTGTGACTGCGCGCCCACGAACGCGTCCCAGTCAGGGCTCGGCTGGATGGTGACCGTGATCTTTCCGGTTCCAGCTGGTAGAGGTGTCCCGTCACCGAATTCAGGAGCCAGGGTCCTCGTATGCCAGGGCCCCACCAGCCCTAGGGCGATGGCTCGCAGCAGAGTCGTCTTTCCCGAGCCGTTGCGTCCGGCGAGGACAGTCCAGCTTCCCTGGCCCTCCTTTGGCAAGGGGAACTCCAGGTTCTCCACCGCGCGGGGGCCGTGGAAGCCACGGATGCCGTCGACGCTGATTCGCTCGATGTACAAGTGGGGCTCCGCGGGTCGGTCAACGTGTGTCGTGATTCCCACCCTAGACCGGGCTGTGCGCTGGGGCCGGTGCCTTGGCGGGCCGCCTAGAATCACCACGGCGGAACAGCACGACAACGGGGGCATGACATGGGTAAGCGCAGTGGCAAGGCGGTCAAGGAGCGCAACGCGCAGACGCCGCCTCCGGCACCCGAGGGCCTGCGGGTCGCGGTGGCCGACAGCCACACCCACATGGACATGCAGACCCCCGAGGTCGACGAGATCATCGTCGCCGCCGAGGCCGTGGGGGTGACGCCGCTTGTGCAGGTGGGGGTCGACCTGCCCTCTTCGCGCTGGGCGGTGCAGATCGCCGAAGCCCACCCGGGCAAGGTATGGGCCGCGGTGGCGCTGCACCCGAACGAGGCCCCGCGGGTGGTGCACGGCGACGGCGCCGAGGGTGTTGAGGCCGACGACACCGACTGGACGGAGAAGGCCCGTCCGGCCGGCGGGATCGAGGCCCTGGAGACCCAGCTCGCCGAGATCGACGCGCTGGCCGCCCTGCCGCAGGTGGTGGCGGTCGGTGAGACCGGGATGGACACCTTCCGCACCGGGCCCGAGGGCGCACGCGCGCAGGAGGAGTCCTTCCGCCGCCACATCGCCATCGCCAAGAAGCACGGCAAGGCCCTCATGATCCACGACCGCGAGGCCCACGAGGACGTGCTGCGGATCCTGGCCGAGGAGGGCGCTCCGGAGCGGGTGGTCTTCCACTGCTTCTCCGGTGACGCCGACATGGCCCGGGTGTGCGCCGAGCACGGCTACTTCATGAGCTTCGCGGGCAACGTCACCTTCGCCAGCGCCGAACCCCTGCGCGAGGCCGCCAAGGTGGCCCCGCCCGAGCTGGTGCTGGTGGAGACCGACGCCCCCTTCCTCACTCCTAAGCCCTACCGGGGCCGCCCCAACGCCCCGTACCTGATCCCGCTCACACTGCGCGTGCTGGCCGAGACCAAGGGCATGGGCGAGGATGAACTCGCCGGGATCGTCGCGGACAACGCCCGCAGGGCCTTCGGCTTCTGAGAGACGGGGTCGGGCCCTCCTCCCGAAGATGATCTTGCTACCAGTAGCAAGTTCGGCGCCGAACTTGCTACTGGTAGCAAGATCACCGGGGATGAGGGGGCGGGCGGACCGTCAGTAGCCGCGTTTGCGGCGGGCCGCCTCGCGGCCGTGGCGGTCGTTCTTCTTCCACCCCTTGCGGCGTTCGGCGCGCAGCCGGGCGTCGCCGCGGGACCGGTTCCACTCGGCCTCGCGGCGCAGCTTGTACCAGCGCTCCAGACGTCGGGTGTCCAGCTCGCCCTCGTCCACCGCCGCGTTGACCGCGCACCCCGGTTCGTTGCCGTGGGCGCAGTCCCCGAACCGGCACTGCTCGGCCAGTGCGTTGATGTCGGCGAAAGTGCGGTCCACCCCGCTCTCGTCACCGGGCACGTCGATGCGGCGCACCCCGGGGATGTCCAGGAACAGCGCGCCCCCTGGCATTGGGATCAGCTGCCGGTGGGTGGTGGTGTGCCGCCCGCGCCGGTCCTCGCGGATCGCGCCGGTCTCCATGACCGTCTTCCCGGCCAGGGCGTTGAGCAGGCTCGACTTTCCAGCACCCGAAGTGCCGAGCAGCACCCAGGTGGCCCCGGGGCGCAGCCGTGCGGCCAGTTCCTCCAGGCCCAGACCGGTGTGCGCGCTGACGGTGTGCACGTCGGCGCCGGTGGTGACGGACTCGACCAGTTCGACCACCTCGGGCAGGCGCTCACCGGCGAGTTCGGCCTTGGTGATCGCGACGATGGGGGTGGCCCCGCTGGTCCAGGCGAGGCTGAGGAAGCGTTCCAGGCGACCCACGTTGGGCCCTTGGTCGGCGGCCTCGCAGATCAGGACCGCGTCGATGTTGGCGGCCAGGACCTGGTCGTGGGAGTCCTTGGCTACGCCCTGGCGGACAAGGGTGCCCGAGCGTTCCAGGACGGCCTCGACCAGCCAGGTGTCGCCGGAGCGGCGGACGGCCACCCAGTCCCCGCTGGTCGGAGCGGTGGCGGGATCGGTCTCCGCGGCTTTGCGGACGGCCGGGGCGAGTGAGGCGGTCTCGTGCTGGGGGAGACGGACACCCACGGCTCCCCGGCGGGCCTCGGTGACCCGTGCGGGGAGCAGGACGTGTGTCGAGTGCCGGGCGGCGGCGTCGAAGGCCGTCTCGACACGGGGGTTCCAGCCGAGCCCGCTGAGCGGGTGGCCGAAGGTGTTCTCGGACATGCTGGTGGTGCTGTGCTGACTCACTGTGCTCTTTCGGTAGAGCGCGAGCCGGTGCCTGGGGCGGGTCGAACGCGACCTACGGCTCGCTGACGACGGGAAGACGGGTGTGGGAACCAGGCGTGGTGCAGGCCATGGCTTGCTCCTCTCGTCAGCGGCCGGCGCGGACCGCACGGCACGCACCGACCCTAGGACAGGGCCCGGGGTCGGTGCCAGTGGTTTTTCGAGGGTTCCTCGGATGCCGACGGGGAGCCTCCGACGGGAGGCACCCCGTCGGGGCGGACCGTTTCGCTCAGGCCGCGCGTCGGGCCCTGCGGCGGTGCACCGCGAAGGCGGTGCCACCGGCGATGGCCATCACGGCGGCCTCAGCGGCGACCGCGCCGACGTCGTCGTTCGGGTCGGCCTCAGCGGCGCCTGGTCCACACGTCGTCCCCGGGACGGGACTGTTGTCGTGGGGCGGGTGCCTCCGGTGCCCCGTGCCGGGGCCGATAAGAGGCGTCGGCGCTCTGGACGGTGTGCTCCGCCGCCCGGTGGGAGGGGCGGGTGTAGTCCCTGCGCTCGTACTCGTCCTCGCCGCCGAGCAGCAGGAAGAGGCTGCAGATCAGCAGGAAGACGAACAGCCCGATGATCACGGGAAGCAGCAGGTCGCGCGCCTTGGCTCCGTCGGGTGCGCCGATGGGGTTGAAGTCGGCCGGGGTGGCGTGGAGCCCGGCCATGCCGGTGTAGTGCATCGCGGTGACCGCGGTCGCCATGACCACCGCGGCCAGAGCGATACTGCCCAGGTGTTGGAGGTTGCGGGCGAACCACAGCGCGGTGGTGGCGGCGGCCACGGCGATCACGCACGACAGCGCGACGTAGGCGGGGTCGTGGTGCATGCTCCCGTGGATGTTCATGGCGGCCACACCCGTGTAGTGCATGGCGATGACGCCGACACCGACCAGGGTGCCGCTGGCCAGGAGGCGGCCCGTGGTGGGCTGCCGCAGCACCAGGTGGAGGGCGATCAGGACGACCAGGATCGGGAGGACACCGCTGATCACGGTGAGGAGGACGTCGTAGCGCAGGGGGGACCCGGTGACGGAGTAACCGAACATGGCGACGAAGTGCATCGCCCAGATGGCTATCCCGCCGATCGAGAGTGCTGCCAGGGCCAGCCACTGCCAGCGGAAGAAACCCGTCGCCCGACGGGCTCTGGAGGCGAAGGCAAGCCCCAGGAAGGAGCCGACCGCCGAGATGATGTAGGCGATCGCGGGCGTCATCCAGCCTTGGGGGAGGAGATCGGACACGTTCCCTGTTCTCTACTTTCCATGATGCAAGTCACAATTGTGGCTTCTGTTCATGGAGCGTAGACATGTCCGTAATTCAGCGCTAGGGGAGTATCCGTTCCTCCGGTGGCCTGATGTGGCCAATTTCCGGACGCGGGGTTGTCAACCGACGTTGTTTCTGTCGCGATGGCGGGATTTGTTGTCCTCGCCCGCGTTCAGCAACAGGAACAGGCTGCAGACCATCAGGAAGACGAACAGCCCGGTGATCAGCGGCAGGAGCAGGTCCGAGGTGTTCGCGCCGGGTGGCGGGGTGAGCGGGACGTGCTCGGCGGCAGTGAAGCTCATGCCGAACATCCCGGTGTAGTGCATGGCCGAGACGGCGATGCCCATCAGGAGGGCGGCGAGCAGGGAGTAGGAGGCGCGGCGCACGTTCAGGGCGAACCACAGCGCCGTCGTGGCCGCGCTCACCGCGATCACGCACGCCGCGCCCACGTAGACGGGGTCGTGGTGCAGGTGGCCGTGGACGTTCATCGAGGCCATGCCCATGTAGTGCATGCCCACCACGCCGGTACCCGCGATCAGCCCGCCGCTGATGATCCACGGCTTGGTCGGCCGCGTCGTGGCCAGGGTGAGCGCCACGAACATCACGCCGATCGCCAGCAGGCCGCTGAGTATGGTCAGCGTGGTGTCGTAGCGGATCGGCGCGCCCTGGACACGAAAGCCCATCATGGCGACGAAGTGCATGGACCAGATGGCCGTGCCGCCCAGGCAGGCCGCGCTCAGGGTCAGCCACAGCCAGCGCCCGGCCCCGTCGGCGTCCCTGGAGAGCAGGGCGAACCGCAGTCCGATGAACGAACCGGTCACGGAGAGGACATAGGCGATGGCGGGTGTCCACCAGCCGTATGCGAAATGGTCGATCATGGCGAGGGCTCCGGGAAGAAGGAGTGCGGGGAGGTGAAAAGGCACGGAAAAGCAGAGAGAAAAGGAGGGATGAATCTACTTTAGGACCTTTATTTCGACCTCTGGCGCGCCAAGGACCTGCTCCGGGGGTTGGTGGCGGAGGGAAAAGGTGAAACCTACCGCCTGGTAGGAGCTTTCGGTGTCCGGGGGGTCGACGGGTGATGCTGGGCACAGGCGAGCCCAGGCGCTCAGTCCCGGTGGCTGCGCAGGCCCTCGAAGGCGATCCGGCACAGGGAGTCGGCGATCTCCTCGGCGGCCATGCCACGGTCCGGCTTGTACCACTCCACGATCGAGTTGACCATGCCGAAGAGCAGGCGGGAGGCGACCGCGGGGTCGACGTCGCTGCGGATGTCGCCGTCCACGACACCCTCGCGGACCAGGTCGGCGATGAGGTGGTCGAACTGGCGGCGGCGCTCCAGGGCGTGCTTCTCCACCTCGGTGTTGCCGCGTACCCGCAGCAGCAGGGTGACGTGCGGTAGCTCTTCCACCAGTACCCGGACACTGCCGCGCATCACGTGTTCGAGCCGCGCGATGGCGGGTCCGGTGACGGCGCCCTCCTCGCGGGTGACCTCGAACAGGGCGTCCATGGCCAGGTCCAGGGACTGGCGCAGCAGCTCGGTCTTTCCGGTGACGTGGTGGTAGATCGCGGACTTGGTCACGCCCAGGGCGCGGGCCAGGTCCTCCATGCTCGTGCCGTCGTACCCGCGTTCGTTGAACACGCGCGCGGCCACGCGGAGCACGGAGTCGGCGTCGTGCCCCGGTCGGCCGGAGCGGCGCCGACCGGTCTGGCGCGAGGAGGCTGGTTCGGTTGCGGAAGATCGGGACACGGTTGTCGAATCTACCTTGTGACAGGGACGGACGTGCCGGAGGCGGGCGGCCAGCCGTGTCTTCCTCTCACGAGGATTTGCTAACTTAACGAACGGTCGGTTAGTAACGCACTATAGACCCCGGACCACCACCTGAGGAAGGGCGTAAGCCGTGCCGACGCACCATCCGGACCTGCTCGAACGACACCGAGGGACCCTTGACGCCGCCGTCGCGGCGATCCGCGGGCGGCACCACCACAGCGCCTACCCGGAGTCGCCGAGCCGATCGGTCTACGGGGAGGAGGCCGCCCCGGAAGGAAAGGCTGCCTTCGAGGCGCTGCTCGGCAAGGACTTCCCGCTCGACGGGCCCGGCGACCGGGGCCGCGTGGCCACCGAACGCTCTCCCTACGGCCCGGCACTCGACGTCACCTACCCGCGGGCCGATGCCGAAGCCCTCCTCGCCGCCTCCGGCCGGGCCCTCGCCTCCTGGCGACGTGTGCCCCTGGAGGTGCGCGCGGGTGTGTGCCTGGAGGTCCTCGACCGGCTCAACCGCCGCAGCTTCGAGATGGCGCACGCCGTCCAGCACACCAGCGGCCAGTCCTTCGTCATGGCCTTCCAGGCGGGTGGCCCGCACGCCCAGGACCGGGGGCTGGAGGCGGTGGCCTACGGCTACGACATGATCGGGCGCTACGCGGGCGAGTCCCGGTGGGAGAAACCCCAGCGCCGCGGCGGCCCGATCACCATGGCCAAGCGCTACACCGCGCGCGGCCGCGGGATCGGCCTGGTCATCGGCTGCAACACCTTCCCGACCTGGAACTCCTACCCCGCGCTCTTCGCCGACCTGGTCACCGGCAACACCGTGATCGTCAAGCCCCACCCGGGCGCGGTGCTGCCGCTGGCGATCACCGTGGCGGTCGCCCGTGAAGTGCTCACCGAGCAGGGCCTGGACCCCGATGCCGTGCTGCTGGCGGCCGAGGCCCCCGAGGACCGCCTCGCGGCTGATCTCGCCCTGCGTCCCGAGGTGCGGATCGTCGACTTCACCGGCTCCACGGAGTTCGGCGACTGGCTGGAGGACAACGCCCGGCAGGCCTTTGTCAGCACGGAGAAGGCCGGGACCAACACGGTGGTGGTGGACTCCACGGACGCCTATCGCCCGATGCTCGGCAACCTCGCCCACTCCCTGTCCCTGTACAGCGGCCAGATGTGCACCACTCCGCAGAACATCTACGTCCCGGCCGGGGGCGTGGACACCGACGAGGGGCACAAGGGCGCCGACGAGTTCGCCGCGGACCTGGCCGCCGCCGTCGCCGAACTGGTCGCCGATCCCGCGCGGCTCGTGGGCGTGCTCGGAGCCGTGGTCAACGACGGGGTGCGGGAGCGGGTGGACACGGTCCAAGGGCTCGGGGAACTGCTGCTCGCCCCGACCTCGCCCGCCCATCCGGAGTTCCCCGACGCCGTCGTGCGCACCCCGGCCCTGGTCCGGCTGGGCGCCGAGGACCGGGGGGTGTACGGGCGCGAGCACTTCGGTCCGATCTCCTTCGTGATCACCACGGCCGACACCGGGGAGTCCCTGCGCCTGCTCGGCGAGACCATCGCCGAGCAGGGAGCGATCACCGCTGCGGTCTACTCCACCAGCGAGGACGTGCTGGAGCGGGCGGAGGAGGCCGCCCTGGACGCCGGGGTGAACCTGTCCGCGAACCTCACCCAGGGGGTGTTCGTCAACCAGTCGGCCGCCTTCAGCGACTACCACGGTTCGGGGGCCAACCCCGCGGCGACCTCCGCGCTGACCGACCCGCGTTTCGTGGCGGGCCGCTTCGACTTCGTGCAGTCCCGCCGCCACGTCTGAAAAGGAACTCCCGGCCGTGTGGGACCGTGTCCCGTTTTGGGCCCGGCGCGTTAGGGAAGCGTCAATGCTCTTGTCGCCCCTGACGCGCCGGGAGTAGCTTTTTTCCGCTTTGACAGCATAAATCCTTTTGTTCGTGAAACGGAAAAAGAGGCCCCCATGGCCATCACCCGCCGCGGCGCCTTCAAGGCGTCGCTCCTCGGCGGTGTCGGCGCAGCCGTCGCCACCACCCTCCCCTCCTCGGCCTGGGCCGGAGCCGCCCCCGTCGGGGCCGTCACCGGCGACGCCAAGAAGGCCCTGCGCCTGCTCAAGGAGGGCAACAGACGCTGGCACCGCCACGTGTCCCAGCACCCCCACGAGAGCAGGGCGCGCCGTGCCCAGCTGGTCGAGGGCCAGGATCCCTTCGCGGTCGTCCTGGGCTGCGCGGACTCCCGGGTGCCCCCGGAGCTGGTCTTCGACCGGGGGCTGGGTGACCTCTTCACCATCCGCTCCGCGGGTCAGGTCCTGGACGGTTCTGTGCTCGGTAGCCTCACCTACGCGGTCGATCACCTGCACACGCCCCTGATCGTGGTGATGGGTCACCAGAGCTGCGGAGCCGTCGACGCGGCGGTGGAGGCGCACCGCACCGGCGAGCTCCCGCACGGCCATGTTGGCGGCCTGGTCGCGGAGATCCTGGAGGTGGTGGAGTCCACCCCCGACGACGGCCAGGACTTCCTCGACGACTGCGTCCGGGCCAATGCCCAGCACATCGCGGAGCGGCTCCGCGGGGACGACGAACTGGGTGAGTTCGTGTCGGACGGGAGGTTGGAGGTCGTCGCCGCCCGCTACGACCTGGAGAGTTCCAGGGTCACCTGGCTCTGAGTCCCACCCAGCCCCGCAGAACCCCGCTGAGCCCCGCCGGACCGTCCTTACGGCGGGGGGC
>NZ_ANAZ01000021.1:0-85751 GCF_000340985.1 Nocardiopsis valliformis DSM 45023
CTTACGGCGGGGCTCCGCCGTTCCGGTCCGGTGGCGGAAGTCCCGAAGCGCGTGAAATCACTCAGACACCGCTGACGGGATCATTGATGCTGTTCGCTGCTTTCCTGGTGCGCGAACCGCATATTCAGTAGAAAATTCCCCTGTCGCATTTTCCGGCCGCCCGACTGATTAACCAGCCAAGACGCGATAAATGCCGGAAAACCCTGCGCGCGCGAGTCCGTGGTCCTATTCTCGTGCTGTCCCCGAAGGACGTTTTTCGATCCGCCAGCGGACCGGTCCCAGCAGACCCGGATCAGGGGAGGAACGCCGTGCTCGCCATCGACCAGCAGATGCGGGAGATGCTCCAGACGCCCGGGGTGTGCAGTGTCTGCCTCGTCGACTGGCGTGACAGCCGTGTCCTGAACTGTGTCGGCAGTGATGAGAGCGACCGGGTCATGGGCACGTCTGCGATCCTGCAGGCCATCCACGGCGGTCCGCTCTGCGCCACCCAGGTGGTGGAGGACGTGGTCGTCACCGAGGGCGACCACCACCTGCTCTTCGCGGTCCTGCGCGGCTCCGAGTTCTGCGTCCAGGTACGCCTGGACCGGAATCGGGGCAGCCTCGGCTTCGCCCTGCACCGCCTGCGCAACCTCGCCGACACCGCCGAGGTCCCGCGCCGGGAGCAGGACCGCCCGCCGCGTCGGGGCCGTGGCGGTCAGGTTCGGCCCCGTGCCCTGGTCACAGTGGAGCGCCCGGTGCTGGAACGCGTCCTGACCGCACTGCGTTCCCTGTCCCTGGGGCGGTTCCGGGCCGGAACGGTGGTCGCGTGACCGGTGGCACCGCCCCGCGCCACCGCGCTTCGGGACTGCGTCGTTGGATCGCCGACCGGAGAGTGCTGCGTCGGCTCAACCAAAGGAAAGAGAAGGACATGCCGAACATCGAAGCCGGGCTCAAGGAAATGATGGAGATCGACGGGGCGGTCGGTGCCGCCGTGGTCGACTACAGCAGCGGGATGGCCCTCGGAACGCTCTCCACGAACAAGTCGCTGGACCTCACCGTCGCCGCCGCCGGTAACACCGAGGTGGTCCGGGCCAAGATGCGGACCATGGACCAGCTGGGCCTCAACGACGCGATCGAGGACATCCTCATCACCCTGTCCGGGCAGTACCACATCATCCGCCCGCTCACCAGCCGCAAGGGGCAGGGGCTCTTCCTCTACCTGGCCCTGGACCGCACCCGGGGCAACCTGGCCCTGGCCCGGCACCGCCTCAAGAGCATCGAGGAGACCTTGGAGGTCTGAGCCCGTTGGCCAGGGGGCAGGATTGCGGTGACCACCCCCCGACCGCGCAGGGAGACCGGCCATGTTCCGGATCGCGATCAGTCGGCTCACCGACGACGGCCACCACATCACCACGGAACACCGGGGCACCGCCATGTCCGTGGACGAGGCGCTACTCGCCCTGCGCGAGCACCTGCCGACGGTGGACACCAGCGCCTTCGAGAGCGACGCCGTGCAGCGCTCGGTCAACCGCGTCAACGACTTCCGCCACGACGTGCACACCCCCGACGGCGGCCGCTACCGCGTGGTCATCGCCCCGATGATGTGAGCCCGGCGCCACGAGGGCCTCCGCGTGGCGCCGGGGCGAGGATCAGCAGTTCATCAGATCAGTGTGTCAGCCGGAGCCGAAGGCCGAGTCGAAGGAGGACTCGGGCGGGTCGAAGGCGTTGGCCCGGACGAACCTGACCGCCTCTGCGGCGCCGGTGAGGCGGTCCATGCCCGCGTCCTCCCACTCGACGGAGATCGGCCCCTCGTAGCCGATCGAGTTCAGCACGCGGAAGCAGGCCTCCCAGGGCACGTCGCCGCGGCCGGTGGACACGAAGTCCCAGCCGCGGCGCGGGTCGCCCCAGGGCAGGTGGGAGCCCAGCCGCCCGTTGCGGCCGTTACCCACGCGTTTGCGGGCGTCCTTGCAGTCCACGTGGTAGATGCGGTCCCGGAAGTCCCACAGGAAACCGACCGGGTCGATGTCCTGCCACACCATGTGGCTGGGGTCCCAGTTCAGCCCGAAGGCCTCCCGGTGGCCCACAGCCTCCAGGGCGGCCTGGGTCGACCAGTAGTCGTAGGCGATCTCGGACGGGTGCACCTCGTGTGCGAACCGCACGCCCACCTCGTCGAACACGTCCAGGATCGGGTTCCAGCGGTCGGCGAAGTCCTGGTAGCCCGCCCTGATGACGTCCTCGCCCACCGGCGGGAACATCGCCACGTACTTCCAGATCGCCGAACCGGTGAAGCCCACCACCGTGGACACGCCCAGCTTCGCCGCGGCCCGGGCGGTCAGCTTCATCTCCTCGGCGGCGCGCCGGCGCACCCCCTCCGGGTCGCCGTCGCCCCAGATCCGGGACGGCAGGATGTCCTGGTGGCGCTGGTCGATGGGGTCGTCGCAGACCGCTTGGCCGAGGAGGTGGTTCGAGATGGCCCACACACTGAGGCCGTGGCGTTTGAGGATGTCCAGGCGCTCCTGGACGTAGGCGTCGTCCGCGGCGGCCCGGGTGACGTCCAGGTGGTCGCCCCAGCAGGCGATCTCTAGTCCGTCGTAGCCCCAGGACGAGGCAAGCGCGCACACTTCCTCGAAGGGCAGGTCGGCCCACTGGCCGGTGAAGAGAGTGACCGGTCTGGTCATCGGACTACCTCCGTGGTGGTCGGGGTGGGGTGTGGCCGGTTGGGCGCCGGTCCGGTACGGGGCCGGACAGCTCAGAGCGGGGTCGGCCCCGCCGGTGCCGGCACACCGACGAGGCCGAGCATGAGGTCGCGGACCTCGGTGGCCGCGATGCGGTCCCGGGCCAGGGAGGGATCGGTGCACAGCAGCAGGGGCCCGTCCTCGGGGGACTCGTGCGGGCGCCCGTGCGTGCCCCGGACACAGCCCGGGTCCAGGGGGACGACGTTCATCGTGTAGCGCAGGCCGACCTTCTTACGGAACAGGTTGGCCGCCGCCCGCGCCTTGACCAGCGGGTCGGAGGGGTCCAGGAAGAGTTCGGCCGGGTCGTACCCGGGTTTGCGGTGGATGTCGACGCCGCGCGCGAAGTCGGGGGCCGATTCGTCGCGCAGCCAGTAGTAGTAGGTGAACCAGGCGCCGGGTCCGGTGAACAGGACCAGCTCCCCGGAGCGTTCGTGGTCGAGCCCGTACCCGGCCTGGGCCTCGCGGTCCAGGACCAGCTCCACCCCGTCCAGCCCTCGCAGGAGTTCGGCGACCTCGGGCAGGTCGGCGGGGTCCGGGACGTACACGTGCGCGCACTGGTGGTCGGCGACCGCGAAGGCCCGGGAAGCCCATGGGTCCAGGTACTCCATGCCCTCCTGGGTGTAGACCTCCAGGAAGCCCGCCTCACGCAGCAGCCGGTTGACGTGTACCGGCCGGTCGGCGGGGGTGATCCCGTACTCGCTGAGCACCATGACGGCGGTCCCGGCCGCCTCGGCGTCGTCGAGCAGCGGGGCGAGCGCGGCGTCCAGGTCGCGCACCGCCTGCCGGGCCTGCGCGGAGCCGGGGCCGAAGCGCTGGAGGTCGTAGTCCAGGTGCGGGACGTAGCAGAGGGTCAGGTCGGCCCGGGGCAGGAGCTTGCGGGTGGCGGCGACGATCCACTCGGTGGAGCGGATCGAGGCGGTCGGTCCCCAGTAGTTGAACAGCGGGAAAGGGCCCAGCTCCGAGGTGAGTTCGTCGTGCAGGGCGACCGGCCGGGTGTAGCAGTCCGGGGATTTACGCCCGTCCGCGTGGTAGACCGGCCGCGGCGTGACCGTCCAGTCGGTGGTGGCGCCCATGGCGTACCACCAGCAGATGTTGGCGGTGCGAAAGCCCGGCCGGTGGCGGCGGGCGGTCTCCCACACCTTCTCGCCCCGGACCAGGCGGTTGTGCTGGCGCCACAGGTACACCTCGCCCAGGTCCCGGAAGTACCAGCCGTTGGCGACGGCGCCGTGGTCGGCGGGGTCAGCGCCGGTCAGGAAGGTGGACTGCACGGTGCAGGTGACGGCGGGCAGGACGGTGTCCAGGGTGGCCTGCCAACCGCGGTCGGCCAAGGTGCGCAGGCGCGGTGCGTGTTCGAGGAGGCGGGGGGTAAGCCCGACCGCGTTCACGACGAGGAGGCGTCGATCGGTCATGGCGGTCCTTTCCGTGCGAGGGCTGGAGCGGGGTGAGTCCGGGGCCGGGTTCAGAGCGGGGTGAGGCCGAGGTCGGTGAGCCGGTCACGGGCCCAGGCCAGCTCGGCGGCGATCCCGGCGATGAGGCCGTCCTCACCGATCGGCCGCAGGGCCTCGGGCAGTACCGACCAGGTGTAGGTCTCCACCTCCACGTGGTCGGTGCGGGCGCCGCCGGGCCCCAGCAGGTGGGCGAGGGTTTCGGTGAGGTGGTCGGCGGTGCCGCGCAGGGGTGCGGCGGCGGGGGAGTGCAGGGGGGCGTGGAAGTGGGTGCGCCAGGGGCCGTGCCCCTGTAGGGGCCGGGGCCCGTCGAGGGCCTCGGGGAGGTCGTCGCGGCCCCGGGTGCGCCCACCCAGGAGTTCGCGGGTCTGGTGCAGGAAGCGGTCCTCCCGGAAGGCGGACAGGGCGGTGCGGGTCGCCGGATCGCTCGGGTCGTGGGCTTCCACGGCGGCCGACGCCTGGGTCTTGACCACCGCAAGCCCGGCGTCGGCCAGGCGGCTTAGCGCGGTGCGTGGCTCCTCGAAACCCACGGCCAGGTGGCAGGTGTCCAGGCACACGCCCAGGTGCGGGGGCAGGCCGGTGAGTAGGCGTGCGGCGTCCCGGGTGGTCTCCACGACGCAGCCAGGTTCGGGTTCCAGGCCCACCCGGACCGGGCGCCCGGCGTCGGCCAGCTCGTCCAGTACCGCGGAGAGTTCGGTGAGGTGGTCGCGGGCGGCCGTCAGGCGTTCGGGCCCCCAGGGTTCGCGCCAGGCCAGGGGCAGGGTGGAGACGCTGCCGCGGGCGGCGTCGTCGGGCATCAGCCGGGCCAGGACCCTGGCACAGTCCACGGTGTAGTCCAGGCGGGCGCGCTCGGTCCAGTCCGGGCTGTACACGGCGTGCTTGACCACGGGGGCGTGGAAGCCGGTGTAGGGGAAGGCGTTGAGGGTGACGGTCTCCAGCCCGGCCGCCTCCATGCGCTTGCGCAGCCGGTCGGTCTGAGCGGGGTCCGCGGCCAGTTCGCGGGCCAGCGGCGCGGGCAGCCACAGGCCGAGGCCGAGCAGGTCGGCGCCCAGGGCGGCGCGGACCCCGCCGCCAAACACCCGGATCTGGCGCAGGACGCCGTCGAGGTCCTCGGCCGGGTGGACGTTGGTGCAGTAGGCCAGATGGACGACGGTGCCGTCGGGATGCCGGAACCTCACGCGGCGCCCCCTTCTGGACCCTGCGTTTTCGGACCCGCTGCCGTCCCTGCATCCGGATCTGTTTCCGAAGCCTGCTCCGGGCGTTCGCCGCGCAGGATCGAGTTGCCGGAGAAGGTGGCCGGTGCGGTCCCGGAGCCCGTGGCGTCCTCCAGCAACAGGCGGCCGCTGCGGCCGTAGAACTCCACCGGGTTGCGCCACAGCACGCGGTCCACGTCGTCTGCGGTGAACCCCGCCGCGAGCATCTTCTGCCCGGTGTACAGGGTTGTCAGCGGGTCGCTGTGCCCCCAGTCCGCCGCCGAGTTGACCACCATCCGGTCCAGGCCGTGCTCGGACAGGATCCGCACCATCCGGTCCGGGGACATCTTGGTGTCCGGGTAGATGGAGAAGCCCAGCACGCACCCGGAGTCGAGCACCATCTCCACGGTGCTCTCGTTGAGGTGGTCCACCAGGACCATCTCGGGGGCGATTCCGGACTCGGCGATCAGCCGCAGGGTGTGCCGGGTGCCCTCGACCTTGTCCCGGTGCGGGGTGTGCACCAGCACCGGGAGCCCGAACTCCCTCGCCAGTTCCAGCTGGTGCCGGAATGCCTTCTCCTCCTCGGAGGTGCGTGAGTCGAAACCCACTTCACCGACGGCCACCACCCCGTCCTTGGCTAGGTAGCGGGGGAGGATGTCGAGCACTCCGGCCAGGCGGGGGTCGTTGGCCTCCTTGGGGTTGAGCGCGATGGTGCAGTGGTGGCGGATACCGAACTGCGCGGCTCGGAAGCGCTCCCACCCGACCAGGCCGTCGAAGTAGTCGCGGAAGGAGCCCACGCTGGTACGCGGCTGACCCAGCCAGAATGCCGGTTCCACCAGCGCGCGTACCCCGGCGTCGTACATCGCCCGGTAGTCGGCGGTGGTCCGGGAGGTCATGTGGATGTGCGGGTCGAAGATACGCATTATGCCTCCGGGGAGCGAGGGGCCGGGTTCGTCGAGACGGTCGGGAACCGTTCCAGGACGAGGTGGACGTCGGCGGGGACCGCCCGGCCCGCGCGCTCGCGCTCGCGGGCGAAGTCCGCGCACATGCGGGCCAGCTCGGCGTCGGCCCGTCCCGCCAACCCCGCCACCAGGCGCAGCGGCACCCCGACGAACAGGCATTTGAGCACGGTCTGGCGCCAGGAGTGGTCGTCGAGCAGGTCCTGGGCCCCGCTGGCGGCGGCCGCCGCCACCAGCCGGGTGTCGTTGGTGCGCATGGCGTCCGCGAGCAGTCGGCGGGAAACGGCGGCGACCTCCGGTGCCCGACTGGTCGCGCCCAGACCGCAGAGCCCGCGCAGGACCGCGCGGCGTTCGTCGGCGTCGCCGTACTCATAGAGGCCCTCGATCTCCCGGGCCAGGTCGCCCGGTGGCAGGACCTCCGACAACACGCGCAGCAGATCCGCGCGCACCAGGTCCTCCAGGGTCGGCCCCTCCGTCCCGGTGGGGTCGCCGGATGGCCCAGGTCCACGGACCACCCGCCGCGCCGCCGCCGGGAAGAGCACGGCCACGCGTTTGGGGCGCCCGGCCACCTCGGCGCGGAGCTCGTTCAGCGCGGCGAGAGCCGGTTCCTCCAGCAGGACCGCGACGTCCGGAAGGTCGTCATGCCCGTTCGCGTTCATCACGCCGACTCCCTCCGCTCCCGTGGAGCCCGTTCCCGCAGGACCCGCTCCCAGGCCGTGTCGATCGCCTTCTTGGCCCGCTCGGCGACCAGCGGGGCCGCATGTCCGTGCCGTGGCAGTTCCACCGCGGCCAACCCCGTGTAGCCGACCCGGTCCAGGGCGCCCAGCACCCCGGCCAGGTCGATGTCGCCCTCGCCGAACTCCAGGTGCTCGTGCACGTGCGGGCGCATGTCGTCCAGCTGCACGTTGGCGATCAGCGATCCGGCCCGGGTCACCGCGCCCTCGGGGCCGTCGGGCTCGTTGCACACTCCGTGCCCCACGTCCAGCGTCACCTTGAGCCGTTCGGGCCAGCCCAGCCTGCGCCGCAGCTCCAGCGCGTCGGACAGCCGCTCGGCGAACATGCCCGGCTCGGGTTCGAAGGCCAGGTCCACCCCGAACTCCTCGGCGGTCTCCAGGACCTTCGACACCTCGGCGGTGAGCCGGTCCCAGCCCTGTTCGCAGGTGGCGTCGGCCGGGAGGATGCCCGACCAGAAGGACACCGCCCGCGCCCCCAACGCGTCGGCGATCCGGACCGCCCGGCGCAGCAGGTCCACCCGCACGTCGCGGTCTCTTCCCGAGACCAGGGTGGGTTCGTGCTTGCGCCGCGGGTCCAGCAGGTAGCGGGCACCGGTCTCCACGACCACCGCCAGGCCCAGCGCGTCCAGCCTGCGGCCGACCTTGCGCACCCGGGCGTTAACGTCCAGCGAGAACGGGTCCAGGTGCGGGTGGTCCAGAGTCAGCCCGACCCCCTCATAGCCGAGGTCGGCGATGATCGCCAGGGCGTCGTCCAACCGGTGATCCCAGAAGCCGTTGGTGCCGTAACCGAACTTCATGCCATGTCGCGGTCTGCTGCTCAGGTCGTCGCTCACGTGACCGACACCGCCTTGGAGCCCTTCGCCGCCACGGGCGCGCCGACCGCCAGCGCGCAGGCGGTTCCCACCGCCCCGTACCGGGACAGCAGCGCGGCCTGGAGAGGGATCATTCCGCGGATGCCCACCCCGGTCGCCTCCCGCGCGTGCTCGGCGGAGGGCTCGTTCAGCGCCCGCCCCTGGGCCAGCCCCACGGCCGCGGCGTAGGAGCCGGCGAAGGCCCCGGCGGCCACCTCGCCCACCGAACCCCGTGTGGTGGCGGGAGCCGTGCGCGCCGGGTAGGCCGCCGTGGCCGCCCCGGTCAGGGTGCAGGCCAGCGCACCGGCGGCCGCCGCGGGGCTGGTGCCGTGGACCTCTCCCCGGCTCAGCGCCGTCACCCCGAAGGTGTGCACGGCCATGGCCGCGGCCGGGAGCGCCGCCGCGCACGTACGGTCGCCCGCACCGAGCAGCACGTCCAGCCCCCGGTTGACCGCCATGCCCAACGGGGCCAGCGGGGTGGGTTTGAGGACAAGGTCGTAGGCCCACACGGTGGCGGCCAGGGTGGTGGCGACCAGCGCGGTCCGGCGTCCACCGGCCAGCGCGGCCACACCCACCCCGGCCGCCGTGAGCCCCGTCGCGACCGTGAGCGCCTCGCCGGGGCTCACCGACCCGGAGGGGATGGGACGTTCGGGGCGCTCGACCGCGTCCAGGTCACGGTCGGCGTAGTCGTTGAGGGCCATCCCGGCCCAGTACAGGCAGACCGAGGCGACGGGCAGTGCCCAGGTGCGGGGTGTGTGCAGCCGCCCGGCCGCGGCGGCCCCGGTGAGGCTGTCGCCGATCACGGTCAGGGCGGCGGGCAGACGTACCAGCCGGGCCAGGGCGCGGAGCTTCCTGCTCATCCGCGCTCACCCCCTTCCGCCGGTCCGGGCGCAGGTTCGGAGCACCAGTCGGTGAGCGCCCGCCACTGCTCCATGAGGCCGTGCACCTCGCTCCCGGCCGGGTCCTTGAAGAAGAACCCCAGCTCCGGAACGACGCCGACCCGCCCGGCCCGGTGGGCGTGCGCGGTCAGCCGGGCCAGGTCCAGCACCAGCGGTGCGGCCAGCGCCGAGTCGTAGCCCGACCACGTGAACTGCAGGCTCATCCGGGCGCCCAAGAACCCCTCGAAGGACACGTGGTCCCAGGCGGTCTTGGTGTCGCCCAGGTCGGGCACGTAGTCGATGTGCAGGGGCCCGTTCACCGGGTGCCCCAGCAGGTGCTCCAGGCCCCGGGCCTTGGAAGCGGTCTTGTTGCTGTTGCTGGCGGGGTCGGAGAGGGTCGCGCCGTCGCCGCCGCCCAGGAGGTTGGTGGAGGACCACGAGCGCACCCGCAGCGCCCGGGCCGCGAACATCGGCGCGAGCACGCTCTTGACCAGGGTCTCCCCGGTCTTGCCGTCCGACCCCGCCCACGGCAGCCCCAGCTCCTCGGCCAGGACGGCCAGCGCGGGCGGACGCGGCCCCGCGTTGGGGGTGAACTCCACGAAGGAGCACCCCGCGCGCAGGGCCGCGTACGCGTAGGCCGAGCTCGCCGGAACCCGGGCGGTCCCCGCGTCCAGAGCCGCCTCCAGGAGGTCGGGTTCGGCGAGCTCGGTGGTCTGTGCCGGAGGGGGTTCGGTGCTGGACAGATCGACGGCCACGACGCGCTCCACCGCCTCGCGCTCGGCGAACTCGCGCAGGTCCTGTTCCAGGCGGTCCACGTGGCAGCGGGAGAACCCCTCGGTGTGCGGCTGCACGCCCTGACGGATCCGCCGGTCCACCGCGTCGAGTTCCTCCGCGAAGGCCGCCGGCAGGTGCGGTGGGATCACCCCGGACCTGGCCAGCGGCTCCGCGCTCTTGGCCAGGCGGGTGCCGCCCACGTCGTGGCCCCCGAAGACCAGGTCACCGAGTCCGGGCAGGTCAGCGGAGGCGAACTCGGGGCGTTCGGTGACGCACCCGGTCCGCTCGGCGGCACCCGCCCGGACAGCCAGCGCGCCCAGGACGGCCGTCGTGGCGACCGATCCGCGTGCCCCGACCAACCACACTCCGATACGTGTCATGCGTTCCCCTCCTGGATGGGATACGGGTTCTGCAGGTCCTACTGGTGTTGCGGTGTCTTTCCGCTCGTCCTCTCGCCGATCGCCGTCTAGTGGTCGTCGTGTCCGGGCGGGTCGCCGACGGCGCCTTCACCCTCCTCGGCCTCGTCAGGCTGGAGGGCACCACTGCCGGGCTCGGCGGGCAGGTACAGGTGGATGTGGCCGTGACCGGCGTCGATGCTCACCACGTCGAGTTGGGTGGCGCCCACGGACCAGGCCTTGACCGCCTGGTCACGCAGATCGGAAGCGAGGTCGAGCAGCTCCACCTGCTGGTCGCCCTCGGCCCGGGAGGCGGCGTGGTAGGCGGTCATGGCGGAGCCGAGCAGGTCCACGGAGACGCTCAGCCCGGCTTGGGTGACGTTGAAGTCGGTGTTGCCGGAGCCGGAGTCGCTGAAGTGGCCGCGGGCGCCCCGCACCGTGTCGAGCCAGCCGTCGATCTCCTCGGCGTCCGGGAACTCCTCGGCCGGGGCGGAGCCGTCAGCCGGAAGCACCTCGTTCAGGGAGGACAGCACCGGGACCAGCTCTTCATGCGCGGCTCTGGTGTGGTGGATCAGGTTCTCCACCTGGTCGACGTGGCGGGCGTCGGCGGAGGCCTCCAGCTCGGCCACGCGGGCCGGGTCCGGTGCGACGGTGTCGTCTCCACCCCCGAAGAACAGCACCACCGAGGCGACGACGGCGCCGACCAGCAGTACCGAACCGCCGGTCAGCCACCAGGTGGTGTGGGTGGAGTTCGCGGAGTGGACCTTCTCGGTCCCATCCGGGGGCGGGGCCGGGGCCCCGGCCTCCGACGCGGGGGCCTTCCCCTTCTCTTTCTCGGTGTGCAAAGGATCGGTGCTCACGGGCACCTCCTGTCAGGTTGACACTTGCCGGGTTGCGGGCGGCGTGTGCCGTGCGAACGACGCCGCAGGGGTGTGGCGGGGCCGGAGGGGGCCGGCCCCGCCACGGTTCGTCGCACTACTGCCGAGCGGGGGCCGAGCGGTACTCGGCGGTACTCAGCGGTACTGCTGTCCGGGTGCTAGGTGGTCGTGGTCAGGTGTTCGAGACCGTCGGCCAGGCCCGCCAACTCCTCTCGTGCGCTGTCGTCGGCCACGCTCTGCGCGGTCGTGCGGAAACGGTCCAGGGAACGGCCGGCCTGTGCCGGGCGGTCCACCCCGACGTGGTGTTCGGCCAGTTCAAGGTGTCGGGTGAGCCGGGTCGCCTCGGAGACGGTCAGAACACCCTCCTCGACCATCGCCTCGATCCGCTCGATGACCTCGGCGAAGGTGTAGGTCTCCGCCTCGTCCTCCAGGTCGATGACCTGCACGTCGCGGAACCACACGAGGTCGTTGTCACCGTGGTTCTGCAGCCCGACCTGCCCGGACGACAGGTCCCGGGCCGGGTCGGTGCTCTCGAACTCGTTGACCAGCTCCCCGTTGATCCACACCCGGATCATCGGGTCGTCGACCTCGATCTCCATCGTGTTCCACTCGCCCACGACCTCCGGGTGGGAGTCCGCGGCCTGGAAGCTGTAGACGGCCCCGGTCCGGGTGAGCGGGTCGCCGTCCGGAGCTCCGTACGGGTCAATCTGGATCTCGTAGCCCTCCTCGACCGCGACCCAGGGGTCGTCGCCCGGTTCGGGGAACCCGACGAAGACACCGGAGTTGTCGGTCTCCTCGTGGGTCAGGTAGTCCAGCTTCAGGCGGTAGGAGCCGAGCTCGTCCTCGTGCCAGAGCAGGCCCATCCCGCCCTCGGTCTGCAGGACGCAGCCCTCGCCGCCGTCGACGATCCCGAAGCCGCCCGGACCGGCCATGTTCCAGCCGTCCAGAGACTCCCCGTCCCACAGGGCGCGGTAGCCGTCGTCCACGTTCGGCGGCGCGCACTCGACGGGGTCGGGCTCGTCGCCGACCGTGACGGTGTGCGCGGCCGAGGTCCCGGTCCCGCCGTCGCCGTCGGTGGCGACCGCGCTCACGGAGTACTCGCCCTCGGCGACGTCCTCCCAGGTGGCCTCGTAGGGGCTCTCGGTCACCGTGGCGACCGTCTGCCCGTCCACGAGGAACGTGACCTCCTCGATCCCGGCGTCACCGTGGTCGGTGACCTCCGCCGCGAGCGGTACGTCCTCGCCCACCTCGTAGGTCGCGCCGTCCTCCGGGCTGGTCAGCTCGGTCTCGGGCCCGTCCCCGTGGCCGCCGTCGTGGTCGGCGTTCACGTCGAAGTAGTTGAGGTTGAACAGCCCGTCGGTGACGGTGGGGTCGTCCCCGGTGAACACCAGGTAGAGCGCGATGGTCTCGCCCGGGTCGGTGACCTCCATAGTGACGTCGGTCCACTCCTGCCACCCGCCGGTGACCGGAACGTCGACCTCGCCCAGCAGTTCGCCGTCGGGGGCGTCCATGCGGGCCTCGATGGTCCCGCCGTACCCCTCCGAGGCGACCCGGAAGGTGATCTCCTCCACCCCGTGCAGGTTGACCGGGTCGTAGGAGGTCCAGTCCCCGTGCCCAATCCAGGCGACGTTGCGCAGCCCGCCCTGGGAGTCCTCCGCGGGTTCGGTCTGCACGCCCTGGCTGCTGCGGAAGTACTGCGCCTGCATCCGCGAGGGGTTGAGGGTGACCCCGTCGCTGCCGGTCAGGGGCGGTGCCGAGGCGCCGCCGCCGTCGGTGTACTCGGCGGTCAGCACCCAGAAGATGTTCATGTCGTGGCCGTGGGCGCCGTCGGTACCGGTGGCGCTCACTCCCTCGCAGCTGTCGTACTGGGTCCACGGGTGCGCGTGCGTGTCATGGCCCAGAGCCGAGGTGACCTCGACGTCGCCGCAGTCGACGCCGTCGCCGATGGAACCGTCCTCGGCGTCGTCCACCGACACTTGGAAGGGGATCTCGTCTCCCCAGCTGAAGAACTCGCCGTCCCTGGGGCTCTGGAAGGCGACGTCCGGGGCCGTGTTGCCAGCGGTGATGGTGGTCGTGGCTGTTCCGGTGCGTTCCTCGGCGTCGGTCACCGTCAGCGTGACGGTGTACCGGCCGTCCTCGGTGAAGGTGTGGGTGGGTGAGACCTCCGTGGAGGTGTTCCCGTCGCCGAAGTTCCAGGCGAAGTCGATCGCCTGCCCACCGGGGTGGAAGGAGTCCTGCCCGTCGAACTCGACCGTCAGCGGGGCCGGGCCGGAGGTGGTGTCCGCCTTGATCCGGGCGACCGGGCTGTTGCCCGCGCCGATGTAATCGATTCGGGAGATGGCCGAGTCAGCCGAGCCGCCGAACCAGCCTGAACCGTACTCCAGCACGTACAGGGAACCGTCGGGGCCGAACTCCATGTCCATGGGGTTGGCCAGGTCGATGTCCGGGACGGTCTCGGTGATGTCGAGCACGCCTCCGTCGTCGTCCAGGTGCACCTGCTTGATCCACTGGCGGCTCCACTCGTAGAGCAACGGGATGCCGTCGTAGTACTCGGGCCACTTGGTGTCCGACTCCAGGTCGGGGTCGAAGTGGTAGGCCGGGCCGCCCATGGGGGCACCCCCGCCCGTGCCCAGGTGCGGGAACTCCTCGGACTCGTCGTAGCCGTACCAGATCGCCGCGGGGGTGACCGGCGGGAGTTCGGTGAGTCCGGTGTTGCGCGGGGACTCGTTGACCGGCGCGTCGCAGTCGAACTTCTCCCCGGACGTTCCGGAACCGAAGTCGTAGTGGTTGTAGGCGGAGTTGTTTCCGATGCAGTAGGGCCAGCCGATGTTGACCGCCTCGGTGATGTGGTGCCACGTCACCGTGTTCTCCGGCCCTCGGTCGGGATCGGCCGCCAGCGCGTCCGGCCCGTAGTCGGCGAGGTAGACGCTGCCGTCCCCTTGGTCCACGGAGAAGCGGAACGGGTTGCGCAGGCCCATCGCGAAGATCTCGGGCCGGGTCAGGTCGGCGTCGGAGGTCTGCGGTGGGAACAGGTTGCCCTCGGGGATGCCGTAGCCGCCGTCCTCGTCGACCGAGATACGGATGAGCTTGCCGCGCAGGTCGTTGGTGTTGCCGGAGCTGCGCTGGGCGTCGAAGGCCGGGTTGCGGCTCTCCCTTTCGTCATGCGGGCTGAAGCCGTCCGAACCGAACGCGCTGGTGTCGTCGCCGGTGGACAGCAGCAGGTTGCCATCCGGGTCGAAGCCGATGTCACCGCCGACGTGACAGCACATGCCGCGGGTGGCCTCGACTTCCAGGATCACCTCTTCACTGGACAGGTCCAGGGAGGGCGAGTCACCGTCCACGAACTGGAAGCGGGACAGGTTGTTGTGCGCCTCGTAGGGCTCGAAGTCCTCCGGGGAACCGTTCTCGGGGGCGGCACCGGAGGGTACGCCGTCCAGCACGGGCGCGTAGTACAGGTACACCCACCCGTTCTCCTCGAAGTCCGGGTCGAGCGCGATGCCCTGGAGCCCGTCCTCGTCGTGGTCGTAGACGGGCACGTCCGCCAGCGGGTTGGTGCTGTAGGTCTCCGGGGACCACAGGGACACCTGCCCGTCACGGGAGGTATGCATGACCCGGCCGTCCGGGAGTACCGCCATGCCCATCGGCTCGCCGACGTTCTCCTCGCCCTGGGCGAGCGTGACCTTCTCGAAGTTGTCCCACTGGGTCGCGCCGCAGTCGCCCTCGGCCTGTCCCGCGGCCCACTGCAGGCCGCCGAGCAGGTGGTCGGCGAACTCCGGTTCGGAGTAGGACTCGATGGTGTGGCCGCCGCCGGTGTACCAGGACCGGCCGCCGTCGTAGACCTGGCACCAGGCGATCGGGTGGTCGAAGCCCATCTGACCGGCCGGGTCGACCTGGTCCTCGTAGGAGGCCTCGTTCAGCCCCGCCAGGACGTGCACGTCACCGCGCGGGCTGGCGTCGAAGTCGTACCACTCGTCCTCCCGCACCCAACTCGCCGGAAGCATCTCCGTGGAGGGGTGGGCCCGGTCGTTCACCATGACCTGGGCTTCCTGGGTGCCGGGCGGATGGCTGGCGAAGTACGCGCCGACCAGGTCGCCGTACCACTCCCAGCCGTAGTGGGTGTCGGAGGCGGAGTGCACACCGGCGTATCCGCCGCCGTTTCGCACGTACTCCTGGAAGGCGGCCTGCTGGTCCTCGTCCAGCACGTCTCCGGTGGTGGAGAGCCACACGACCGCGTCGAAGCGGGCGAGGTCCTCCGGGTTGAAGATGTCGGCGTCCTCGGTGTGCTCGGTCTCGAAACCGTGCTCCTCGGCGAGGGCCTCGTAGAGGGCGACGCCGTAGGGGATGGAGTCATGCCGGAAGCCGGTGGTCTTGGAGAAGATGAGCGCGGTGAACGTGTCCTGTTCGGCCGCGTCGGCCGTGTCGGCCTGTGCCGGGACCGACGTCAGCCCGAGGGCCAACGCGATGCTCGCCGTTAGGGCGCCCAGCGCTCGTAGGGGTCTGTTGATCACGGGAAACCTCACCTGGGGGTGGGGGGCGATGAGTCCGTGCGGCGTGCCGGCGCCGACGGCAGGGACGGGAACGTTCGCGTGTCCGGCAGGGGCCGGGTAGCGGGTGCGAACCGTCTGGGGGTACCTGCTATCGAGTTCGGAAGCGGGGAGTGGCCGCCTCATCGGTGTGATCAGTCCACGGCGGCTCCTTTCTTCTGGGGCAGGGAGGTCGGGGGTGAACAGGGGAGCGAACGTAGGAAGGACAGGCCATCCACCGCGATCGCGTCCTGCGAGGCGGCCAGGGGCCGCCACACGGACGCGGCCGTGGCGATGCTGGCATTCTCGGCTGTGAACGACTCGATGACCAGGGGGCCTGAGTAACCGGATTTATCCAATGCGGTCACGATCCGTGACCAGTCCAGATGGTCGGCGCCGGGGGTGCCCCGGTCGTTCGCACAGACCTGGACGTGGTGGACCCTTCCGGCGGCCCGCTCGATCGCGGCCGCCACATCACGCTCCTCGATATTCATGTGGTACACGTCCAGCGCCAGCCCGCAGTGCTCCGCGGGCAGGTCCGCCAACGCCTCCAGGGCCTGATCGACCGTGTTGAGCACGCTGGTCTCGTACCGGTTCAGCGGCTCCACGGCGATGCGGACCCCCGCGGCCGACGCGTGGTCGACCACGGGGGCGAGCGCCTCGGTGAGCTCAGCGCGCAGCCCCGCCCGCTCGGACGGGGACATCCGCCACGTACGCCCGACCGAGGCGTAGGCCGGGCCCGCCACGACGGTGGAACCGGCCGTCGCCGCGGCGTCCACGACCCGCTTCAGGTAGTCCTGGGTGGCCGCGCGGGTGGCCGGATCGGTCGCGACCAGCTCCCGGCCCGGGCCCATCACCAGCACGGTGCTGGTCGCCAGGCCCAGCCCGTCCAACAGGGTCCGGGAGCGCCGGGGGTCCCAGTCGCCGACGTTCTCTACCGGGAGTTCGAGCACGTCGAACCCCCAGTCGGCCACGCGCGGCGCGATTCGCTCCAGCGCGGCGTCGGTGAGCGGCGACGTCCACACCCAGGTGTTGACCCCCAGCGCGCGCATCTAGCGCTCCGTCCAGGCCTCGGGGAAGCCCGGCAGGTCCTCGCCGCCGAACTTCGCGTAGTGCAGGGAGGGCATGTCGGAGTTGAGGTCGAGGTAGTCGCCGAGCTCGTCCTGGCGGATCGGCTCCTGCGGCAGGATCCACTCGGAGGGGACCTCCTCGCCAGCCAGGATCATGCCCGCCGCGATCACCGGGGTGCGCCACTGGAAGTTGGAGTAGACCGGGGCGATCGCCGTCAGGCCCTCCTCGTCCCACTTGCGCATGAAGCTCAGCTCGTCCTCACCGGCGATCACCGGGTAGGGCTGACCGGCGTCCTCGAAGGCCTCCAGGCCCGCGACCGCGCCGTCACCGGCGTCCATCCAGATGCCGTCCACGCTGCCGCGCTGCAGGTGCTGGGAGACCAGGTCCTTGATCGCGGCCCCGTCGCCCCCGGTGAACTCGAAGCCCAGGACCTCCAGCTCGCTGTCGCCGAAGATCTGCTGGGCGGCGGCCCAGCGGTGCTCCAGCACGTCCACGCCGGGCAGGATGCGCAGCGCCAGCACGGTCGAGCCGGGCTCCAGGTTCTCCACCAGGAAGTCGGCCGCGTCGGCGCCGTAGGCGTAACCGCCGATCGGGTGGATGAACGTGACCATGCAGTCCGAGTTCACCCCGCGGTCGAAGACGATGACCGGGACGCCGCTGTCGCAGGCGGTCTCCACCGCCGGGGTCAGGGTGGCGGTGGTGGACGGCGAGATGATGATCGCGTCGCAGTCACCGGCGTCCACGAACGCCTGGATGTCGGAGATCTGCTGGTTGTCGTCGTCGGCCGCGTCCGAGACCCGGAAGTCGCCGATCCTGCCCTCATCGACCAGCGCCTCCACCTGCTGCTCCATGGTGATGAAACCGGTCACCCGCCAGGGGTTGGACACCGACGCGTTGGAGAAGCAGACGGTGGCCTCCTCCGGGTCGTCGATGGCGAACTCGGAGGTGTCGATCCAGTCCGGCTCGATCGCCTGCATCCAGGGCTCGTCGTCGGAGCCCTCCGGGGTGATGCCGCGCTGGGCGAGCTGGGCGTCGAACTCCGCCTGGTCGAACCACTCGGCGTCCGGGGTCAGGGAGCCGTTCCCCTCCCCGTTCCCGCCGTCGGCGGAGTCCGGATCGCCTTCGGGGGCGTCGGTGGTACAGGCGGTGAGCATCAGGGCGAGGCTGGCGGCGCCAGCCAGGAGTACGCGTGTGCCGCGCATGGGGGTTACCTCCTGGAAAAATCGAGCGGTTGCTCGGTCGGGTGGGCCGGTCGCCGTCGCAGGCGCTCCGGTAGTCGTAGGTCGCCGCGGCGCGAGGCGTAGGCCACGGCCGCGATGATGATGAGCCCCTGCGCCGTCGGCTGGATGGTCGACGGCAGGTACAGCTGGTTGAACAGGGTGAAGAGCGCCTCGACGGTGAGGGCGCCGAGCACGGCGGCCACCACGGTGCCGCGGCCGCCGCCCAGCACCACTCCGCCGAGGACGACGGCGGTGATGGCGGTGAACTCCAGCCCCTGACCGACCTGGGCGGTGACGCCCGCGAAGCCGCCGATGAGGATGGCGGCGACGGTGGCCATCAGGGAGGAGCCGACGAAGGCCAGGGTGCGCACCCGCCACACCCGGACCCCGGAGAAGGCGGCGGCGGTGTCGTTGTCGCCGGTCGCCATCAGGGAGCGTCCGTAGGGCGAGCGCATCAGCGCGATCGCCCCGACGGTGAGGACCGCGGCGATGACCAGCGCCCAGGGCAGCTGGCCGAGCACCGGGACGCCGTCGAGTCCGTGTCGGCCGAATACGCGGAAGTTCTCCGACAGGGCACCGGTGGGCGCGCCCCCGGTCCAGTAGCGCACGGCACCGAAGAGGATCAGCATCGTGCCGAGCGTGGTGATGATCGACGGCACCCTCAGCAGCGTGGTGACCAGGCCGTTGACCAGGCCGACCAGCAGGCCGAAGAGCAGCATCAGACCGATCACCGGGAAGGTCATCGCCTCGTCGCCGTCGATGAGGCGGGCGGCGATCACCACCTGTGCGCCCACCAGGGAGCCGACCGAGAGGTCGAACTCGCCGGAGACGATCACCAGGTACTGGCCGATCGCGAGGATCACCAGCGGGGCGGCCTTCTTCGCGAAGGCCATCAGCGGCGGACCCTCGAAGAACGACGGGTTCTGGGTGGCGATGACCACGAAGATCAGCACCAGCAGCACCGTGACGGTGCCGGTCCCGCTGCGCAGCAGGGAGAGCAGTTCGCCGGAACGGCGTCGCGGGGGTCGGTGGTCCGGAAGGCGGGTGTCGGTGGTCATTTCCTGCCTCCCTGGGCCAGTGGTTCCGGCGCGGGTGGGGGTGAGGGCGGCTCCGGTGGATCCCCGGGGCCGGAGGAAGAGGGCGGGGTACCGCCGGAGGGGAAGCGGACCCGGACGGCGGTTCGGGAGAGCTGCCCGCGGGCGTAGATGGCCACGGCGGCGATCACGATCGTGCCGCGCAGCACGTCCTTGATGAACGGGTCGACGCCCAGGGTGTTGAACACCGTGTCCAGCGTGGCCAGGATGAACACCCCGGCGACGGTCCCGGCGACCCCGCCGCGACCGCCCAGCAGGTAGGTGCCGCCGAGCACGACCGCCGCGATGGCCTCCAGCTCGTAGCCGTTGTTGTAGACCAGCGTGTTGCCGGTGCCGAAGCGCGAGGCCAGCAGCAGACCGGCCACCCCGGCCATCACCGAGCACAGCACGTGCGCGGTGATCACTGGCAGCTCGGGCCGCACCCCGGACAGGCGCGCCACCTCGGCGTCACCGCCCACGGCGTACATGTGGAAGCCCATCCGGGTGCGCCGCAGGTACAGCACGGCGAGCACGGCCAGGACCAGCATGACCAGGGTGGAGACCGGCAGCACGCCGATCCGGGAGAGACCGAACATCTGGAACTGGGCCGGGATCGACCCGGTCGGCCCCTGGAACTGGGTGTCCAGGTAGCCCTTGATGATCAGGCCGGTCCCCAGGGTGGCGATGAAGGGGTTGACCCGCAGTTTGGTGACCACGAGCCCGTTGGCCAGGCCGATCAGCGCGGCCACGCCCAGGGTGATGGTGACGCCGAGGACGATCCTGGAGGGGTCCCCAGCCATGGTGATCCCCGCGATCACCGTGGACAGCGCGGCGACGTAGCCGACCGACAGGTCCAGGGAGCGACACAGGATGACCAGGGTCATCCCGATGGCGAGGAAGCCGAGCAGGCTGCTGCGGGTGAACAGGTCCACGGTGTTGGCGGCGGTGAAGAGGTTGCCGCCCTGGACGGCCACGAAGACCGAGCTGACCAGCAGGACGCCCACCAGGGCCAGGTAGACCAGGCCGGTGGTGCCCAGCCGGGAGCCGAGGCTCCGGGTGGCGGTGCTCGAGGCGGTAGCGACCCGGGTCACGGTGCGGCCTCCTCGTGGTGGGGGCGGGCGCCGCCGTTGTCACCGTTGTCGCTGTCGTCGGTGGGGGTGGGGGCCTGGGCGGCCGCCGCGGTGATCCGCGGGTCCTGCACGGCGGAGTCGTCGTGCGCGCTCTCGGGCGGCGCGCCGGTGGCCAGGGCCATCACGGTCTCCTCACTGGAACCGCCGGGCAGCTCTCCGGCCACACGGCCGTCATCGAGCACCACCAGACGGTCGGACATCCCGATCAGCTCGGGGAGCTCGGAACTGATCAGGACGATCGCCACACCGGCCGCGGCGAGTTCGCGGATCAGCGTGTAGACGGCCTGTTTGGCACCGACGTCGATCCCGCGCGTGGGCTCGTCGAGCACCATCACCCCGGGGTCGGTGGCCAGCCACTTGGCCAGGACCACCTTCTGCTGGTTGCCCCCGGAGAGGTACTGCACCTCCTGCTGGTGGCCGCCGCGGGCGACCAACTCCAGTGAGGAGAGGATGCCGGGGATGCGCTGGGCCCGCTGACGGGAACCGAAGGGCAGCACGGCGTCCAGGACCAGGCGGCCGTTGGCCAGGATCGACTGGTTCAGGGACAGCCCCTGCGCCTTGCGGTCCTCGGTGACCAGGGCCAGCCCGGCGCGGACCGCCTGGCGGGGCGAGCGCACCTCGACCCGCTCACCGTCCACGCGCACCTCGCCCCGGGTGAAGCGGTCGATGCCGAAGAGCGCGTGCGCGATCTCGGTGCGGCCGCTGCCCTGGAGCCCGGCCAGCCCGACGATCTCACCGCCGCGCACCCGCAGGTCGATTCCGTCCAGCTGGGTGTTGCCGCCGCCGGAGACGGACAGGCGGACCTCGCCCACGTGCTCGCCGTGGGGTTCGAGGTGGTCGGGGAAGACCGCGGAGACGGGGCGCCCCACCATTTTGCGGACCAGTTCGGCCGGACCGGTCTCCTCGGCGGCCACGGTGTCCACCAGTTGCCCGTCCTTGAGCACGGTGATGGTGTCCGCGAGGTCGAAGATCTCCTTGAGCCGGTGCGAGACGTAGAGGATGCCGACCCCGCGCTCGCGCAGGCGCCCGATGATCCGGTAGAGCACCTCGACCTCGTGGTCGGCCAGCGCGGCGGTGGGCTCGTCCATGGAGATGACGCGGGCGTCGTGGGAGAGCGCCTTGACGATCTCCACCACCTGCTGCTCTGCCACGGACAGGGAGCGGACCTTGGACCAGGGGGCGATGCCCTCCAGGCCGAGTTCGGCCAGGAGCTCGGCGGTGGCCCGGTCCATGGCGCGGTCGTCGACCAGGCCGCGGCGTCGGGTCTCCCGGCCGAGAAACACGTTCTGCGCGACCGTGCGCTCGGGCAGGAGGTTGAACTCCTGGAAGACCGTGGCCACCCCGGCGCGTTGCGCCTGCACGGGGTGCTCGAAGGAGACCTCCTCCCCGGCGAGCTCGATCCGGCCGGTATCGGCGCGGTGCACCCCGGCCAGCACCTTCATCAGGGTGGACTTGCCCGCGCCGTTCTCACCGACCAGGGCGTGCAGCTCCCCGGCGCGCAGGTCCAGCTCGACCCCGTGCAGGACCCGCACACCCAGGAAGGACTTGCTGATGTCGGTCATCCTGAGCAGGGGTTCGGTGGTCATGCCCCGTCCACCTCCGCGGTGGGAGCCTGCGCGGCGGAGGCGTCGGATGCGGGGCTCTCGGGTACGGGGACGTCCACCCAGCGGCGCTCCCGGGCCGAGGCCAGCACGGACTCGGCCAGGACGGCGGCCCGCAGGCCGTCGGCGAAGACCGGCAGCCCCTCGGGCTCCTTGCCCGCGATGGCGGCCCCGGTGTCCGCGACCAGCGCGTTGAAGCAGTCCTGGTAGCCCTGCGGGTGGCCGACCGGGAGGGTGACCATCCGGGAGGCGTCGGGGCTGAGCGCGGGGTCGTCGCGGGAGATGATCCCGGTGCGGCCGCGCCCGCCCGCCCAGAGGGTTTCGGGGCGTTCCTGGTCGAAGCGCAGGGAGCCCTCGGTGCCGGAGACCTCCAGCACCAGCTGGTTCTTGCGTCCGGGGGAGACCTGGCTGATCACCGCGCTGCCGAGTATCCCGCCCGCCGTAGCGAACTGGAAGGTCACCAGGTCCTCGGTGGTGACGGCACGGCCGCCGTTCTCGCCGCGGCTGTCGTTGATCCGGGAGGTCTGTGCACTGACCGCGGTGATGCGGTCGCCGGTGACGAATTCCAGCATGTCGCACCAGTGCGAACCGATGTCGCCGAAGGCCCGGGTGGGCCCGCCGACCCGCGGGTCCACCCGCCAGTTGTCCTCCTCGGGGTAGAGGAGCCAGTCCTGGAGGTAGCCGCCGTGGGCGAGGCTGACCTTGCCGATGGCGCCCGCGGCGACCTGGGCGCGTGCCTCGCGGGCCATGGGGTGGAAGCGGTAGACGAAGGGGACGACCGCGACCCGGTCGGCCTCGCGGGCGGCCGTGGTGAGGCCGCGGGCGGTGTCGGCGTCGGTGGCCAGCGGTTTCTCGCAGACCACGTGCTTTCCGGCGGCCAGTGCGGCCAGGCTCAGCGGGGCGTGCAGGTGGTTGGGGGTGCACACGTGCACCACGTCCACGTCGGGGCGGTGGATGAGTTCGAGGGCGTCGGCGTGGGCTCGGGCGATGCCGTGGGCGGCGCGGAACTGTTCGGCCTTGGCGGGGGAGGATCCGGCCACCCCGACGACCTCGCCGCCACCGGCGCGGACGGCGTGGGAGTGGACCCGTCCCATGAAGCCGGTGCCGATCACCGCTGCGCGGTAGGCCTCGGGGGTGGCCGGTCCGGATGATGAGGGGTCACCCAGACTTGTGACCTTCTTCACTGACATGTCCGAGACGTTACGTCTGACTTATGTCGAGCGTCAAGCATAAGTTGCCGGATCTGGACAAAATAGATGAAGGACGGCCGATCAATAGATCCTGTGCTTCACTGGTTCCATGACGGAAGACGCGCTGACGGCCCCAGGCGGACCGGGGGCGACGCCCCTGCGAAACCCGGCCACCACAGCCGTGCCAGGTGCCGGAACCCTGCTCCGGCTGCTGCGCGACGGCCGCCCACGAACCCGCTCCGAACTGGCCGCCGTCACCGGTCTGGCCCGCTCCACGGTCACCCAGCGCGTGGACGCGCTCCTGGCCAGCGGCCTGATCGGCCCGGCCGGCGAGGCCGTCTCCACCGGCGGGCGACCGCCCACGACCTTCTCGTTCCGGCCCGACGCCCGCGTGGTCCTGGCCGCCGACCTCGGCGCCACCCACGCCCGGCTGGCCCTCACCGACATGTCGGGGACCGTGCTCGCCGAGGACCGCGCCGACATCGACATCGCGACCGGCCCCGAACCCGTCCTGGATTGGGTGGTGGACCACGGCCGCACCCTGCTGGAGTCCGTCGGCCGCGACACCCGGGGGCTCCTCGGTGTCGGAGTGGGTCTGCCCGGACCGGTCCAGCACTCCACGGGGCGCGCGGTCAACCCACCGATCATGCCCGGCTGGGACCACTTCGACGTCTCCGGCTACGTGAACAGCCGCATCGCCCGGCCCGTGCTCGTGGACAACGACGTCAACATCATGGCCATCGGCGAACACCACGTCGCCTGGCCCACCGCCAGCCACCTGCTCTTCGTCAAGGTCGCCACCGGCATCGGCTGCGGCATCGTCAGCGAGGGCAGCGTCTACCGCGGCGCCCAGGGCGCGGCCGGCGACATGGGGCACATCCACGTCCCCAGCGGCGCCGACAAACCCTGCCGCTGCGGCAACACCGGCTGCCTGGAAGCGGTGGCCAGCGGACACGCCCTCGCCGAGGCCCTCACCGCCCAGGGCATCCCGGCCACGGGCGCCCGCGACGTGGTGGAACTGTCCCGCAACGGCTCCGTGCCCGCCCTACGCGCCCTGCGCCAGGCGGGCCGCGACATCGGCGAGGTCCTGGCGGCCTCGGTGAACATGTTCAACCCGTCGGTGATCGTCATCGGCGGCGCGCTCGCCCAGGCCGGTGACCACCTGCTCGCGGGGGTCCGCGAGATCATCTACCAGCGGTCACTGCCGCTGGCCACGGAGAACCTCAGCATCGTCTCGTCCAAGGCGGGCGAGAGCGCGGGCGTGATCGGCGCGGCCGTCATGGTCATCGAGCACTGCCTGAGCCCCGAACACGTCGAGACCCTGGTCATGGGCGGCTGACGGCCTTGGGAGAACCCGTGCGGCCGTCCCCGGAGGACCTCGACTCGATCGAGTGGTTTTTCGCGACCTTCCTGCACCAGGACTGGACGATCAACGGCGAGAGTCTGGCGGAGGTGTTCGAGGGCGTGGACGGGCTCGGCCCCAGGCGGGAGGGGGTCAGGCGGGATGCGGTCCTGCTCCTGGAGTCGGGGCTGGGCCACGAGCAGCTGGATCGGATCCTCTGGCATGCGGCGCAGCCGGGATACGAGCCCGAGTACGAGGGCTTCGAGGACTGGCGCGCCGCCCTGCGGGAGATCGTCAGACTCTGTGACCTTTACCGCGAACGGGCGCGGAGCGGTCGGCCGTGAACCTCCGGGAGGGACCGGGGCACGCGAAGGGGGCGTGGCCCTTTCGGGTTCCCGCCCCCTTCTGTGCTTTCGGGTGCGGTCAGTCGTCGCGGGTGCCGTTAGGGGAACCTGCCTCACTCCGCGCGCCGGGCCTCCGCACGGTAGCGATCCGCTGGCCGAGGGACCGGGCGAGGTCGAACGAGGGCATCTCGGGGTGCTCCACCCACTGCCCGGTATCGTCGGCCCTCACCCGGAAACTCTCTTGCGCTGGGCGCCCTGCCCTGTTGTAGGACTCCAGCGCGGACTCGATCTGGTCCCACAGACGCACCGGCCCGGCCTGGCGCACCTGCCAGCCGTCATCTTTTGAAGGTTCGACCAGCGCCACTGAGCCGGAGGTCACGTCCACCAGGAGCGTGCTTTCTTCCAGAAGCACGCTCTGGGCGTGCGGCACAGCGCACTGAGCCAGGAAATGGGGAAAGAAGCTCTCCAGGTTTGCGCCGCTGATTCGCTCGGGTGCCAACACGGCCGAGCGAGTCGGAGCGTCCTCGACCATGCGGGCCCACTGGCGAGGATCACCGAACCTGGGTGGGGCGTGCAGGCGTGCGGACATGAAGGAGATCGTCCCGGCCAGCAGCGGGCCCACGCCGTGCCCGTGTTCGTCGACGGTGAGTAAGACCCGCGCGTTACCGCCCAGCCACCCGGACAGCGTCGCCAGGATCTTGCCGCCCGCTCGGGTCTGGTTGAGCAGTGTTTGGGGGATGTGGCGCATCGAGCAGGCCGCGACCACCCGGTCGAACGGCGCTCCCGGCCGCCAGCCGAACAGTCCATCGGATTCGACCAGGCTCGGGGTGTAGCCGCACTCCGACAGTGCTCGGTGAGCCTGGGCCAGGCGGTCGCCGTCCACATCCACCGACACCACGTTGTCCGAACCCACCCGCTCACACAGCACGGCGGTGGAGTAGCCGGTCCCGGTGCCGATCTCCAGGACCCGGTGCCCGTCAGCGATCTGCGCGTCGTCCCACATGGTCGCGACCAGCGAGGGCAGGGTGGCAGAAGAGCTGAACACACCCCCGTGGCGGACTTCGGGGTTGGTCCAGTCTGGCTCTTGGCCGTCAAACTGGGTGATGAGCGTCTGGTCGGAGTAGGCGGCAGACAGCCACCGCTCCGGGTCGGTCCGCTCAGTCACCGGTTCCCACACCGGAACCCCTGCGGGGTCGGTGGGTTGGTCTTCGGAGCGCAGGTAGAACCCGGGCACGAACACGTGCCGGGGCACCGCTTCGAAGGCCTTACGCCAGTGCTGGTCGGGCAGGTATCCCTGCTCGGTGAGGTCCCGTACCAGCTGGATGCGCAGTTCCTCCGCCTGGGTGATCGGGTCGGTCACGGTCGTGTCCTTTGCGTGGTCAGAGAATCAGCGAAGGCCTCGGCGATGCCAGCGGAGTCAGGCAACCAACCCCACTGGCCGTTGGGATTGCACTCCAGCCACACCCATGACCGAGGGTCTTCATCTGGGCCGGTCAAGGCGAGGTCGAAGCAGCCGAAGGCCAGGCCGTACGCCTCCAGGTAGCGCCTGAGCGCGGAGGCGATGGATGCGGGCACGGCAACTGGGGCGTGCGACAACTCGTCCCAGTCCGCGCGTCTCCAGTCCAGAACCCCGTCCGTGGTGGTGATACGAGAGGCGAAGAACTGGTTCCCAACCACGGTCACGCGGGCGTCGGCGATCTTGTCCACCTCAGCTTGGAATAGGTGGGCCGTAACGGAGAGGGATTCGTCAAATGTGCTTGCCTCCACGCGCTGGGCCCAGATGGCACCAGCGGTTCCGTCCTCGGCCTGGGGGAGGCCACGGAACGGCTTGTAGACGACGTTGCCGTACTTCTCAGCGAAGGCGCGTGCGGCATTCGGGTCGTTGGTCACCAGGGTGGGCGGGACCTTGAGTCCGATCTGCGCAGCGGTCTGGAGCTGGCCGGGTTTGCGGTCGGCCCGGGCCACGGCTGAGGGGTGGTTGACGTAGATGGCGTGCGGAAGGTTGTGGAGCAGCCCGCCGAACCCGTGACGCGCCTCGGTCGTGACGAACGCGGCTGTCTGTACTTCGGGGTGCTCCGATCTCCACGGGGAGGGGCGGCGGTAGTAGACGGCGTCGATGTCGTCCAGCTCGATGGTGCGGGTCGGGGTGCGCAGGGTCCCGCTCCAGCTGGGGGCGCCCTCGCCGATCACCGAATCGAACGACACTCCTTGGCCAAGGTCGGTCGGGTCTAGGCGGACTACGGTGGTGCCCCGGTCGTGGAGCGCCTTGATGACCAGGTCCGCGGTGATGTCCTCCAGGCAGGTCAGCACCAGGACCACGGTGCCCAGAGGGTCAGTCGTTGTCATAGTCGGTGGTGTTGTCGTCCTGGCTCTGGTGCTGGGGCACGGAGCCGTCGCCTCCGCCGGACATGGTGGCGGTGCCCCGGGTCCGGTTGGTGCCGTGCTTGGCCAGTTCGATGACGGTGCCGTCGGTTCCGGTGTGCAGTGCGAGCTGGGTGGCCGGGTCCAGGGTCGTGTTGGCCGGGGTCGGGCAGGTGCGCGGAAGGCGGTCGGTCACCAGGCGTAGGGCCCACGGGGCAAGGGGAAGAGAGCGAGCGGGAGAGGGCTGAGCATTCGAGGGCATGGCATCCTTTCTTCTTTGGTTCGCCCATTTCATCCCTCGAGAGATTATCAATGAAACCCGATTCCTGGCCTGGAATAATCCTTTCGACTTCCAGTCCCGAGGCTCAGGGATTTATTCCGAATCGGGAATTTTCCCCGAGAAGAGTGGACGCCCGGATCGCGTGGTGGTTATCGTAAGACGACCCCTCACGAGCGATGCCGGGAGTGCGCATGTCCCCCAAAGTTGGCCTGACTCGTCTCACTGGTGGTGCCGGTCCCGTCTGTGATGACGACGACTGTCCCAACGTCTACCTGGCGGACAACGGAAGCATCGTTGTCCAGGGCGACACCTACACGGGATTCACGCCACCCCAGGGCGAGTCCCTGGTCGAGATCCCTCCTCACGTCCTCAAGGAGGCTTTCCGTGCTCTTGGATGGTGACGCCTGGAGAACTCTCTTCGACCGGTTCGAGTCGGAGGCCTGGCGGTTGGAGGTGCAGCCCACCTACACCATGCCGGGAGAGGCCGACAGCTTCGCCCGGTTTCTTCGCGGTGAGCCCAAGCCGGAGTCCCATAATTCCAGATGGCATGGGCGAGTGAAGGGATATCGGGCTGGCGGAAAGTGCGTTGGCCGGGTCCGAATCGTTCGTCAGCCATTGACGGACTATCAGCGTTATCAGTTCGCCTGGGGAATTCCGGGGAACCTCGCTGCGGGCGAGGACATCCGTGTTCTCGACCTGACCGAGACGGATCTGGGTCTTCCGGACTTCGATTTCTGGATGTTCGACAAGACCCGGATCGTGCGGCTCAACTACCGGCCCGACGGCACCCAGATCAACCGCGAACTGGTCGACGACGATCCTGCCATCTATCGGGAGTGGCAGCGGATCGCGATCGAGGCGAGTGTTCCGTTCTCAAGCTACGTAGAGTCGCAGGGTGGCGCTAGAACCTGAAGAACTCGCGGCGGCCTCCGAAGATCTGGGGCAGACGCTGCGTGAACTGCGCCGGGCAGCCGGGCTCTCGGGAGAGCGGTTGGCCCGGCGTTGCGCCATGTCCCAGAGCAAGATCAGCAAGATCGAGACCGGGCGGCTCACGCCCGCGTTGGTTGATCTTGACCGCATACTCAGCGCGCTCCAGGTGACCCCGGAACAGGCCGGGTTGTTGCTCACCAGGGCGAGGCTGGCCAATACCGAATGGCAGGGCAAACGGGAGCTGTGGCGAAAAGGGCTGGAGACTCGACAGGACGAGCTTCGGTCCTTGGAGAGCTCGGCGTCCGAGGCCCGGTACTTCCTGCCGACGATGGTGACCGGCCTGTTGGCGACCCCGGCTTACATCCGGGCCAGTCTGACCCACTCACCCGGTGATGTCTCCGGGACCGTGGCCAAGAAGATCGCCCGGCAGGAGGTCCTGCGGGATGGTTCGTGTTCCTTCACCTTCCTGCTGACCGAGCAGGCTGTCCGGTGGGCGATCCTTCCTGCTGAGGGGATGGCCGAACAGGCGGATCATCTGGTGGCGGTCTCTCGTCTGGAGAGCGTGCGGCTGGGGGTGCTGCCGCTCGGCACGGTACTTCCTCGGGGGCCGATGAACACCTTCACTGTCTACGACGACAGGTTGGCCACGGTGGAGATCTTCACCGGTCGTCTGGCCTTCCGTGATCCCCGTGATGTGGAGATGTACCGGGAGCTGTTCGCGATCTACGAGGAACATGCGTTGTTCGGGAATGCCGCACGCGAGCAGATCCAGGCTTGGGCGGCTCCATGAACGCCAGCGCCCCGACCGGTGGGGCACGCGTTCGGTGCTGGACTTCCCGTTCTGCCAGGGGTTGGGCATCGTGACCTGGGCCGAGTTCATCCTTCCGGAGGCTGGCCGGTGACCGGCTCGCCTCAGGTGAGTCCGGGGGTGCGGCAGAGGCTGGCCGCACCCCCGGGGCCACCGGTTCTCCCGCCCCGGCACCAACCGCCCCCTGGCCGCCCCGCCCGAATCCCACGAGGAGCGCCGGGAGCGATTGCTGCGCCAAATGCACAGCACCGAAGCCCAGCGCGAGGGGCCGGAGAGGGGTCGGGGTTCAGGGGGCAGCTGTTCCGGGGCGGGCACGCGAAGGGGGCGGAGTCCCTTTCGGGTCCCCGCCCCCTGGTGTGCTCTCGGGTGCCTGGTCAGTCGTCGCGGGTGCCGTAGCGGGCACGTTCCTCCTCCGCCCTCTGGGCCTGGGCACGGCCGACGGCGGCGTCGTACTCGGCGTCCTCCTCCATCGCGCGGTAGCGCGCGGGGTCGTACTCCCGCTGGCTGACGTCGGGCAGGACGCCCTCGTGGCGCAGGGCTCGGCCCGGACGGTGGTCCGGGGTGGCCGGGACCCGGCTGATCACCGCGGTACGGCCGACCCCGCGCAGCAGCGAGGCTATGGCGATACCGCAGACCAGGTTGATCAGGCCCGTGGCCATCTGGCTGGAGAGCTCGGCTCCCTGGGTGAAGGGGGTCACCGCCGCGATGGCGGTGGCCAGGCCGACGATCCAGCCGAAGAACGAGAGCGCTCTGGGCGCGGACAGCAGCAACAGGTGCAGCAGCGCGGTCGCCAGGAGCGCGACCACACCCGCCAGGAGCGCGTAACCGACCGTCCCGGCGTCGCCCAGGTGTCCAGCCTCCTCCGGTGCCAGCACCGGGACGCCGAAGATCCCTCGGACCACCAGCGTTCCGGCGAAGATGACCAGTGCGGCGACAACCGCCGTGGCCAGGCCACCGGACCAGAGCCGGGTCACGTTGACGGCTCGTTCACTTCCGTTTTCATTCATACCGATATCCCCAAAATAGGGCTCGAACTCGGTCGTAGCCCACATACCCGCAGCTCCGCAGAGGTAACCGCCGCGTGGAACACTGTGGGCATGGCTCCTTTCGCGCACGCGCGGGTCAATCTCGACGCGATCACCTCCAACGCCCGGCTGCTCCGTGAGCGGGCCGGGGGGACGCCCCTCATGGGCGTGGTCAAGGCCGACGGTTACGGCCACGGCATGCTGCCCGCCGCGCACGCCCTCATCGAGGGCGGGGCCACATGGCTGGGAACCGCGCTCATCAGGGAGGGGCTGGAGCTGCGCCGGGCCGGGATCACCGTGCCCGTGCTGTCCTGGATCATCCCGCCCGGTGAACCGGTGGGCGAGGCGATCGGGGCCGACATCGACCTCGGGATCAGCGACCGCGCCGTCCTGGACGAGGTGGTCGCCCAGGCACGTGAGCTGGGCAGGGTCGCCCGGGTCCAGCTCAAGGCCGACACCGGCCTGCACCGGGGCGGGGTCAACCGGGCCGACTGGGAGTCGGTGGTCGGGGCCGCCGCGCGCGCCGAGGAGGAAGGGGTGCTGAAGGTCAGCGGGGTGTGGTCGCACTTCGCCTGCGCCGACGAGCCCGGGCACCCCTCGATCCAGGCCCAGCTGGACGCCTTCCACGAGGCGCTGGAGGTCGCGGAGAAGGCGGGCCTCACCCCCGAGGTCCGGCACATCGCCAACTCGGCCGCGCTGCTGACCCTTCCCGAAGCGCGGTTCGATCTGGTCCGCGGTGGAATCGCGAGTTACGGTCTCTGTCCGATTCCCGGTTTTGACGTGCCCGGATTGCGTCCCGCGATGACCCTCGAATCGAAGGTCGCCCTCACCAAGCGGGTCCCCGCGGGCAGCGGGGTCTCCTACGGGCACCGGTACTTCACCCGGAGCGAGACCACGCTGGCCCTGGTGCCTCTGGGCTACGCCGACGGGGTCCCCCGGGCCGCCACCAACAAGGGCCCCGTCCTGTTGGGAGGCACGCCACGCGTCATCGCGGGAACAGTCTGCATGGACCAGTTCGTTGTGGATGTGGGAGACGACCCGGTGGAGGCGGGGGAGTACGCGGTACTGTTCGGCGACCCGAGCGAGTACCCGGCCGTTCCCACCGCGCAGGACTGGGCCGAGGTCCTGGACACCATCCCGTACGAGATCGTCACGCGGATCGGCGTCCGAGTGCCCCGTGAGTACGTCGGCGGGGCCTGACGCTCTCCCCGATATCGGTCACGAACCCGCTTCACCCGGCCTAACCTGGGTGAAGAGGTACCTTCGGCGCGCTCAGCCGCCGCCCGGACCACAACACAGACGACTTGCGAGTGCGATGACAGACACCACAGCCACCACCACAGGCGCGTCCCGCGTCCACGCGGTCACTGCCGCGACGGACGAGGACATGCGCGTTCTGGGCCGTGACCTCGCCGCCCTCTCCCGCCCCGGGGACCTGCTCATCCTCTCCGGGCCGCTGGGCGCGGGCAAGACCACCTTCACCCAGGGCCTCGGACAGGGCCTGGGCGTGCGCGGATCGGTCACCTCGCCCACGTTCATCATCTCCAGGATCCACCCCTCCCTGACCGGCGGTCCCTCGCTCGTGCACGTGGACGCCTACCGGCTGGGCGGTCCGGACGAGATCGACGACATCGACCTGGACATGACCCTCCCCGAGTCCGTCACCGTCGTCGAGTGGGGCGAAGGAGTGGCCGAAGGGCTCTCCGACGACCGGCTGGAGATCCGGATCGAACGCCACCCCGACGACACCCGCACCGTCCACCTGCGCCCGGTCGGCGCCCGGTGGGCCGACATCGACCTGCCCGGCACCGCCGCCGGGAACGGATAGGCGGAAAACTCCCGTGCTGCTCCTGGCCTTCGACACAGCTACCCCGGCGGTCACCGTCGCCATCGGGGAGACCACCTCTGAGGGCGCCTTCACGCTGCGCGCCACCGCGAGTTCGGTGGACGCCCGACGCCACGGCGAACTGCTCACCCCCACCATCCAGCGCCTGCTCGACGAGGCCGGCCTGACCCTGGGCGACCTCGACCACATCGCGGTCGGCATCGGCCCCGGCCCCTACACCGGGCTGCGGGTCGGCCTGGCCACCGGGCACGCCCTCGCCGACGCCCTGGGCATCCCCTGCCACGGGGTCACCACCCTGGACGCGCTGGCTTTCGCCACCAAGCGGACCGAGCCGTTCCTGGGGATGACCGACGCCCGCCGCAAGGAGGTGTTCTGGGCGCGCTACGACGACCACCTCACCCGTGTGGGCGAGGTCCGCGTCGACCGGCCCGCCGAGATCGACACCGAGGGGCTGCCGCTGGTCGGCGACGGCGCCCGGATGTACGCCGAGCTGCTGGGCGCCGCTCCGGACACCGGTCCCCACACCGGGGACTTCGAGCCGCTCCACCCGGACGCGGCCGCCATGGCCGAACTCGCCCTGCTGCGCCTGCACCGTGGTGAGCGGCTGCCCGAACCCGCCCCGCTCTACCTGCGCCGCCCCGACGCGGTCGAGCCCGGCGCCCCGAAGAAGGTCCGCCAGTGGGTGAAGTGACCACGCGGGCGCACCTGCGTCAGATGACCAGGGACGACGTCCCGGCCGTCCTGGAACTGGAACGCGCCCTGTTCCCGCTCGACGCCTGGAGCGAGGAAATGCTCCGCGACGAGCTCGCCGAGACCGCCACCCGCCACTATGTGGTGGCCGAGGCGACCGAACCCGGGGCCGAATCCGACTCCGGCGCTGAGGGCTCGATCGTCGGCTACGCCGGGCTGCGGTTCGTCCCGCCCGAGGGGGACGTGCAGACCATGGCTGTCGCCGAGTCTGCCTGGGGCAGGGGTATCGGACGGGCACTGCTCACCGAACTCCTCGCCCAGGCCGAGGTTCGCGGAGTCACCCACATGTTCCTGGAGGTGCGCTCGGACAACCCGCGCGCCCAGGACCTCTACACACGCTTCGGTTTCGAGGCGATCGGCGTGCGCCGGGGCTACTACAACGGGGCGGACGCGATCGTCATGCGCCGCGTCGCGGATGGAGAAGGGGAGGGGCAGCGATGAGTGAGCCGTTGATCCTGGGGATTGAGACGTCCTGTGACGAGACCGGTGTAGCGCTGGTCCGCGGCTGTGAGCTGCTCGGCGACTCGGTCGCCTCCAGCGTCGACCAGCACGTGCGCTTCGGCGGAGTGGTGCCCGAGGTGGCCAGCCGCGCCCACCTGGAGGCCATGACACCCACCGTCCGCCGCGCCCTGGACAACGCCGGGGTGAAGCTTTCGGACGTCGACGCCGTCGCGGTCACTGCCGGACCCGGCCTGGCCGGTGCGCTCTTGGTGGGCGTCTCCGCCGCCAAGGCCTACGCGATGGCGCTCGGCAAACCGCTGTACGGGGTCAACCACCTGGTCGGGCACGTCGCCGTGGACCAGCTGGAGCACGGGCCGCTGCCCAAGCCCTCGATCGCCCTCCTCGTCTCCGGCGGCCACACCTCGCTGCTACTGGTCAACGACCTGGCCACCGACGTGACCTCGCTCGGCGACACCGTCGACGACGCCGCGGGCGAGGCCTACGACAAGGTCGCGCGGCTGCTGGAACTGCCCTACCCGGGCGGCCCGCCCATCGACCAGGCCGCCCAGCGGGGCAACCCGAAGTCGATCCGCTTCCCGCGCGGCAAGTGGGGCGACGGCACCTACGACTTCTCCTTCTCCGGGCTGAAGACCGCCGTGGCCCGCCACGTCGAGGACTCCGAACGCCGCGGCGACCCGCTGGTGGTGGCCGACATCGCCGCCGCCTTCCAGGAGTCGGTGGTGGACGTGCTCACCCGCAAGGCGGTCGACGCCTGCGTGGAGCACGGTGTGAGCACACTGGTGATCAGCGGCGGCGTGGCGGCCAACTCGGCCCTGCGTGCCCTGGCCCAGCAGCGCTGCCAGGAGGCGGGTATCGAACTCCGCGTTCCGCGCCCCCGCCTGTGCACGGACAACGGCGCGATGATCGCCGCCCTGGGCGCCGAGGTGGTCGCTGCGGGCCTGCCGCCGTCGGCCCTGGACCTGGCCACGGACACCTCCCTGCCGGTGGAGTCCTCCCTGGCCGTCTGACCGAAGCCATCGAAGAGCCCCGCGACCACCGCTGGACAAGCAGCGGATCGCGGGGCTCTTCGTATGTACTCGGCCGATCCGGGAGGTACGCACTTCGCTACGCTTCGCCATAAACCAGACATTCATGAGGAGAAGTCGCCGGTGATGAACAGAAACCGCCGGACCAGTTCGCTCTCCGCGCTGGTGATGATGTGGTTGGTCTTCACGCCGTACGTCTTCCTCTGGTCGTGGAACGTGAACTCCTACCTCAACGTCCACACCGACCTGTCCCGGGGGCCGGACAGCGCCAACACCATCGGCACCATGGAGGTCACCCACAAGTCGGTGTCGAGCTCCAACACCGGGTCTCGGAGGTACTACCGCTGCCTTGGTGAGTTCACCGCCTGGTCCGGCGGGCCGGTGATCGAGGTGGCGGCCCGGCAGCTTGATGAGGAGCAGTGCGTCCAGGGGGAGATGATCGTCGGCGGGATCCTCGTCCCGGAGGAGACCACGTCCCAGGGCAAGCCGTTCGTGTACTTCGGTGACGGCAAGCACTCGCTGTTTCCTCAGGCCATGGGGTCGATCCTGCTCGTCGTGCTGTTCTTCTACCCGTTCGTCGTGGGCAGCGCGGGCTACGCCACGGTGTACGACAACGTCAGAAGGAACAGCAACATCCGCCGTCGCCCCAATTATTTCGATCGACGCCGCAGAGATCAGGTCCTGCGCCGGCGACGAGCGGTGGCACAGGACCGACGGAAACGGGAGGAGCGCGAGCGTCTGGCCCGTATTCGTCGGGAGGAGGACCGCAGGGAGCGGGAGGAGCGGGCCGAACGCGAGCGGCAGGAGCGTATCCGCCGGGAGGAGGACCGCGTCCGGGAACGAGAAGTCGACGACATCATGGCCCGGATCCACGAGCAGACGGAACGGGACCTGGCACAGGCGCGCCTCTCCCGGGACGAAGAGTCCTCGGAGAACCAGGAACCGGGAGCCGGGTCCGGGCCGCGACCGCCTGGCGGCCGGTGAGCGCGAACAGGCCAGGAAGGGGATACAGGCACTAGAACGAGACTCGGTTTCTGTGGTTGGCTGCGGGTATGTTCGCCATCACCGCAGCACGCATCTCGTTCGACGACCCCCTGTCCGGGCTGGAGGCGGGTGAACGGCCCGATCCCGAGCCCCGGGAGGGCTGGACGACCGTTCGGGTCAGGGCCGCCTCCCTCAACCACCACGACCTCTGGAGCCTGCGCGGCATCGCGCTGGGCCAGGACAAGCTGCCGATGATCCTGGGCGGGGACGCCGCCGGGATCGACGAGGACGGCAACGAGGTCATCGTGCACGGCGTGGTGACCGAACCCGCCGAGCCGGGCCGTTCGCCGCGGTTCTCCCTGCTCTCGGAGATCCACGACGGGACCCTCGCGGAGAAGGTGCTGGTGCCCAGGGAGAACCTGCTGCCCAAACCCCCGGAACTCTCCTTCGAGGAGGCCGCCTGCCTGCCCACCGCCTGGCTGACCGCGTACAGCATGCTCTTCGGCAAGACCGACCTGCGGCCGGGCTCCACCGTCCTGGTGCAGGGCGCCGGGGGAGGGGTTTCGGCGGCGCTGATCGCCCTGGCCACCCGGGTCGGCCACCGGGTGTACGTCACCAGCCGGAGCGAGGACAAGCGCGCCAGGGCCCTGGAGCTGGGCGCCTACGCGGCTGTGTCCTCCGGGGAGCGCCTGCCCGAGCGGGTGGACGCGGTCTTCGACTCGGTCGGCCAGGCCACCTGGAAGCACTCGGTCCGCTCGCTCAAGCCGGGCGGCGCCATCATCACCTGCGGTGCGACCAGCGGTGACGCTTCTCCCGCCGAGCTCACCCGGGTGTTCTTCCTGCAGCTGCGGGTGCTGGGCTCCACCATGGGCACCAAGGAGGAGCTGGCCGCCCTCACCGAGATGTGCGTGCGCACCGGCCTGCGCCCCCGGATCGACCGGGTACTGCCCCTCAAGGACGCCCACGAGGCCTTCCGCGTGATGGCTGCCGGGGAGCACTTCGGCAAGATCGTGCTGGTGCCCTGAGCCCCGTGGCGGTATGACCACGGCAGCGGCCGCCGCGCCGGGTGCGGGCAAGCCGGACAGCGGAACCGGCCGACACCGAAGAAGGGGCCCGGAGCGGGGACCGGTTCGAACTGAACCGACCCCGCTCCGGGCCCCTTCCGGCTCACGCTGACGGCTGGGGCGGCGACGGGTTACTCGTCGTCGTCCTCGTCGCGGCGGCGCTTCTTCTTGCCCTCGCGGCCCGGGCGCAGCAGCGCCTCGGCCAGGGCGAGCACCGTCTCCTCCAGGGAGGAGAACCGCTTGGTGATGTCGTCGTGCGAGTTCTCGACCGCCTCGGTGACGGTCTCCTCGAACTCGTGGCGGTCCGGGCGCTGCTTCAGCTCGCGCAGGACCGGCTCGACCGCCGAGGTGACGTGCGAGTCGATCTCGTCGAGCTTGCCGGAGTGGTCCAGCAGCGGGCGGTCCACCAGCTCGGTGAGGCGGCGGTGCAGCTCGCTGACCTCCATGGTCTGCGGCAGCTGGTTGAGGCGCTGGTTGAGCGCCTCCAGGCGGTCGTCGATGGCCTCCATCCGGCCGTCGACGCCCTCGAAGTGGCCGTTGACGCCCTCGAACTGGCCCTCGACGCCGTTGACGCGGCCGTCGATCCCGTCCAGGCGGCCGTTGAGGCCGTCGATCCGGCCGTCGACGCGGTCGATCTTGCCCTCGACGCTCTCGAAGCTCCCCTCGAAGTGGCCCTCGAAGGAGTCGAACCGGTCGGTGAGGCGGCCGAGCTCGTGGTCGACCTTGCCGGTGATCTGCGACAGGTGGTTGTCCACCTTGCCGTTGAGCCCCTCGCGGTGGCGCTCCAGCCGCTCGTCCAGCGCGGTCCGGTGGGTCTCGACCTGGTCGGTGAGCGCCTCGGTCAGCGTCTGGTGCCGCTCCTCGGCCTCACCGGCCAGCTTGGCGTTGTCCTCCTGGACGAAGGCGCGCAGTTCGGCGAGGTCCGCGGCGACCTTCTCGGCGTCCTCGGCGATCCGGGCGGCGAGGGCGTCGGTGCGCTTGGTCACCGACTCGCGCAGGCCGTCGGCGGTGGCCTCGGCGTGCTCACGGGTCTCGGTGCGGCCTAGCTCGATCTGCTCGTCGAGCTCGGCCAGGCGCTGGCGCAGGTGCGAACGCAGGTCGTTCAGGGACTTGTCGTGGTTCTCCCGCAGCTTGGCGAGCGAACCGGTGACGTCGGCGACGGCCGCGGTGGCCTCCGCGTGGTTCTCCTCGGCCAGGGTGCTCAGCTGGCCGAAGCTCTCGGTGACCTTGCCGGTGAGCGCCTCGTGGCGCTCCTCGGTGGTGCTTCCGAGGTCCTTCAGCTCCTGGGTGAGGGCGTCGTGGCGCTCACCGGAGGCCGTGGCGAGGGTACCCAGTTCCTCGGCCAGGGCCGTGGTGCGCTCGCCCAGCTCGCCGGTGTTCTCCTGCAGCTTGGCCAGCAGCGTCTCGTGCTGCTGCGCGGTGCGCTCCTCGACGAAGCCGCGCAGTTCGGCCGTGCGCTCTTCGAGGGAGGAGGTGAGGGAGGCGGTGACGTCCTCGCCGAGCTTGGTGCTCGCGGCCTCCAGGGACTCGCGGCCCTCCTTGACCGCGGTCTCCAGAGCCTCCCGGTTCTCCTGCCCGGCGGTCTCCAGGGCCTCGCGGTTCTCCTGTCCCGCGGCCTCGAGGGCCTCCCGGCTCTCCTTGACCGCGGTCTCGAGCGTGCCGCGGCTCTGCTCGATCGCCTCGGCCAGCTCGTCCTTGCCCTCGGTCAGGGTGGTGCGGACCAGGGTGGACAGCTCCTCGTGGCGCTCGCCCAGGGTGGTGTCCAGGGCGGACAGCGAGGCCTCGATCGCCTCGGTCTTCGCGTTGAGGCTCTCCAGGGCCGTGTCCAGGGCGTCCAGGCGGGTCCCGACGGTCTCGCCCAGCGCGGTGACGCGCTCGCCGACCTCGGTGATCTGCTCGGCGGTCCGGTTTCCGGTCTCGGCCATCCGCTGCAGGCGGGTGAGAGCGGTGTCCAGGTGCCCGGCGACACGGTGGGTGTCGGCCCGCAGGGAAGGCATGTCCGACAGCGGCTTGACCTGCTGTCCGACCACCTCTATGTGCTCGGCGAGGGCTTCGGCCCACTCCGGCGGCCTGGCGAGGAAGTCGTCGATCCGGCCGTCGACCGCGGTGATCGACTCGGCGAGGGCGGTGAGCTCCCGCTCGCGCAGCTCGCGGAGCAGCCACTCCATGCCCTCGAGACGCTGGCGCATCTCCTCGCTGACGGCGCCCTGGGACTTCTGTTCGGAGACGTGCTCCTGGGCGGCCTGGGAGAGCAGGTCACGCATCCGGTCGGAGACACCGGCCTGACCTCCCGCGTTGAGGAAGTTGTGATTGGTCTGTTCCACCGAGGTGCTCCTTATGGTTCTGGCGCTCCCGCCCGCCTCGTTGCACGGTGAGTCGCGGAAGGGGGCGGGTTCTCGATGGTCCCCGGGCGGGCGGCGTTCCGCGCCAGTTGTGTCCCACTGTGATTGAAGTGTGACTATGCGTATACACAGGGGGTGTGAGCCGACGCCTGGTCGAACCGCGGGGGCGGATCAAACAAGCACGGCCTTCCGGGGATGCCCATGAGAAGGGAAAGAATTCAGCGGCGCCAGTTTAACGACATCACCCGGTGTGACCCTAGGGGTCCTCGAAAGTTATCGGCGTGGGAGGTAACGATACGGTCTGCGCCCCGCGGTCGCGCTCAGGCCGTCCGGGGTGCCTCGACCTCGCGGCAGAGCAGGGAGAAGGGCTTTTCGCCGATCCTGGTGAGCACGACGGTCACCGATTCCGGTCCGGAGGCTCGCAGCTCCCGGCGGAGTTTCTCGGTGTCCACCGCCGAACCGCGTTTCTTGATCGTTACCGTTCCCGCCTTCCGTGTGCGTACGGCCGCACGTAGCCGCTTCAGGGAGAACGGTGCGAACTCCAGGACCTCCAGCACCCGCCACAGCGGTGAGCGCTCGGCCCGGTCCGAGGTGAAGTAGGCGATGCGCTCGTCCAGCAGGGCGCCGTCCACCCGGGCCGCCGCCTCCGCTACCAGGTGGGAGCGGACCACGGCCGGGTCCGGGTCGTACAGGTAGCGCCGGGCGGCGGCGACCGGCGCGGGGCCCAGGTCCGGCTCCTCGTCCAGGTGCGCGACCGAACCCTCGCTCGCCAGCAGGCCCGCGCGCTCGTGCAACACCGTCGCGCGCCGCCTCGCCACCGCGCCGCCGGACCCCTCGGCCCCGAATCCCAGAGTGCCGAACCACAGCGCGGTCTCCTTCAGCTCGCCGTCCACCGAGATCCACTCGGCCGAGGCGGCGGGGGACAGGACCTCGTGCGGGATGCCCGGAGCCGCCTTCAGACAGGCCGCCTCGGCCCGCTCCGCCAACCGGGTCGCCACGTCCCACGGCGGCGAGTAGGCGGCCGGGTCGAACACCCGGCCCCGGCCGCCGCGTCGGGCCGGATCGCAGAACAGCAGCGGGTAGTCGCCCGCCCCTACCTCGTTCACGTCGCCCTCGCGGACCCGCGCGTGCCCGGACAGCCCCAGCGCCTCGATGTTGGCGCGGGCCACCGCCACGGTCAGCGGGTCGGCGTCCACGCCCTCCACCCAAACGCCGCGTCTGGCCAGCGCTAGCAGGTCCGCGCCGATCCCGCAGCACAGATCCCCCGCACGCGCGCCGCCACCGCCGCTCACGGCAACAGAGCCGGGCAGGTGTCGGGCGGTCCGCTCCGCGCGGTACTCGGCCACGGTCCGCCGGGTCGACTGCTCCAGGCCGTTCGGGGTGAAGAACATTCGCTCGGCGTTCTCCCCGAATTTGGCTCGCCCCCGCTCGCGCAGGCTTACCTGGGTCATCACCGCGTGGACCAGCTCGGACACCGGAAGGTCGGGGTCGAGTGCGGCCACCTTCGGGTTCTCGCGCAGCTGGGAGGCGGTGGCCAGGGGGTTCTTGGCCGCCGCGGCGGGGTCCACCCCCGCGAGGACCTCCCGCCCCGCGTCGGTGAGCAGCGCCGAGAAGGCGGGCACGCGCATGGATCCTCCAGCTGTGGGCACGACGGAGTGGTGGGCCCTCCCTGTGGCCGGGATCCTCACCACATTTCCATTCTGGCACTCTCGGGGGTAGAGTGCTAAACGCGACGAGGCCGGTCTGGCACCCGCGACGACAGGCCGCCGCGGTCGCCCCTTTTACGCAGTCGGTCCGTGCCTTCGTACGGGCTGACGTCAGTAACACCGAGACTTTGAAGGGGGAGGTCACACAGTGTCGACCGCCACCAAGACCGTGCTGAAGCCGCTCGAGGACCGCGTCGTGGTCAAGACCCTGGAGGCCGAGCAGACCACTGCCTCCGGTCTGGTCATTCCGGACACCGCCAAGGAGAAGCCCCAGGAGGGCGAGATCCTGGCCGTGGGTCCCGGTCGCCTCGACGACAACGGCAAGCGCGTTGCCCTCGACGTCAACGTCGGTGACGTCGTCCTGTACAGCAAGTACGGCGGCACCGAGGTCAAGTACGACGGCCAGGAGTACCTGGTGCTCTCCGCCCGCGACCTCCTCGCGGTCGTCGAGAAGTAGTTCTCGGCCCAGAGCCATCAGGCGTAGAGCCATCAACATCCCGCACCGGTCGGCCCTCGAAGCCGGGCGGGGCGGGATGTTCGTTTTTGACCCGAGCCGTTAGAGGAAGCACTCACACATGCCGAAGATCCTTGAGTTCGAGGACGACGCCCGCCGTTCCCTCGAGCGGGGCGTCAACCGCCTCGCCGACGCCGTCAAGGTGACGCTTGGCCCGCGCGGCCGCAACGTCGTCATCGACAAGAAGTTCGGCGCCCCCACCATCACGAACGACGGCGTGACCGTCGCCCGTGAGATCGAGCTGGACGAGCCCTACGAGAACCTGGGCGCGCAGCTGGTCAAGGAGGTCGCCACCAAGACCAACGACGCCGCGGGTGACGGCACCACCACCGCCACCGTGCTGGCCCAGGCGCTGGTCCGCGAGGGCATCCGCAGCGTCGCCGCCGGCGCGTCCCCGATGTCCCTGAAGAAGGGCATCGACGCCGCGGCCGCCAAGGTCTCCGAGATCCTGCTCAGCCGCGCCGTGCCGATCAAGGAGCGCGCGGACATCGCCTACGTGGCGACCAACTCCGCCCAGGACGCCCAGATCGGCGACCTGATCGCCGAGGCCTTCGACAAGGTCGGCAAGGACGGCGTCATCACGGTGGAGGAGTCCCCGACCTTCGGTCTGGACCTCGACTTCACCGAGGGCCTGCAGTTCGACAAGGGCTACATCTCGCCCTACTTCGTCACCGACGGGGACCGTCAGGAGGCCGTCCTCGAGGACGCCATCATCCTGATCAGCCAGGGCAAGATCGGCAACCTGAACGAGCTGCTGCCGCTGCTCGAGCAGATCGTGCAGAGCAAGAAGCCGCTGCTGATCATCGCCGAGGACGTCGAGGGCGACGCCCTGGGCGCGCTGGTGCTGAACAAGATGCGTGGCACCCTCAACGTCGCCGCGGTCAAGGCGCCCGGCTTCGGTGAGCGCCGCAAGGCCATGCTCCAGGACATCGCCGTGCTGACCGGCGGCCAGGTCATCTCCGAGGAGGTCGGCCTGACCCTGGAGAACGCGGACCTGTCCGCGCTGGGCAGCGCCCGTCGCATCACCATCACCAAGGACACCACCACCGTCGTCGACGGCGGCGGCGAGCAGTCCGAGGTCGAGGACCGCGTTCGCCAGATCCGCAAGGAGATCGAGGCGAGCGACTCCGACTGGGACCGCGAGAAGCTCCAGGAGCGCCTGGCCAAGCTCGCGGGCGGCGTCTCTGTGCTGAGCGTGGGCGCGGCCACCGAGGTCGAGCTCAAGGAGAAGAAGCACCGTCTCGAGGACGCCATCTCGGCGACCCGCGCGGCCATCGAGGAGGGCATCGTCGCCGGTGGCGGCGCCTCCCTGGTGCACGCTTCGACCGCTCTGGACGACCTCGGCCTGACCGGCGACGAGGCCACCGGCGTCTCCATCGTGCGCCGCGCGCTGGTCGAGCCGGCCCGGTGGATCGCGGAGAACGCGGGCGCCGAGGGCTACGTGGTCACGCACCGCGTCTCCGAGATGGAGGTCGGTCACGGCTACAACGCCGCCACCGGCGCCTACGGCGACCTGACCGCCGAGGGCATCATCGACCCGGTCAAGGTCTCCCGCTCGGCCGTCCAGAACGCCGCCTCCATCGCGGGCATGCTGCTGACCACCGAGGTGCTGGTCGCGGACAAGCCCGAGGAGACCGAGGACGACGGTCACGGTCACGGCCACGCGCACTAGCGACGTCGGTTCGTACCGCCGCCCGGCCGGTTTTCCGGTCCGGTAGTGCTTGAATCGGGGGTGGGGCGCCTGAGCGTCCCGCCCCCGCTCACTACCACGAGAGACCCGTTTCACACCCGCACCTACGTACCGGTTTCGGGCTATTTTTCCAAAATGTGACCATTCTGTAGTTGCTGATTGGAGTGGTTGGGTCCCCAACAGCGGGCATCATTCGTAACGTGACGGATGCAGGCGCCCGGGGGGGCGTTACCGCGCAGCGGACAGGTACGCCAGGTGCGCCCGGAGGGCGCGAAGAGGCGGACCCCGCTACGCGAGACACGGGGTTGAACCATCTGGGGTCTCTCGCCGTCCAGGGCGACGACGGGGCCATGGACTCGCTGCTGCGCGAGGTCAGACCCATGGTGGTGCGCTACTGCCGTACCCGCCTGGCCCGGGTCTCCGGGCTGGCGCACTACTCGGACGACGTGGCGCAGGAAGTGTGCATCGCCCTGCTCACGGCGATCCCCCGCTACCAGGACCGGGGCAGGCCCTTCGCCTCCTTCGTGTTCGGCATCGCCGCGCACAAGGTCGCGGACACCTTGCGCGTGGCCGGTCGGGTGGAGACGGTCCCCACCGACACCGTGCCCGAACCTCCGGACGACGGCCCAGGCCCCGAGGAGTCCGCGGTGCGCGTGATCGAGGCGCAACGGGCCAGAGAACTCCTCGACGAACTACCCGAACAGCAGCGCAGGCTGCTGGTCATGCGGGTGATCACAGGACTTACAGCAGACGAGACGGGACATCTCCTTGGTATGTCGGCAGGTGCGGTACGGGTTGCCCAGCACCGAGCTATTGCTCGGCTTCGGAAGGTGGCCCTGGCGAACCGCGTCCTCCCATAAGCACGGCCGCGGCCCCCGCCCGGGGCGCCGCTCGTGCCCGGCACGACCCCGACGCCGGGGCTACTGCCGCTATCCCGGCTGACCCCTCCGGTTGATCCGGACCGCGCCCACGCCTGTGGGAGCGGTCCCGTTCGCGTGCCTCGGAGGGGCCACCGGTCACCCCTTGATCGCTTCGTGACCGAGGTGACGGGGCGAACATCTCATTCCATCGGGCTGGCCGCCGCCGACAACCTAGGATGAGACGACACGCGGGGGCGATCCGCGCAGGTGTTGCCGGGAACAGCGGAGGTTGTGTCATGAGCCAGGACTACAGCGACTACGGGGACAAACTGCTCCCGCCGGGGCTGACCTACGACGACGTCCTGCTGGTACCGGCCTACTCGGATCTGCAGCCGGGCGAGGTGGACACCACCACCAAGCTCTCGCGCAACATCAGCCTCAGCATCCCGCTGCTCTCCGCCGCGATGGACACCGTCACCGAGGCCCGCATGGCCGTGGCGATGGCCCGCCAGGGCGGCGCCGGCGTGCTGCACCGCAACCTCTCCGCCGAGGACCAGGCGGCCCAGATCGACCTCGTGAAGCGCTCCGAGGCCGGAATGGTCACCGACCCGGTCACCTGTAAGCCCGAGGACGACCTCGCCGAGGTGGAGCGCCTGTGCGCCCACTACCGCATCTCCGGTGTCCCGGTCACCAACGCCCAGGGCTCCCTGGTCGGCATCGTCACCAACCGCGACATGCGGTTCGAGAACGACCGCTCCCGGCTCGTCCGCGACGTCATGACCACCGAGAACCTGGTCACCGCCCCCGTCGGCGTCAGCCGCGAGCAGGCCTTCGAACTGCTGCGCAGCCACAAGGTCGAGAAGCTGCCCTTGGTCGACGGCCAGAACCGCCTGCGCGGGCTGATCACCGTCAAGGACTTCATCAAGAGCGACCAGTTCCCCAACGCCACCAAGGACGCCGACGGCCGTCTCGTGGTCGGCGGCGCGGTTGGCGTGGGCACCGAGGCCGAGGAGCGCGCCAAGCAGCTCATCGACGCCGGGGTGGACTTCATCGTCGTCGACACCGCGCACGGCCACTCCGCCGGGCTCGCGGACATGGTCGCCAAGCTCAAGGCCAACTCCCGCGCGGACATCGTCGCGGGCAACGTCGCCACCCGCGCCGGGGCCCAGCTGCTCATCGACGCTGGCGCCGACGCCGTCAAGGTCGGTGTGGGCCCGGGCTCGATCTGCACCACCCGCGTCGTCGCCGGTGTGGGCGCCCCGCAGATCACGGCCATCCTCGAGGCCGGTAAGGCCTGCGGCGCCGCGGACGTCCCGCTGATCGCCGACGGCGGCCTCCAGTACTCCGGTGAGATCGCCAAGGCCATCGTGGCCGGTGCCAGCACCGTCATGCTGGGCAGCCTCCTCGCCGGTGTCGAGGAGAGCCCGGGCGACCTGATCTTCATCAACGGCAAGCAGTTCAAGGCCTACCGCGGCATGGGCTCGCTGGGTGCGATGCGCGGCCGTTCCTTCTCCAAGGACCGCTACGCCCAGGCCGACGTGTCCTCCGAGGACAAGCTGGTCCCCGAGGGCATCGAGGGTCAGGTGCCGTTCCGCGGCCCGCTCTCCGCCGTGGCCCACCAGCTGGTCGGCGGCCTGCACCAGTCCATGTGGTACGCGGGCAGCCGCACCGTGCCGGAGCTGCGCGAACGCGGCCAGCTGATGCGCATCACCAGCGCCGGTCTGCGCGAGAGCCACCCGCATGACATCAAGATGACGGTGGAAGCGCCGAACTACAACGCGCGCTGACCGCACCGCCCCACCCCGCATGATCTTGCTACCAGGGGCAAGTTCGGCGCCCAAATCGCTTCTGGTAGCAAGATCATCTCCGGGGAGGGGAGCGAAATCCTTCCGGGGCTGTGGGGCAGGGGCCTAACGCCGCCGCCGACGGCCGGACCGCGGACCGATAGACTCGCGTCCGCGGTCATGCGCCGGTCGACCGACCGGCGCCGCACGTCAGAGGGGAAGCGAAGAGTTGGCTCAGGTGGAGATCGGGCTGGGCAAGAACGGGCGTCGTGCCTACGAACTCGACGAGATCGGGATCGTGCCCGCGCGACGGACTCGCGACCCGGAGGAGGTGTCGATCGCCTGGCAGATCGATGCCTACCGGTTCGAGACGCCCCTGGTCGTCAGCCCCATGGACAGTGTTGCCTCGCCCAAGACCGTCGTCGCGGTCGGTGAGCAGGGCGGCCTCGGCGTCCTGGACCTCGAGGGTCTGTGGACCCGCTACGAGGACCCGGAGCCGCTGCTCCAGGAGATTCGCGAACTCGACAAGGTCGCCGCGACCAAGCGTCTGCAGGAGATCTACGCGGCGCCGATCCAGGAGGAGTTGATCGGCCGCCGGATCGAGGAGATCCGCGACGCTGGTCTGGTCACGGCCGCGCGGCTGTCGCCGCAGCGCACCGCCCAGTACCACAAGGCGGTCGTGGACGCCGGGGTGGACATCTTTGTCATCCGCGGCACCACGGTCTCGGCCGAGCACGTCTCCGGGCGGGCCGAGCCGCTCAACCTCAAGCAGTTCATCTACGACCTTGACGTCCCCGTCGTGGTCGGCGGCTGCGCCACCTACACCGCGGCCCTGCACCTGATGCGCACCGGTGCCGCCGGTGTGCTGGTCGGCTTCGGCGGCGGCTCCGGCCACACCACCCGCTCGGTGCTGGGTGTGGCGGTCCCGATGGCCAGCGCCATCGGCGACGTCGCCGCGGCCCGCCGCGACTACCTCGACGAGTCCGGCGGCCGCTACGTGCACGTCATCGCCGACGGCGGTATGACCGGCAGCGGTGACATCGCCAAGGCCCTGGCCTGTGGTGCCGACGCCGTCATGGTCGGATCGCCGCTGGCCCGCGCCGCTGAGGCGCCCGGTGGCGGCTACCACTGGGGCAGCGAGGCCCACCACAACGAGCTGCCGCGCGGCGAGCGGGTCGAGGTGGGAACGATCGGCGACCTGAAGTCGATCCTGCACGGCCCGGCCTCCACCAGCGACGGCTCCATGAACCTCATGGGCGCTCTGCGCCGGACCATGGCGACCTCGGGTTACACGGACCTGAAGGAGTTCCAGCGCGTCGAGGTCGTGGTGAACCCGCACCGCTAGCAGCGGATACCGCACGGAGTTGAGGGCGTCCCGGTCGGCCGGGGCGCCCTTTCCCTTGCCGGGGACCGGATTTCGTTGCCCCAGGGGGGTGCGATCGAGTGGCGACGGTGTGCGACTATGGGGCGTGTTTTGTTGTCCCGTGATCCGACGGTGACTTTCTCTTGGAGGACTGCATGGGTGACAGCGAGTCCGGTGCCCCCGGGCACCGTCGGCGTCGCCGACGCGGACCGGCGATGGCGGTCAGCCTGACCCTGGTCGTGTGTCTCCTGGTGACAGCGGGGGTCGTGGTCCTGGTCGGGCGGGTGTCCAGCGCGCTCAACAGCTGGGAGCCGCCGAGCGCCGCCGTCGTGGACCCCGGGGACGGGAGTATCGCCACCCCGCCGCACGACGAGCTCACCGGCCCGCCCGCGCAGAGCGGGGTCCAGGCCCAGGAGGGCGACAGCGAACCGGCCGAGGCCGCCGCGGGAGCGGACGAGCGCTCCCAGCCCGCCGGGGCGCTGCGGCCCAGCGACGAGTGGCTCGACGAGGTCTCCGAGAGCAGCGGTGTGCCGCGCCGGGCCCTGGAGGGCTACGCCAGCGCCCAGTTGGTGGTCGACGCGGACCAGCCCGGTTGCCAGCTGTCGTGGCCCACGCTGGCGGGTATCGGCTACGTGGAGTCCCGCCACGGCACCTACGCGGGCGGCGAGCTCGGCCCGGACGGCAACACCACCGTGGACATCATCGGCATCCCGCTGGACGGCACCAACAACACCCAGGCCATCCCGGACACCGACGGCGGAGAGCTGGACGGCGACACCGAATGGGACCGGGCGGTCGGCCCGATGCAGTTCATCCCCAGTACCTGGGAGCGGTGGGGCGACTCCCTGGAGGGCGGCACCCCGGACCCGCACAACATCGACGACGCGGCGCTCTCTGCCGCCCGTTACCTGTGCGCGAACAGCCGCGACCTGACCACGGTGCAGGACTGGGAGGCGGCGATCCTGTCGTACAACCGCTCCGGTGCCTACGTCGCCGACGTCCTGGCCTACGCGCACGCCTACGCCGACGCGTCCGCGTAACGGCCGCGATCAGGAAACATCTCCTCGACTGCCCCGGTTGCCCTGGAACGGCACCGGGGCACGGTCGTACCGTATGCTGCTCGATCGCCGCATACCGGTCAGCATCCGAGTGAAGACGTTCTCCGTGCCGGGCCTGCCCGGCCGGGGCAGCACTGTGCTCGGTGTCGAAGGGGTTGCTCCGACAACGGGAGCAGCCCCTTCGGCCGCAACTCCGGATCTGGAACGCCTCCAGTGGACGGAGGCACCGGGGCGAGTGCAGTGCGGCTGAGGGTGCTGATGATTCCGTGTCTGCCTGCACACAGAGCGTTTTGCCATTCGGGAACAAGATGTAGTCCGAGTAACAAACCATCACGAATCGCCCATAATTTATGTTGTTGTATTGTTGCCAAGGATCTGTTTAGCCCGAGGTCAAAGCCCCTCTGAGGGCTCTCGGGAGCCTTGTTGAACTGGGGATATGCAGGTTGCCTCAAGTCGCGTCCCGTGGATAGCGTCGCTTCTCCCCGACACACCGAGCCCAGCTTGCTGGGTACGGCGCATCCCCGAAACGCGAACAGGTCCACCCATGCGTCACCCCTTGACCCGTGCGACGACGATCGTGACTGCCAGTGCCCTGGCCCTGTCGCTACTCGCTGCTCCCCCTGTGGCCGCTGAGCCCGATCTGCCAGATCCCGCCAGCTCCGAGGAGCAACAGGAGCTGGACGCTCTGGCTTTGGCGGAGCAGACCGGTGAGCCGGTGGAGATCCCCGGGCTCACGGATGAGAAGACCCAGCACTTCGCCCACCCCGACGGGTCCCTGACCGCGGAGATCTCCGCGATCCCGGCCCGGGTGCGCTCCGAGGGCGGTTGGGTGGATGTGGACACCACCCTGGTCCAGACAGAGGACGGGCTGGTGCGGCCCAAGGCGGCGAGCATGGACATCGCCTTCTCCGGCGGTGGCGATGACGCGATGGCCCATATCGGGATCGGCTCCAACAGCGTCGCCCTGGGCTGGGTGAACGACCTCCCCGAACCCGTGCTCGATGGCAATCAGGCCACCTATACCGACGTGCTGCCGGACGTGGATCTGGTCCTGACCGCCGGAGCCGAGGGCTTCACCCAGGTCCTGGTCGTACACACCCCAGAGGCAGCCCAGCACTCCGAGCTGGCCGAACTCGACCTGTCACTGTCCACCAACGGCGTGACCATGACCGCCGACGAGCACGGCAACCTCGACGCGACCGGCGACGCAGGCGGCCAGAGCGTCTTCTCCGCTCCGGCCCCGCTGATGTGGGACTCCTCCGGAGACGAAGAAACGGACCCCCTGGTGTCGGCCCCGGCCGGAGCACGGGCCCAACAGATGGAGACCTCGGTGGAGGTGGACCGGCTCCGGCTGGTACCCGACCAGGACATGCTCTCCGACGAAGCCACCCAATATCCGGTCCACATCGACCCCTCGGTGAGCGCGAGCCGCCCCAACTGGGCCTACGTCGACGCCACCTATCCGAACGCCGCCAACTTCAACCCCTCGACCTCTGCTGGGGTGGGCTACTACTCCGGGCCGGAGGGGACCTTCACCCGGCGCTCGTTCTTCCAGTTCACGGTGATGGCCCGCACCAACCACTCGAACACCATCATCAACTCCGCGACGTTGCGCACCGAGGTGGACTGGGCCTACACCTGCGGTAGCACCGCGCACATCGAGTTGCAGCGGGTGTCGGCGTTCAACCGCAACACCACCTGGAACAACCAGCCCGCCACCCGGGGCGGGGTGTTGGACACCCAGAACGTCACCGACGGCTGGGCGGCCTGCCCTTCCGAGCGGGGGACGGAGTTCGACGCCACCGCCGCCTACAAGTGGGGGGTGGACAACAACGCCTCCCACATCTACCTGCGCTTGAAGGGGAGCAACGAAACCAGCAGCAGCGCCTGGCGCCGCTTCGACACCAGCGACAACCCGCCGGTGCTGGTGGTGGACTACAACCACCCGCCCGAGCGGCCGGTGACCTCGACCATCTCGGACTCGCTGGGCGGGGCGTGCCAGACCGACCGCACCCAGCCCCGTCTGATCAACGACACCACGGTCAGGTTCAACGCCCAGATCCGGGACCGGGACTCCTACTGGGTGGGCCAGCAGGTCAAGTCCCAGTTCGAGTGGAAGCTCACCGGGGTGGACGAACGTTTGGGAACCGCCGACTCGGCCTATGTGACCGTGGGCAAGTGGTCGGGCGGCTCCTACCGGCCGGTCACCGCCAGAGATCTACCGGAGCGGGAGTTGATCGCCTACCGGGTGCGCGGCCATGACCGCTCCCACTGGGGCCCGTGGTCCTCCTGGTGCTTCATCGAGGTCGACACCACCAAACCCGACTCCGGCCCCGAGGTGACCTCGACCGATTACCCGGCCGGGGACACCGCCCACGGGTCGGCGGGGCGTTCGGGTGAGTTCACCTTCGCCAACAACGGCGTCGAGCAGGCCACCAGTTACCACTACAGCGTCAACGACGCGACCTGCGCCACCGAGATCGAACTCGATTCACCGGGAGCGTCGGTGACGGTGCCCATCACCCCGACCCGGGATGGGCCGAACCTGATCCACGCCCGCATCACCGACGGCTTCGGTAACTCCTCCGAATGCGGTTTGGTGTACACCTTCACCGTCGCCCCACCGGCCGACCCGGTCTCCTACTTCCCGCTGGACGAAGGCCAAGGCACCACCGCCACCGACGTGATGGAGGCGGGTCGCACCGCGACCGCCTCGGGAGGCATCGGCTGGACCCGCGGCCGGGTCGGCCACCCCAACGCGGACTCCTACCGGTTGGAGGGCACCGCCGTGGATCTCGGCGGTGACAGCCTGTTGAGCACCGCTGATCCGGTCATCGACACCACCGGCTCGTTCGCGCTCTCGGCCTGGGTGTACCTGGACGAGATCCCCGAAGGCAACGCCACCGCCGTTTCCCAGACCGGTGAGTTCCAGTCCGGCTTCCACCTGGGCTACCAGGGGCACAGCACCCAGGCATGGACCTTCAAGATGGCCCCGCACGACGACGGACCCACCTCCGGTGCGTCCGGGTGGACCTACGCCAACGCCAGCGATCCGGTCGAACTCGGGGTGTGGACCCACCTGCTGGGCACCTACAGCCCCGACACCGGCGAGCTCGCCCTGTACGTCGACGGGGTCGAACAGTCCCGGGTCCAGCACCCCACGGCATGGAACGCCGAGGGCGGCCTGGTCATCGGCGGCGGACAGCACCAGGGAAACCTGGCCTACCACTGGCCCGGCGGTATCGACGACGTGCGCGTGTGGGACCGCTCGGTCCTGGACGATGCGGTGTACGAGGACGGCGAAGAGCACCCCGAGGTGTGGGAGCTGGCCAACCGTCCCGCCGCGCTGGAAGGGCGTTGGAAGCTGGACGAGACCGAGGGAACAGTCGCAGCCGATGCCTCCGACCACGGGTTGGACGCCACGCTGGAGGCCGACCCGCTCACCGCGTGGAACCAGGCCATGAACGATGTCACCTTCGCTCCCGGCGTCAGCCTGGACATGGACCACAAGGAACACCTGCACACCGATGGTCCCGCGGTGCGCACGGACCGCAGCTACAGCGTGGCGGCCTGGGTGCGGTTGGACGAGGTCGGTCATAACGCGGCCGCGGTGGCCCAGAACGGCACCGACCACAGTGCGTTCTATCTCAGCTACCAGTACACCTTCGACTGGGACAACTGGGTGATGAAGCTGCCGCCCGAAGACCGGACCGGGGCCACTGGCTGGCACCGTTCCCTGTCCGAGCAGGCACCCGAGTTCGGCCGGTGGACGCACCTTGCGGCCACCTACGACCACACCCGGCGTGAGGCCACGCTGTATGTGGACGGGACGGCCCAAGAACCGGTGGCGGTGCCTGACGCCTGGCACGCGAACGGACCGGTGGTGATCGGCGGTTCCCAGTTCGAGTCGAACTTCAACGGCCAGTGGGCCGGTGACATCAGCGACGTCCACCTGTATCAGGGCGTGCTGACCGAGGCCGATATCAGCGACGTCATGTTGGGATACCTGCCCATGTCCTGACGCCTCACCAACCTTCGCTGTTCCCTGAGCCCTTTTGATCTGCCCGGCAGGAGTACATCTGCCGGTCGGGAGGAATCCCCTGTGTCTGACATCCCCCAGACCCCCTCGCCCCGCCGTGGCCGCAAGCCCCTCGTCTCCTTCGTTTCGCTGGTGCTGGTGACCGGGCTGGTCTCGGCGCTTCCCGCCTCCGCTCTGGGCTACAACACCCGCCCGGACGTGGATCTGGGCGAGTCGGTGGATGGAAACCCGGCATCGGCCCCGACGATCGAGGCCGATGCCGCTGTGGCCGAGGCCGCGGTGACCGCACTGGACCAGGCCGACTGGCCCGAGCCCGCCAGCGTGGTCCTCGACGGGACCGAGCTGGCACCCCGGGCCCTCAGCGGCAGCGCTGAGGAAGAGCCGGTGCGGGTGGAAGGCGTGGAGACCGAGGAGTTCGAGGCTTGGGTCTCCCCGTTGCCGGAGGAGAACGACGAGGCAACAGAGCCTGAAGTGGCTGGGGACGAGCAGGGCCAGGGGACAACCAGCGAGCGCCGGGTCCCGGCCGAGCCCCGGGCCGAAGAGGCAGACGAAGAGCCCGGAAGCCCCGAGGGCGAGGTCACGGAGGAGCCTGCCGACACCGAGGCGGAGATTCCCGAGGCCGAGCCGCAGAGTCCGGAGCCCGCGCAGGACAGTGAAACCGAAGCGGCCGAGGACACTGGCCTTGAGGATGTCCCCGAGGAAGAGGAAGAGAGGGAGCCCGCCGGGCCGGTGGCCTCTGCTGAGGTGGAGGTGTTGGACCGGGCCGAGGCCGCCGAGCTGGGGCTGTCCGGTCTGGCGTTGCGCGCCACACGCACCGACGGCGAGGACGAAGCCGGTCCGGTGCGGGTGGAGGTGGACTACTCCGGTTTCGCCTCCGCCTACGGCGCCGACTACGGGTCCCGGCTGGGTCTGGTCGCGCTCACCGAGCACCAGGACCAGCCCGGCCGCTGGTCCACCCACGAGCTGGAGGCGGACAACGACGCCACCGCTCAAACGTTGACCGCCCTGGCCCCCGCCACCGGTGGTGGAGTCATGTTGGCCGCGGTGGCCTCGGGTGAGGGCGAGGAGGGGACTGGGGACTACTCGGCCACCCCGCTCAGTCCTTCCTCCACCTGGAACGTGGGTATCCAGTCCGGGGGGTTCTCCTGGAACTACCCGATCCAGACACCCAACGTGGCCGGTGGCCTGGCCCCCGAGATCAGCCTGGGCTATTCCTCCCAGTCGGTGGACGGGCGCACCTCGGGCACCAACAACCAGACCTCCTGGATCGGTGAAGGCTTCGACTACCACCCCGGCTACATCGAACGCCGCTACCAGACCTGCCAGGAAGACGGCGACGACACCGAGATCCCCGACCAGTGCTGGTCCCACCACAACGCCACCCTGAACCTGGGCGGCCGGGCCACCGAACTGGTCTACGACGACGGTGAGTGGACCCCCAAGAGCGACGACGGCTCCAAGATCGAACGCCTGACCGGAGCCACCAACGGCGACAACGACGGTGAGCACTGGAAGGTCACTACCACCGACGGCACCCAGTACCACTTCGGCCTCAACCAGCTGCCCGGCCACTCCTCGGGGGATGAGACCACCAACTCGGCCTGGACCGTCCCGGTCTTCGGCAACGACCCGGGCGAACCCTGCTACGACTCCGACCTGGATGATGCCTGGTGTGACCAGGCCTGGCGCTGGAACCTGGACTACGTGGTGGATGTGCAGGGCAACGCCCTGGCCCACTACTACCAGGCCGAGACCAACCACTACGGCCTCAACTTCGACTCCGACCCGGTCGCCTACGACCGCGGCGGCTACCTGAAGCGCACCGCCTACGGCCTACGCAAGGACGATATGCAGGCCACCGCACCGGCCCAGGTGCTCTACACCGTGGGCGAGCGCTGCGTGGACGAAGACTTCGGGTGTGCTGAGGATGATCGGGACGAGGACAACGCCGAGTACTGGCCCGACACCCCTCTGGACCAGGACTGCGAGAAGGACTGCGCCGGGCAGCACTCTCCGACGTTCTGGACCACCAAGAAGCTGAACAAGGTCACCACCCAGCTCCATGACGGCGAGAAGTACACCACCGTCGATTCCTGGGAGCTGGAACACTCCTTCCCCGCCCCGGGGGATGGCACTGACCCCGCCCTGTGGTTGGACTCCATCACCCACACCGGCCACACCGGCGGCGACTCCGAGACCAAACCGGCCATCACCTTCGCCGGCACCCCGATGCCCAACCGCATCGACTCCACCACCGACGGCCTGGCGCCGATGAACAAATGGCGCATCACCGCCGTCTACACCGAGACCGGCGCCCAGGTGGACGTGTCCTACGCCGACCCCGACTGTGAGGAAGGCAAGGAACCCGAGGCGCACGAGAACACCCAGCGGTGTTACCCGGTGGTGCGCTCCCACCAACCGGGGGCTGAGGACATCACCGACTGGTTCGCCAAGTACGTGGTCACCGACCTGGTCGAGGTCGACCTGGTCGGCGGAGCCCCGGACGTGATCACCAGCTACGACTACGTCGGAGACCCGGCCTGGGCATACATGGACGACGACGGATTCGTGGACGAGGACAAACGCACCTGGTCGCAGTGGCGCGGCTTCGACCGGGTGATCGAACGCTCCGGCCACCCGGACGAGACCCGCACCGAGATCGAGCACCTGTTCTACCAGGGCATGCACGGCGACCACCAACCCTCCGGGACCCGTACCGCCAAGGTGGTCGACTCCACCGGCACCAGCGTCAACGACGACCCGGTCTTCAACGGCCAGACCCGCGAGACCATCGTCCGCGACGGCGTGGACGGGGACGTGGTCTCCAAGACCATCACCACCCCGTGGAAGAAGCGCACCGCCTCCACCTCCCACGACTGGGACTTGGAAGCCCACCTGACCAACACCGAACAGGTGGATGCCTACACTGCCCTGGCCGATGGGTCCTTCCGGCAGACCCGCACGGTCAACACCTTCGACGACTACGGCATGGTCACCTCGGTCCACGACCACGGCGACGTGGACGACGAGGGTGACGATTGGTGCACCAGGACCACCTACGCCCGCAACACCGGGCTGCACCTGCTCAACCCCATCGCACGCACTCAGACCGTGACCGCGGCCTGTGGGCAGGACGCCTCCTACCCCGACGACGTGGTCAAGGACGAGCGCACCCTCTTTGACGGCGGCGATTTCGGGGAAACACCCACCCAGGCCCGCCCCACCGAAACCCAGCGGGTGGCCGACTACGACGACGGCCAACCGGTCTACCAGACCATCAGCGAAACCACCTTCGATCAGTTCGGACGCGCCCTTGAGGTGACCGATGCCGAGGGCAACACCACCACGACCGCATATACCTCCGCTGTCACCGGTGGCTCCAACACCAAGGTGGAGACCACCAACGCCCTGGGGCACACCAGCACGGTCGAGTACGACGAGCGCTCCCAGCCGGTGGCCGAAACCGATGCCAACGGCAACCGCACCGAGTTGGCCTACGACCCGCTGGGCCGCATGACTGACGTGTGGCTGGCCGACCGTCCCCGCGACCGCGGCTTCTCCCCCTCGATGCGGTTCGAATACGCCCTGTCCAAGGACGAACCCACCGTCGTCACCACGCACACGCTGAACGCCTCCGGTGGTTACACCACCAGTCACCAGATCCTGGACGGGCTGCTCCGCGAACGCCAGAGCCAAGCCCCTGCCCCGGGTGGCGGCCGGGTGCTGACTGATGTGTTCTATGACAGCCGGGGTAACACCATCATCTCCCGCGAGCCCTACTTCAACGAGGACGAGCCGGGCGGGGAGCTGTTCGTGGTGGCCAACCACGACGAGATCCCCCGCTGGAGTCGCACCGTCTATGACGGGGCTGGTCGGACCACCGACAAAGTCCAGATGTCACGCGGGGTGGAGCAGTTCCGCACCACCACCGAGCACCAGGGCGACCGCACTCTGGTGAGCGAACCCGAAGGCGGCACCGGCACCACCGCCCTCACCGACGCGCGCGGTAACACCGTGGAGCTGCGTAAACACTACGGTCCCGCAGCGGAGGGTGAGTTCGACTCGACCTTCTACACCTACACCGCCCGTGCCGAACTGCAAACGGTCACCGATCCGGGCGGTAACACCTGGACCTACGACTACGACCTGCGCGGCCGCAAGGTCTCTGAGACTGACCCGGACACCGGGGTGAGCCATCTGGGCTATGACGACATGGACCGCCTGGTGCAGACCACCGACGCCCGCGGTGAAACCCTGGTCACCGGCTATGACGAGCTGGGCCGCCAGAGTGAGCTGCGTGACGGCGACGGAAACCTGCGGGCCGAGTGGACCTTCGACACCGTGGCCATCGGCCAGCCCACAGCTTCAACCCGGTATGAGGACGGGCAGGCCTACACCACCCGGGTGATGGGCTATGACCCGGTCAACCGGCCCCGCGCCCACCAGATCACCATTCCCTCCAGGGAGGGCGAGCTCGCGGGCAACTACCTGTTCCGCACCACCTACTACCCCGACGGCAGCGTCCGGGCCACGGACATGCCCGCCGCCGGGGCGTTGCGCGCTGAACCGGTCACCTACGGCTATGACGAGTTGGGCAACCCCACCACACTCTCGGGTGGTGACCACATCGTCACAGAGACCGTCTACTCCAAGGTCGGCAACCTGGTCCAACGCGAGTTCCACCGCGGGGTGTTGGGTGCCAACCGCACCTGGCAGAGCTTCGACTTTGATGAGAAGACCAACCGGCTGGCCTACGCCAGCGTCGTCCCCCAAGCTGGTGAGGGGTCGCTCTCGACCCAGACCTACGGCTACGACGACCGCGGCAACCTGCTCTCGATCAACGACGAACCCACCGACACCGAGCGCGTGTCGGATGTGCAGTGCTTCGACTACGACCACCTGCGCCGCCTGACCCAGGTCTGGACCCCCGATGCCACCGGCGAACAGGCCTGTGCGAATGAGCCGCAGGTGAGCGAGCTAGGAGGGGCGGCCCCGTACTGGCACGAGTTCACCTACGACGAGGTCGGCAACCGCCTTCAAGAGGTCCAGCACGGGCCGGGCGGCGGCATCACCCGTGACTACACCACCCCCGACGAAGGCCAGGGACCGGCCCACGCAGTCACCCAGGTAAACGAAACCGGGAGCACGGGCAACAGTGTCCACTCCTACGACTACGACCAGGCCGGGAACATGGTCTCGCGGAACAGCGGTGAGCATGACCAGAGCCTGGAGTGGGGTCCTGAAGGCGAGCTGACCAAGGTCACAGGTGGTCTGTCTACGACCGAGTACGTCTACGACGCCGACGGCGAACGCCTGCTGCGCCGCACGAACGGGGCCACTACCCTGTACCTGCCGGGGATGGAGGTGACCTGGGACCCGGCCGAGGGTACCGAGGAAGCCACTCGGTACTTCACTCACGCGGGTGAGACCGTGGCGGTGCGTGAGAACGACGGCCGCCTGCACTGGATGACTTCTGATCATCACGGCACCGGTCAGCTGAGTATCGCCGCGACCGGTGACGAGGTTTCTCAGCGTCGGATGACGGTGTTCGGTCAGGACCGAGGAACCACGGGTACCTGGCCGGGGGAGCGCGGGTTCGTGGACGGGATGATCGATGCGTCCACCGGGCTGACCCAGCTGGGAGCCCGCGCCTACGAGGCGGATCTGGGCCGGTTCATTTCGGTCGATCCGCTGATGGATCTGGTTGATGCCCAGTCCATGAACGGGTATGCCTACGCGAACAACAGTCCTGCCACTTACTGGGACGGGTCTGGCTTGTCGGCTTGTATCCCTGCTGAGGGTGCCTGTATGGAGGTCGGGGGAAACACCACGGTATATTCGCGTGAGTCTACCTATGGCGGAGGCAGCAATCTCACGAAGAGAACGTATAATTTCGCTTATTCCAGTCGGCCGATCTCCACGAGTCATACGTACATCGACGGGTCGACGAACCAGACTTTCCGTTGGTCGAGTTCATCACCTGGGTGGTCTGCGACCACGACCCCGACGACGTTCACCCCGTACACTCCACCTCCAGTGAAGAGCGAGGCAGAAAAGGCTCTGGAGGGTGCTGTCTTCGAGACTCAGGGAACTGCTTCCAATCCCCTGAATGACGCTTGGAACTGGACCAAGGACAATTGGGGGACCATTTCAGAAGTTGCTGGCTGGGTTGGGCTCGGTGCTTGTGTAGTTGTTTCCGCTGGTGCATGCCTGGCGATCGGAGGGGGCATTCTGGCCGCGAATATTTTTATGGACTATACAGTTAATGGATCCATTAACTGGAAGGAGCACGGATGGAGTGCCTTGATGATGGGCATGGGTGGGGGCGTTGCTTTGGGGGTCGGACGTCTGGCCTCCGGGACGTGGAGGTCTGCTCTGGGTGCTATGCGATCGAACCCCACGGTTCGATCCGGGGCTCAGAAGTGGGATTACAATCCCAGATCAGGAAATCCTCAGCGCAAAAAGGGTATCTTTCAGGGTTGGGACATGAAGGCAGGCCCGGTGGATTGGGGGGCTTCGTCGGCAAACTATGCAATTAATTTTGCTAGTGGCGCCACGTTTGGTGGCCCCAAGCCGTATGGAAACCCATTTAAGGAAGGGTAATTTTGTCTGGACCTAGAGAGGTTTTTCGGGCTACTGGGATCGTGGTTTTTGGGATGATCCTGATATCGGCCCTGTGGACTCTATTTGCGCTGGCGGTGATCGGCGAGGGGTTTGGCCTTTCTGGCGTCCTGGTCGCGTCCAACATTTTCTCCCTTTTTCTCTGGTTTGAGTTGAAAATAGTTTTTTGGAGAAATATTTCAATTGAGGGTGGAGTTCTTGTTGTTCGAGGTTACCTGACAAAGACTGTGGTTCCGATTTCCGGGGTTAGTGACGTTTATGTCAGTGGTGGGGCAATGCTGGTTTCTCTTGAGGATGGGAGTGTGGTAAATGTCCCTGCCTTTGAGGGGTCCCTGCTTTCCGCGATCTTTGGGAGTCCCAGTGCTTTTCGTGCAGCAAAAAGGATAAATGAGCATCTCGAGACTTGGGGGGAAGGGAGGGAGTGTGGCGAGGATAAAAAAAATTCTTCACTGCATTTAAATTTGCTCCCAGTTCCACTTATTTGGGTGTCATCATTTATGAGTTTCTGGATATTGAGTGGTTTTGTTTTCCCTTAATGCTCCAGTTGTAGATCCGGTTTGCCCTGCTCAGAGGTCATTTGGCCGGACCGGAGAGATTGACCCCGTTGATCTGGTCGTTTCCCGGGCACACCAACGGCCACCGCCCGATCATCGATGGTTGTGAAGACAACAAATCCCGAGGCGGTGGCCGCGGCCACCAGCGTAGCGGCCCAACGCTGGCCCCCGCTGAACGAGACGATCTCCACCGTCGCCGATCCCCACCTGCGCCGCCTGACCCAGGTCTGGACCCCCGGGACGATTGGCGAGGAAGCCTGTGCGAATGAGCCGCAGGTGAGCGAGCTAGGAGGGGCGGCCCCGTACTGGCACGAGTTCACCTACGACGAGGTCGGCAACCGCCTTCAAGAGGTCCAGCACGGCCCAGGCGGAGGGATCACCCGCGACTACACCACCCCCGATGAAGGCCAGGGCCCGGCGCACGCTGTCACCCAGGTAGCCGAGTCCGGGAGCACGGGCAACAGTGTCCACTCCTACGACTACGACCAGGCCGGGAACATGGTCTCGCGGAACAGCGGCGAGCATGACCAGAGCCTGGAGTGGGGTCCTGAAGGCGAGCTGACCAAGGTCACGGGTGGTTTGTCCACGACCGAGTACGTCTACGACGCCGACGGCGAACGCCTGCTGCGCCGCACCAACGGGGCCACCACCCTGTACCTGCCGGGCATGGAGGTCACCTGGGACCCGGCCGCAGGCACCGAGGAAGCCACCCGCTACTTCACCCACGCCGGTGAGACCGTGGCGGTGCGTGAGAACGACGGCCGCCTGCACTGGATCACCTCCGACCACCACGGCACCGGCGAGATGACCATCGCTGCTATCGGTGATGAGGTGGTCCAACGCCGGATGACGGTCTTCGGCCAGGACCGCGGTACCACCGGCACCTGGCCAGGCGAGCGCGGGTTCGTCGATGGCATGATCGACGCCTCCACCGGGCTGACCCAACTCGGAGCGCGGGCCTATGAGGCGGACCTCGGCAGGTTCATCTCGGTCGACCCGCTGATGGACCTGATCGACGCCCAGTCCATGAACGGGTATGCCTATGCTAACAACAGCCCTGCCACTTACTGGGACGGGTCTGGCTTGTCGGCTTGTATCCCTGCTGAGGGTGCCTGTATGGAGGGCGGGGGAAACACCACGGTATATTCGCGTGAGTCTACCTATGGCGGAGGTAGCAATCTCACGAAGAGAACGTATAATTTCGCTTATTCCAGTCGGCTGATCTCCACGAGTCATACGTACATCGACGGGTCGACGAACCAGACTTTCCGTTGGTCGAGTTCGTCACCTGTGTGGTCTGCGACCACCACCCCGACGACGTTCACCCCGTACACTCCATACACTCCACCTCCAGTGAAGAGCGAGTCAGAAAAGGCTCTGGAGGGTGCTGTTTACGAGGCTCAGGGAACGGCGTCCAGCCCCCTGGGTGATGCCTGGGATAGTGCCACCTCCTGGGCCTATGAAAACAGGTCAAAAATTAAGGACGTGGCTACTCTGGTTGGATTTGGGCTTTGCGTGTTCGCATCCGCTGGAGCCTGCCTTGCTGGTGGACTCGCTTTGTGGCTTGGTGGCGTCGGATGGGATCTCTATAAGAATAGAGACGATCTGAGTAATGTGAATGCCGGTCAACATGCCATGGATTTCGGGTTGCTGGCTGTGGGGGGTGTTGGTGCCCGGGTTCTGGCGGGGAGCGGGAGAAGGTTTATGAGGGATACCGGATTTTCTAGGGTTAGTCGGTACCAGAAACCTGCCTCGGGGCAAGTTGTGGGTGGTGCGGATCTCAAGAGTTCAATCATGGTCTACGGAATTAATGCGGGGCAGTGGATGGCTGCTCAGGGCACTAGCCTCACTGTCAAAGACGAATGGTCAAAATGATGATGAGATGTGGGATAGGGGCATGGGGGTAATGAAGAACTGGTGGACGGCGACCTTTGGATTGGCGGTGTCCGTCCCATTTGTGATTCTTTGGCTGGTTTGGAGTCTAGAAAGATCCATGGATTCAGCGAATTCAGGGATATGGGAAATTTATTTCATATCATTTTTCTTCCCATTTGGCGTCTGGATTATACTTAAATTCACCTACTTTCCCAAGGTTGAACTGGCTCCTGGGAAGGTGGTTGTAAAGAACGTTCTCGCGGCCTACGAGATCCCTGTTGCTTCGGTTCGCGCTGTTCGTTGGGACGATGGGCTGGCTCTGTATCTCAACGATGGCAAACGAGTATATTCTTTTGGGTTTGGTGGATCGTTGCTCGCGGAAATTTTCGCGAAATCAGCAAACCTCGATCGTGTTCGCAAAATAAAAACCCATGTCCTGGCGGAGGCTGATGGAGGCGAGAATGGGAATCCTCTTCGTTTGTTGCGCCGAAGTTACTTGAATCTGTCGTTCTTTCTGATGTTTGTTATTTTGTCTTTTGTGTTGAATATTTCAGTCGAGCTTTTGGTGCAGGGATAATCGTAAACGGCCCGGTGCGGCAGTCGTACTTCGTTAGTTGAGCTGCGGATACGGATGCTGAAACGGACGCGCGATACGGGAGCGCTGGTAGTACCAGCGGGCTCGGGTCCGATGGCGGTCACGCCAGTTCTGCCAGCCGACCGTGTGCTTGAGAGTGGGCTGGTGCGGGTGCAGAGCACCCAACAGGTTCTTGACCGCGGCGACGGCCAACCCCACATGCCTCGGGTCGATGGGAGGTACATCGTCAGGGCCCGTTGGAGGCGGCGCCTGGGTATCGGTGCGGGGCCGGGCACGGGCGGCCGCCATCGCGCACACCGCCAAGGCGACCATGACCAGCACGGTGTGGCGGCGCACCGCCTCGTACAACCGGACCTGGGACTGATCCAGGCCGAACAGGTCCTTACCGAACTCGAAGTCCTCCCCCACCGGCAACTGCCTGCAGGAGGTTCAGCACGAACCGGGCGGCGGCATCACCCGCGACTACACCACCCCCGATGAAGGCCAGGGTCCGGCGCATGCCGTCACCCAGGTAGCCGAGTCCGAGAGCACGGGTAATAGCATCCACACCTACGACTACGACCAGGCTGGCAACATGGTCTCGCGGAACAGCGGCGAGCATGACCAGAGTCTGGAGTGGGGGCCTGAAGGTGAGCTGACCAAGGTCACGGGTGGTTTGTCTACGACCGAGTACGTCTACGATGCCAACGGCGAACGCTTGCTGCGCCGCGCCAACGGGGCCACCACCCTGTACCTTCCCGGTATGGAGGTGACCTGGGACCCGGCCGAGGGCACCGAGGAAGCCACCCGCTACTTCACCCACGCGGGTGAGACCGTGGCGGTGCGTGAGAACGACGGCCGCCTGCACTGGATCACCTCCGACCACCACGGCACAGGCGAGATGAGCATCGCCGCCACCGGCGACGAGGTAACCCAACGCAGGATGACAGTGTTCGGTCAGGACCGCGGCACCACGGGCACGTGGCCGGGGGAGCGCGGGTTCGTCGATGGGATGATCGATGCGTCCACTGGTCTGACCCAACTCGGAGCACGCTCGTATGACGCGGACCTGGGCCGGTTCATCTCGGTCGATCCGCTGATGGATCTGGTTGACGCCCAGTCCATGAACGGGTATGCGTACGCGAACAACAGTCCCGCTACTTACTGGGACGGGTCTGGTCTTTCCGCTTGCACTCCGGCTGACGGCATCTGCATGGAGGCCGGGGGAAACACCACGGTGTACTCGTATGAGCCTACCTATGGTGGAGGTAGTTCTCTCTCGAGGAGAACTTATAATTTCGCTTATTCCAGTCGGCCGATCTCCACGAGTCATACGTACATCGACGGCTCGACGAACCAGACTTTCCGTTGGTCGAGTTCGTCACCTGCGTGGTCCGCGACCATGACTTCGACGACGTTCACTCCGTACACCCTGCCGACCCCGTATGTCCCGCCGCCGGTAAAGGCCGAAGAGGAAAAATGGCTTGAAGAGGCGAACTGGTTCGAGAAAATGTATTCGAGCTATGATGGGCAATTTCAGGGCGGAAACCTAGTTGACGATGCCGCTATGGTTCTCGGTGTGATTGGAATGTTTGCCTGTCCGGCGTGTGCTGTGGCTGCGGTGGGGCTGAGCGTTGCTAGAGGGCTATGGAAGTTCGGCACTGGAGATTCGGTGAATGGGGCATGGGACCTTGCTGGAGCTCTTGTTCCTGGAGGTGCAGGAAGGCTTTTGACTCGGGGGATGAAGAGTAAGGCTGTCGCTAGCCACAGGGGTAGGATTGGCGAAATTGCTGACGACGTGACTAAGGCGGCTAGGCAGAAAAAGAGAGCCAGGCAGGGGAGCGCTTCTGAAAGGCATTCAGATATTCGGCGAGCTGATGCAATTGGGGGGGCAACTGGAAAGAGCGACCGGTATGGTTCTTTCTGCGAACTCTGCTGGCGTTGCTGTAGCAGATTCGACCGGGTCCAACGGAACGTGGCATAGATACTAGATTCCTGGGGGTGGCTGATCAGGGCCACCCCTATTTTGTTGAGGGGCGCATGGTTCGCACTGTCAAGTTTTCCGATTTCGGAGCCTTCCGAACTCCTGATTTTCTCCTCGCTTTGGGCTTCAAGTCGATTAGGGGCACTGTTGTAGATAGGGCCAAGTCAGAAAAGGAATTCGCTCGAAACCCAGGCGATGGTCGGGTCCATCTTCGTCTCCTTGCGGGGAGAATTTTAGTTTCGTTCTTCATTCTTTTTGCCTTTGTCAATGTCCCGCTTATTCTGGCGGGAGTTGTCAAGCAAAGTTTTCCTGCTGTATCTATTGTCCTGTTCTCTGTTGTCTACTTCTATGGGCCGCTCAGGGTGCTTTTGTTTGTGGCCTCACTTTTCGATATGGCGCTTTGTTGGGTGGGGGGGAAATTTTCAGGCAGGGATATACTTAATTTTCCAAACACATATGGAAGGGGGAGGTGGGTGTTTGCTTTCGTAAGTTTTGGCGTCGGGGTTTGGGCTATTTATTCTGGCATGATTTGGCGTGATGTTTATTCATGAATTTTTTAGGGGTTGTATTGAGGGTATGTTCAAGCCATGAATATATGAAGTGGCCTGTACCTTCATAGAGCGAACAGGAAGAAGCGGGTGTGTTGGACCCGGTTGGCTGGAAGTTCTTCACGTCACCATCGCTCCGAGGAACACGCCCGCGTATGCCATCGTCTCGCCCAAGGCTCCGGCAAAGTCAGGTCTGTAAGAGTCTGAGCGAGCCTCGTCGCGGATCATGTGGTGGTTGGAGCCGGCGATGTTGTTGAATCCGGCCGCTCGGAGCAGCCCGATCGCGGTGTTGCGTAGGGTGGCCATGACCTGGGGAGCGCTGCCTGTGCGGTCCTCCTCGTAGGTGACATCTCGTACGTGGCAAAGCTTGTGGTGTGTGCGGGCACATGCTTCCAGGTCACCTTGTTGAGCTGAGGTGCCCCGACCTCGGTGATTCCTTCGAGAGGGATGTGACCTGGGCACAGCCCTGTGCACAGGTGCTCGCGCTGGCTTCACCCCGCTGCATGCACTGCCCCCGGGCGAGAGGGGTGGGGTACCCCGGGTGTTGGTCGGGGCACCCGGTCGGGTCAGCGTTGAAGCGTGTTCAGGAGGTTGGTCCACTCCGAGCTCTGAAAAGAGAGGTGGCCCAGTTCACGGTTCCGGGTGTCTCGGACGGCCACGTCTCCACCTTGGTCCGCGACCTCGACGCACTCTCCGCCGTGCCCACCGCTGTAGCTGGACTTACGCCAGTTGTTCCACCCGTTCTCCACGGTCATCTCTTCCCTACTTGTACTTTTCGTCCAGCAATCGCTGAATGAGCTTTCGGGTCTCTTGCTGTTCCAGCGCAGCCCCCTGCACTTTGTGAAACAACCCCTGGTAGTAGGAGGTTTCGGACTCCTGCTCCAGGAACAGGCCACCGATGGCGTACTCGATGTAGACCGCGTCGCCTGAGTTGACCCCTTCGATGAGGTCGGGGAACCGGAGCAGAACGAAGCTCCCTTCGGTCGCGGCGTGAGCTCCGGCAGTGAACGGCACACAACGCAAGTCCACGTTGGGTAGATCAGCCGTCTCCATGAGGTGGATGAGCTGATCTCTCGTCACCTCGGTCCCACCGATCACGCGATGGAGAGCGGACTCATTGAAGACTGCTGAGAAGCGGAGCGGGTTGTCACCGGTGAGACGTTGCTGCCGACGGACCCGAGCGGTGGTGAGGGCTGACCGTTGGTTGTGCTCAGTTGGTGGGGGTGGCGCTGCGGAGCTCTCCTGCTTGGGCGCCGAGCTGGAAGGCGTCCCATTCGGCCCTGTCATAGACGATGATGGGGGCCTGTGGGTTGGTGGCCTCGGTCAGGGTGAACCCGCCCTCAGGAGTGAAGGCGGCGGTGACCTCGCCGAAGGAGGTCTTCTCGCCTTGGGCGATGCGTGTGCAGAATTCATCCCAGTCGGCGCTGGGGAAGGCCAGGGTGGGGCTGGCCTCGCCGAGTTCGTGCTTGCCGACGATGGTCCAGGGTCCGAACCGCTTGATGCCGACACAGGAGCCCTGGCCGCCGGAGAACGACGACTTGACGAACGGCAGCTGAGTGATTTCAGCGAGGCTGGGGCGGGAGCCGTTCTGGTGGCGGGTCATGATGGCAGCTCCTCCATGAGCTTTTCGATGTAGCGTGCGGACGCAGCTGTGGGAGTGGCGACATCCACGATGTGGTTCCACAGCTGTTTGTGGCGGCGGATCTCGCGCGGTTTGTCCAGGTACAGGTTCCCGCCCTGGCCTTCGATGTAGATCATCGAGGGCTCGTCCGTCTCGAACTCCAGGATGCTGAACGGGCCGCTCAGGCCCGCGTGCGCACCCACGCTCTCCGGGATGACCTGAACGTTCACGTTGGGTTTGCGAGTGACCGTCAGCAGGTGTTCGAGCTGTGCCCGGTGGACCTGTGGTCCGCCGACCTGTCTGCGTAGGGCGGCTTCGTCCATGAGTACCCACAGGTTCAGCGGGTCGGGGTCGCGGTCCAGGATTCTCTGTCGTCGGGTGCGGAACTCGACAAGGCGTTCGACGTCCTCGGGGGCGTCCTGGGGGTTGGTGGCCGCGAGCAGGGAGCGCATGTGGTCCTGGGTTTGGAGCAGACCCTGGACAAGGTGCGTCTCGTAGACGTAGATGCTGGTGGCGTCCTCTTCGCGCCCGACGTAGATGTCGAACTTGGGCGGCATGACGCTCTCGAAGTCGCTGGTCCAGTGTCGCGACTTCGCATCCGCTGAGAGCTGGCGTATGAGTTCGCGCTCCTGGGAGTCCTCGACGCCGAAGAGCTCGAAGAGGCGATCGAGTTCCAGCTTGCTGGGGACCGCATGGCCTCCCTCCATGCGGAAGACCTTCGGGTCACCACAGCCGAGTTCGTTCGCGACCTGCTTGCCGGTGAGTCCGGCAGTTGTGCGCTGCTCCTTCAGCCAGAGCCCCAGCTTGCGCTTGCTCCCTGCTGGGCCGCGTGTTCGCGCCACGTTCCTCCCCGTTCCAGCTCTTCGGCGGTTGGGCAACCCGTGCTTGTCGCCGCCCTGATGCTATCGGTAGTTCGCCTGAGAAGCTTTCTGAAAAAGATTTTTGAGAACGCTTGCGAGCGAAGCTTCCCCTGGGCATGATCGTTTGTATCGAAGGAGCGATGGTTCGGCTACACACCGTTTCCAGAGGCAGAGGGTCGAGTGTGTGGTGGGTGGTTCTGGGCTGCCTTCGATGACTGTTCGCGGACTCATCTGAGGAGGGCGTTATGGGTGTTGGTCGGAAAGTTGGGCCTCGGCGACCTGGTGGTGGGGTGGGGCTGTCGTCGGCGGCGTTTTGCTACATGGACGGGAACGAGCAGGCCATCGCGAAGGTGCGGGCGTGGCTGACCCGGGACGAGCGGCTGCGTGGTGAGAAGGGGTTCTGGGTGGCGCTGGTCGGCAGCGAGCTGGCCACCAACGCCGTTCGCCACACGGCGAGCTGTGAGAAGTACGGGCGGATCGGGGTCTCGATGGAGTTCCTGGGCCACACGACCGTGCTGCTGGGGGTGCTGGACCAGGGCCGTAAGTGGGGCGGTCCCAGGCTGCGGCCCCGGGTGATCGAACCGGAGTCCGGAGAACCGTGCCCGGGTGGGCGCGGGTTGTGGCTGGTGGACCAGGTCGCCGAGTACTGGTGGTGGGAGGGGCGGCCCGACCAGCCGTTGTACCTGCGGGCGATGATCCACCTCGACCGGGAACCCGACCTGGACGGCTAGGGAACACGGGTGCGGATCGCGGCTGGGACCAGCGTGGCGGGAAGCGCAGCTTCGGTGCACAGGGGCCATTGACACCCGCGCGCACGCTTTCGGCGATCGACGCACCCCCAGAAAGCGGTGCGTCCCCAGAAAGCACAGTGCCCGGGTCGGTGCACCAATCACCGGCCCGGGCTGATCGACCACCTGAACGAAGCAGGAGGAAGACCATGCAGAACTCTAGCGGAGGAAGGCACCGCAAGCCCCGTCAGACGATGGCCTCGCGGTTGTGGTGGGTGTTCGCCTCAGCGGTGGCGTGGGCGTTGTGCCAGGTGATCGGCGCTCCGACCAGAACCGCGCCGATCAGGCCCCAGCTCCCTCCGGCCCCTCGGCGGTTGGAGTTGGCGGGCAGTGGCAGGAACTCGGGGGAGTGGGGCCACCCGAACGAAGCAGCCGGTGCCCTGGTCCGGCCCTACCTGCTGAGGGGGTAAGCGGGATCGCCGCCGCCTTTCTGGCCCCGGTGGTGTGGCGGAGGTAAAACGGCGGTATCGCGTGTGGCAACGCACAGCTCCTTCGGCCTCCGGTTAGCCTGAGGCCCCACCGGACCGGGTATGCGCCTTGGTGGGACACTTATCGAGAGGGAGGACCACCGATGGCAACCACCTGGTTGGGGCCGAAGGGGCGCGCCGAGGCGCTCGCGTCGATGGCCGACGAGGAGCTGGACGTCCTCGTGGTGGGCGGCGGGATCGTGGGCGCGGGGATCGCGCTCGACGCGGTCTCGCGCGGGCTCTCCACGGGGCTGATCGAGGCGCGCGACTTCGCCTCGGGGACCTCCAGCAGATCCAGCAAACTCATCCACGGCGGGCTCCGCTACCTGGAGCAGTTCGACTTCGAGCTGGTCCGCGAGGCTCTGCACGAGCGCGGGCTGCTGCTTACCACCATCGCCCCGCACCTGGTCCGCCCGGTGCCGTTCCTCTTCCCGTTCGAGCACCACTGGGAACGCTTCTACATCGGCGCGGGCGTCACCCTCTACGACACCCTGGCGCTCACCTCGCGCAACAACCGCGGGCTGCCCGCGCACCGGCACCTGTCCAGGTCCGGGGCGCTGCGGGTGTTCCCGGCGCTCAAGCGCAGCGCGCTGGCCGGGGCGGTCCAGTACTGGGACTGCCAGGTCGACGACGCCCGCCTGGTCACCACCGTGCTGCGCACCGCCGCCGGGCTGGGCGCCAACATCGCCTCCCGGGTGCAGGCCGTGGAGTTCCTGCGCGAGGGCGAACACGTGGTCGGCGCGACCGCAGCCGACCTGGAGACCGGTGACAGGAAGCAGATCCGCGCCCGTCAGGTGGTCAACGCCGCCGGGGTGTGGACCGACGACATCCAGGAGATGGTGGGCGGTCGCGGGCAGATCCACGTGAGCGCCTCCAAGGGCGTGCACCTGGTGGTGCCCCGGGACCGGATCCAGGCCTCCTCCGGAATGATCCTGCAGACCGAGAAGAGCGTGCTGTTCGTGATCCCGTGGGGCCGCCACTGGATCATCGGCACCACCGACACCCCCTGGGACCTGGACAAGGAGAACCCGGCGGCCTCCCGGGCCGACATCGACTACGTCCTGGACCACGTCAACCAGGTGCTGCGCACGCCCCTGGGCCGCGACGACGTGGAGGGCGTCTACGCCGGGCTGCGGCCGCTGCTGTCGGGGGAGTCGGAGGAGACCTCCAAGCTGTCCCGCGAGCACACGGTCGCCCACCCGGTGCCCGGGCTGGTGCTCATCGCGGGCGGCAAGTACACCACCTACCGGGTCATGGCCAAGGACGCGGTGGACGCGGTGGCGCACGGGCTCGGCGGGGCGATCCCGAACTCGGTCACCGACAAGCTGCCCCTGGTGGGTGCGGACGGGTACGCGGCGCTGTACAACCAGCGGCACCGGCTGGCCCGCGACTCGGGGCTGCACGTCTCCCGCATCACGCACCTGCTGCGCCGGTTCGGCTCGTCCGTGCACGACGTCCTGGACCTGATCAGGGAGCGGTCCGACCTCGGGCAGCCGCTGGCTGGCGGCGAGGACTACCTGCGGGCGGAGGTCGTCTACGCGGTGGCGGCGGAGGGCGCCCGCCACCTGGAGGACGTCCTGTCCCGGCGGACCCGCATCTCCTTCGAGACCTGGGACCGGGGGATCGCCGCGGCCGAGGCTGCGGCCGAGCTCATGGCGGAACCCCTGGGCTGGAACAAGGAGCAGGTCAAGCGCGAGGTGGAGTACTACCGCAAGGGCATCGAGGCCGAACGCGCCGCCCAGGAGCAGGACACCGACCAGGAGGCCGACGCCGTCCAGCACGGCGCCCCGGAGATCGTTCCGGACCTGCACGTGGGGCGGCCGGGAGACCGTCCCTGAACGGGGTCCCGCGAGCATGACCAGCTGGCGGGGTCGCTCGGCGACCGCAGGCAGGGCCGCTGAGCACTGACGACTTCGGTGTGGCCTGGGGCACAATGTCCGGTTAGGGTGCGTGTTAATCCCCTGTTTCGTCCACCCGAAGGACACCGGTCATGATCAAGGTGCTGCTCGTCGAGGACGATGTCCGCCTCGCGGACGCCCTCGCCGGTGCGCTGGAGGCGCACGGCTACGAGGTCGACCAGGCGAGGACCGCGGGGGGTGCCCTGGCCGCACCCCCTGCGGACATCGTCCTGCTCGACCTCGGGCTGCCTGATATGGACGGCATCGAACTGTGCCAGCGGATCCGGGAGCGCCAGGACTTCGGTGACACCGCGATCATCATGGTCACCGCCCGGCGGCAGCAGCGCGAGCGCATCCTCGGGCTGCGCTCCGGCGCCGACGACTACGTGGTCAAACCACTGGTCATCGAGGAGCTGTGCGCCCGGATGGAGGCGGTCCTGCGCCGTACCACCAGGCGGGTCGACACCGTCCTGCGGACCGGGCCGATCGAGGCGGACCTGGCCACCCGCTCCGTGCTCTGCGAGGGCCGACCGGTCGAACTCACCCGAAAGGAGTTCGACCTGCTCGTGGTCCTGCTCAGGGAGACGGGCGCGGTGGTCTCCCGGGAGGACCTGCTGCTCAAGGTCTGGCAGACCGCCTGGCCGGGCACCCTGCGCACCCTCGAGGTGCACATCGGAACCCTGCGTTCCAAACTGGGCCTGCCCCGGCTGATCCAGACCGTGCGCGGGGTCGGCTACCGGTTGGTGGCCACCGAGAACGCCGGCGTACCGGTGTCGCGGGCATGAGAGCGTTCGGCCGCCCGGAAGGCTCCGCGGTGGGTCCGGGGGCGGTCACCGCGGCGGCGGAAGGGGGCCGGTGATGCACCGGCGCGTGGTGACCGTGTACGTCACCCTGCTGGTCGCCGCCTGTCTGGCGCTCGCCCTCCCCCTGTGCCAGAGCATCGCCGCCCGCGGCACCTCAGACATGCTCCTGGACCGGATCAACGACACCGCCCGCTTCGCCGGGCTGGCCGAACCCGGGGTGCTGACCGGGACCGAGGACACCCTGTCCGGACTGACCGGTGAGCTCACCGTCTACGAGCAGGTGTACGGGATCACCGCCGTGGTGGTGGACCGCGACGGCGAGGTGGTGGCCTCCTCCCGGCCCGGGCTCACCCTCGCCGACCTGGACCCCTCCGGCTGGCCGGGCAGCGCGGAGGAGGTGCCCGGCCCGGTCCGCACCGCGCTGGCCGGGAACCGGATGGGCGCGGACAGCGTGGTCTGGCCTTGGCAGGAGGGGCCGCTCATCGTCGCCGAGCCCATCGGCAGCTCCGGCGAGGTGGTCGGGGCCGCTGTCACCGCCTCGCCCACCGACGCCCTGCGCCGGGCCACTCTCGTGCAGTGGTTCGTGGCCCTGCTGGTGGTGGCCGCCCTGATGGTGGCGGGCATCGCGGTGGCCGGGCCGCTCACCCGCTGGATCCTGCGCCCCGTCCACGATCTCGACGAAGCCACCCGGGCGGTGAGCGGCGGCAGCCTGGACGCCCGGGTGCGCACCGCCGCCGGGCCCGCGGAACTGCGCAGACTGGGTGAGTCCTTCAACCAGATGGCCGACACCATCACCTCCATGCTGGAGAGCCAGCGCACCTTCGTGGCCTACGCCGGGCACCAGGTGCGCAACCCGCTGGCCGCGCTGCGCCTGCGGGTGGGCAGCCTGTCCCGGTACCTGGGGTCCGAGGGCGCACAGGAGCACCGGCTGGCCCTGGACGAGGTGGACCGGCTCTCCCGGATCTGCGACAGCCTGCTCACCCTGGCCCAGGCCGAGGACGCCGAGCACTCCACCGTGTGGGAGGACGCCCGGGAGGTGGCCGAACAGCGGGTGGACGCCTGGCGGCCGATCGCCGAGCGCGCCCGCGCCGTCCTGGAGTGCTCGGGCGCCCAGACCGCGCCGGTGCGCTGCGTGGAGGGCACCCTGGACCAGGCCCTGGACGCGCTCATCGACAACGCCCTGAAGTTCGGCGGGGAGGGCGTGCGCATCACGGTGCACGTGGGGGAGCCGGTCGGGGAGGGGTCGGAGGGCGGGCACCTGGACGTGCACGTGGTGGACGACGGGCCCGGGCTCCCCGAGGAGCAGCTGGCCCAGGCCACCCGGCCCTTCTGGCGCGACGGCGGGGGTTCGGGCGGTACGGGGCTCGGCCTGTCCATCGTGGTCACCCTGCTGGAGCTCCAGGGGGCGAAGCTGTCCCTGAGCCCCAGGGAACCGAGCGGGATCGACGCGCGGTTGCGGCTGCGGCTCCAACAGGGCCAGCCGGGACAGCCGGGCCAGCCGGATCAACGGGGCCAGCCGGACCAACAGCGGGCGGACTTTCGGGGCGAACCGGTGTGACTAGGTGCACTCAGTGCGTCGTTGCACTAAGTGCACGCACTTGCCTAGTCTGAATCCATGGCAGAACAGCGGCGCACGCCCGCGACCGACCGGCGCGAAGCGCTCAAGGCCCGGCACCGGCGTGCCATCGTCGACGCCGCGGCGGAACTCATGACCGAGATCGGCGGCACCGACTTCACCGTCGACCAGCTCGCCGCCCAGGCAGACGTCTCCCGGCGCACCGTCTTCAACCACTTCAAGACGCTGGACGACATCACGCTCGAGGTATTCCGGGAGATGCTCGGGGCCGTCCTCGACAACGTCGACGCCAACCTCGCCTCGGCGGGCGAGGGGACCCTGATGTTCGACCGGCTCGCCGCCGCCCTGCGCGCCACCGACCTGGTCACCCCGATCGCCGAGTTCACCCGGATCTTCGAGAGCGAGGGCTGCGGCCCCGCCCAGATCTTCGATCTCGGCGACCACCGGCCGAACCCGCGTCAGGCCGTGCTCTTCGAGCGGGCCATCTCCGACCTGGGCGGCCGGATCGCCGCCACCACCCTGCACCACCACCCCTCGGCCGACCCCTTCGAGGTCGACCTGATGTGCGGTGCGCTCGTGGGCGGGTCACTGGCCGTGGTCCGCCGCTGGGCCCTGGCCACCGGTGGGACCGACACCGCCGAGTCCCGCCGGGTCTGGACCGAGCTGCTCGACCGCATGATCGGCACCTACCGCACCGGCTTCGGCGCCCTCGGCTCCGACACCAGCACCTCCTGAGCGAACACCTCCCGGGCGAGCGCCTCCTGAACGGGCACCGACCCAGCCGGTCCGCTCACCACACCCACCTCTCCTGCGGAAGAACCATGGCTGAACTTCTCTACAGACTCGGGCGTGCCTGCGCACGGCGCGCCCGCACCGTCATCGCGATCTGGCTGGCCCTGCTTGTGGCGTCAGCCGGAGCCTTCTTCCTCTTCTCCGGAGAGCTGGAGGACGGCTTCTCCATCCCCGGCACCGCCACCGACGAGGTGAACCAGCGCCTCAAGGCCGAGTTCGACGGCATGGGCGGCGGTTCGGGCACCATCGTCCTGCAGACCGAGGACGGCTCCGCCTTCACCGACGAGCAGCGCGCGGACATTGCCGAGCTCGTCGAGGAGGCCGACGGGGCCGACGGGGTTGAGGCCGTCGTCGACCCGTTCGCCACCGAGGCGGAGCGCGCCGACCAGGCCGAGCTCCTCGAGGACGGGCGCGAGCAGATCGACAGCGCCCGCGCCGAGATCGAGGACGGCCAGGAACAACTGGACGAGGGCCGCGCCCAGGCCGAGGCCGCAGGGCTACTCGACCAGCTCGAGGAGGGCTTCGACGGCCAGCAGGCCGAGATCGACGCGGGGCTGGAGGCTCTGGAGCCCGAGGAGGAGCAGCTCGAACAGGGCGAGGCCATGCTGGAGATGGTCGCCGGGATCGGCACGGTCTCCGAGGACGAGACCACCGCCCTGGTGATCGTCTCCTTCACCGAGGCCCAGGAGGAGGTCTCCCAGGACACCCGGGACGCCGTCATCTCCGTCTTCGCGGACAACCCGGTGCCCGGCACCACCGTCGACTTCGCCGACGACATCGCCATGGAGCTGCCCAGCCTGGTCAGCAAGGCCGAGGTGATCGGTGTGATCGTCGCGGGCATCGTCCTGCTGGTCATGCTCGGCACCCTCGTCGGCGCCGGACTGCCGATCCTCACCGCCCTCGTCGGCGTGGGTATCGCGACCCTGATCACCATGTCCCTGTCCGGGGTCCTCGCGATCGCCGACATCACTCCGATCCTGGGCCTCATGCTCGGTCTGGCCGTGGGCATCGACTACGCCCTGTTCATCGTCAACCGGCACCGCCGCCAGCTCAAGGAGGGCGTCGGCCTCGACGACTCCGTGGGCCTGGCCAACGGAACGGCCGGAAACGCCGTGGTGTTCGCGGGTGCCACCGTGCTCATCGCACTGCTGGGCCTGAACCTCACCGGCATCGGCTTCCTCGGCCTCATGGGCAGCGTCGGCGCGGTCGCGATCGGCGTCGCCGTGCTCATCGCGGTCACCCTCATCCCGGCGCTGCTGGCCCTGGTGGGTATGCGCATCCTGTCCAAGCGCGAACGCGCCCGACTCGACGCCGACCCGACCGACCTCCCGGACAAGACTGCCAAGGCCAAGGCCAAGGCCAAGGCCGCCGCCAACGGTCAGACGTCCCGGAAGCAGGCGCCCGCGAAGTCGGAGAAGCAGGACGAGCTCCAGCCGATGGGCAACGGCCGGGCGCTCCTGCGGGCCGCCGTCGCCGTCATCGTCCTCGGCGTCATCGCCCTGCCCGCCTTCGACCTGCGCCAGGGCCTGCCGGACGGCTCCTCACAGCCGGTCGACTCCACCCAGTACGCCGCCTACACCGCCATCACCGAGCACTTCGGTGAAGGCCAGAACGGCCCCCTCCTGGTCACCGCCGACATCCCCGGCGGCCCCGACGACGAGTCGGCCCAGGACAACGCTGAGCAGTACCAGTACGAGGTCGCCGACGCCGTCCATGCCCTCGATGACGTCGACGCGATCGCGCCCATCGGTGTCTCCGACGACGGAACCCTGGCCATCTTCCAGGTCAAGCCGGTCGAAGGGCCCTCCAGCGAGTCCACCGAGGAACTCGTGCACACCCTGCGCGCCATGGAGCCGATCCAGGGCGAGCCGCCGCTCGGGGTCGCCGGTATGGCCAGCGGCAACATCGACATCTCCGAGCAGATCGCCAGCGCCCTGCCGATCTACCTGACGGTGGTCGTGGGTTTGGCCCTGGTCATCCTGCTGCTGGTGTTCCGGTCGATCTTCGTCCCGGTCGTGGCCACGCTCGGGTTCATCCTGTCCTACTTCGCCGCCCTCGGCGGTGTGGTCGCCGTCTACCAGTGGGGCTGGTTCGGCGGTCTCCTCGGACTGGGCGACCCGGGCCCGGTGCTGAGCTTCCTGCCCACGATCGTGGTCGGCATCCTGTTCGGCCTGGCCATGGACTACATGCTCTTCATCGGCACCGGCATGCGCGAGGCCTACGTGCACGGCGCCCCCGCCCGGCTCGCCGTGGCACAGGGCTTCCGGGCCGGGCGTTCGGTGGTCACCGCCGCCGCGATCATCATGATCTCGGTGTTCGGCGGGTTCATCTTCTCCGAGATGACGATGATCAGCTCGATCGGTTTCGCGCTCGCCTTCGGTGTCCTACTCGACGCGTTCGTGGTGCGCATGCTGCTCGTGCCCGCCGTGATGCACCTGGCCGGGGACGCCGCCTGGTGGCTGCCCGCGTGGTTGGACCGGATCCTGCCCGACATCGACGTCGAGGGCGCGAAGCTGGAGCGCGCCCACACCGGAGCCGCTGACTCCGGCCGGAGCGTCGGGGCCGAAGGCTCCGCTGACACGGTGCCCGGTTCCGTGCCGGAGCCCGACGTCACTAGCGGTCAGCGCTGACCCGCTCACTCGGTGAACCGCTGACTCACTGAAGAGGCACTGACCAGTACTAAGGGCCCGGTGGGGCCGCTTGCCGGAGCATCTCCGGGAGCGCCCCGCCGGGCTCAGTCGTGTCCGGACGGTGGCCGGTCGTTCGCGTACTTGACCGACTGGTAGTAGCGGGCCGCGCCCGGATGGAGGGGGACCGGCAGCGTGGCGATCGCCGAACGCGGATGCAGGTGCAGCGCCACCGGGTGGATCTCGACCAGCTCGGCCTGTGACTCGAAGAGCAGCCGGGTGAACGCCTCGACGCGTTCCTCGGGCATCCGGCTGTTGACCACCAGCAGACTCGGCACCCCGATCGTGCGCACCGCCGGGACTTCCTCGTAGGTCCCGGCCGGGACCGGGAGCTCGGAGAAGTACTCCCCGTATTCCTCGACCAACCCCGGGACGTGGTCGGACAGGTCCAGCAACCGGATCGGCAACCGTTCGGCCAGGTCACCGACCGCGTGGGTCGGCAGGCCTCCGGACCAGAAGAACGCGTCGATCCGCCCGTTCTCCAGAGCCAGGGCCGAGCTGCCGATGGACAGCTGGAGTCGGGTCACCCCCGCGGGGTGCGACGCGGGGTCCTCGCCCTCGGCGACCGGTTCGAGACCGGCCTGGTCCAGGAGGCGGTCGGCCATCATCTCGGTACCCGACCCCATCGCGCCCACCGAGACCGTGCCCCCGGCCAGGTCGGAGACGCTCTGGTAGGGCGAGTCCGCCCGCACCACCACGTGGGTGTGGTTGTCGTAGAGGCGGGCCACAGCCGAGATCGGCAGCGGGCTGTCGAAGGGGTCCTCACCGCTCACTGCCAGGGCGGCGACATCGGCGAGGGTGAAGGCGACGTCCATCGACCCGTCGGCCACCAACAGGTTGTTCTCCACGCTGGCGGCGGTGGTCAGCGCGGTGATCTCGGTGTCTGGCCGGGCCCCGGTGACCTCCGCCAGCCCGGTTCCGTAGACGTGGTAGACACCGCCCGCGCCACCGGTACCGATGGACAGCCGCAGAGGCTCTGAGGGCGGGGGATAGGCCCACGTGAGCGCCGCGACGGCGAGGGAGCCAGCGGTCAGGGATCGGGCCAGGTACCAGAGACGTTGAGGGACGGTCCACGTCATGGTCGAACAATAGCAACGAGGTGGAAACCTCAGGTGAACCTCAGGAGAGCCTCAAATACCTCCCCGAGGGCTACGGGTTTCCGGTGGATGACAGTTACGTTGCTCACATCCGTAGGTGTCGGAACGCTGCCGGAACCCCGAATCCAGGGATCTGACCAGCGGATATCGCTGACTCCTGCGTCCCTGACTCAGAGGCACCCGAGAGGACCCCCACGACCATGCGCCGCACACTGTTGCCCCTGGCCGCCGTCTCCGCCAGCGTCCTGCTGCTGGCCGCCTGCGGGGAACAGCCCGCCGAACAGGCGGCTGAGGAGATCGGCCTCGGCGAGGGCCCGGTCCAGAACAACCTCAGCATCGTCACCGGTGGCACCACCGGTGTCTACTACCCGATCGGCGGTGCCCTGCGCGGCATCATCGGCGACAACCTCGAGGGCCAGACCGCCTCGGTCGAGGCCACCGGCGCCTCCGTGGAGAACATCCGCCTGCTCGGTGCGGGCGACGGCCACCTGGGGATCGTCCAGGGCGACGCCGCCGACCAGGGCTTCACCGGAACCGCCGACTTCGAGGGCTCCCCGGTCGAGACCTACTCGCTCGCGGTGCTCTACCCGAACGTCTTCCACGCCGTGACCCTCGCCGGGATCGCCGAGTCCAACGGCTTCGAGTGCTTCTCGGACGTGGTGGACCACCGCTACTCCGTCGGTGACATCGGCAGCGGCAACGAGGCCACCACCAACCAGGTCTTCGAGTCGCTGGAGATCGCCTCCAGCGACCTGGAGATCCAGCAGCTGGGCTACGCCGAGACCGCCAACGCCCTGACCAACAACCAGCTCGACGCCGGCTCGTGGGTCGTCGGGCAGGGCCACTCGGGCATCACCGAGCTCGGTACCACCGAGGACATCGCGCTCATCGAGATGTGCGACGACGAGCGCGACGCGGTCGTCAGCGGCTACGGCGGCTACACCGAGCACGTCATCCCGGGCGGCACCTACCCGGGCGTCGAGGACGACGTGGCCACCATCGCCGTGTGGAACGCCCTGGTCGTGCCGGGCAGCTTCAACGAGGAGCAGGCCTACGAGATCACCAAGGCCATGTTCGAGCACATCGACGAGGTCGTCGGCGTGTACGCCCCGAGTGAGGAGTACCTGGTCCCGGAGACCATCGAGAACAGCCCGGTCCCGGTCCACCCGGGCGCCGTCCGCTTCTACGAGGAGCAGGGCGTGGACATCCCGGCTGACCTGCTCCCCGAAGGCGCCGCGAGCGCCGAGGGCGACGACGAGTAGGGCGTGTGCCCCCGATGGATCCGTCCACCGCGGTCAGAAGGCGGGCGGGTACGGCCCTGGCCGCCGTCCTCGCCGCCGGAGCGCTGCTGCCCCTGTGGCCGGCGCTCCGGCTGAGCGTCGACGACGAGCGCCTGGGCCACCTGCCCCTAGCCGAGGGCGAACAGTTCACCCTCTCCTACGTCCACTCGATCGACCGCCTGCCGATCGAGGAGAATCTCGAGGTCCGCGACGGTGAGCTGGTCGTCGACTCCACCCGGCTGCGCCAGTTCGGCGCGGGCATGGGCCACATCCCCGGTGAGGGGACCGGCCGGGCCGACGGCGAGTGGTGGGTCATCGAGGACATGAACCGCCCGATCGGTCCGGAGGTCGCGATCCGGGTGGGCGCGGCCGCGGTCGACCACCGGCTGCGCACCCCCGACACCGAGGTCCGGCTTTCACCGTGCCTGACCTCCCGCCGGGTGGTCGTCGAACCCGTCCGGATCTCCACGCTCCGCCTACTGCTGGCCGGTGACCCGCAGCCGCACTGCGACGAACCCTCCCCGGGCTGACCCGTGCCAGACCGCTGGTCCGCCCCATCCGAACCCGAGGAAGAACCATGACCGCTGAGAAGACCTCAGGCGAGAGGCCCGCGGAGAACCCCGAGGTCGGGTTCGGCAAGGGCGGCCGCAAGACCGGCACCTCCGCCGACGCGCTGCCCGACGTCGACGGGCTCGGCCGGGACGCCCCGCCGCTGTGGCGCAGGATCGCCGCCGAACGCTGGGGCGAGGGCCGCACCGGGCTCGTCATGGGCGGGCTCATCCTTCTCCTGGGCGTGGCCCTGACCTTCTTCCAGCTCTACATCGCCCTGCGCTCGGGACTGGACGCCCGCCAGCAGCGCATCATCCACCTCATGCTGGTGCTGCTGCTGGTCTTCATCGTGATGCGGCCCTTCACACCGGGCGGGCTCCTCACCCGGCTGGTCGCCTCCGTCATCGCGCTGTTCGTCCGCTCCGGTACCCGGGAACAGAGACTGGAGTCCGCGGGCCGGACCGTCCGGGGCATCGGGCACGCGCTCGACCTGACCGCCTTCTCCGCCGCCCTGCTGACCAGCCTCTACGTGCTCGTCTTCCAGGCGGACCTGGCCCGCCGGGTGGGGGCCTACACCGAGACCGACTACATCATCAGCCTGGTCGCCATCCTGGTCCTGCTGGAGGCCACCCGCCGCGCGGTGGGGATGGTCATGGCCGTCCTGGTGAGCTCCTTCCTGCTCTACGCCTACTACGGGCCCTACATCTCCGGCCAGTTCGGCCACTCCGGGTACACCCGCGAGCGCATCGCCACCTACACCTTCCTGAACAACGACGGCATCTTCGGGCTCACCCTCGGCGTGGTCGTGACGTTCGTGTTCGTGTTCATCCTGTTCGGCTCACTGCTGTCCAAGACCGGCGGCGGCAACTTCTTCGTGGGACTGGCCTACGTCTTCACCGGCAGGATGGTCGGCGGCCCCGCCAAGGGCGCGGTACTGGGCAGCGCCCTGATGGGTTCGATCTCCGGCAGCGCCATCGCCAACGTGGTTACCAGCGGGCCCTTCACCATCCCGCTGATGAAGAAGGTCGGCTACAAGAAGCACGACGCCGCCGGGGTGGAGGCGGCCGCCTCCACCGGTGGTCAGGTGCTGCCGCCCATCATGGGCGCGGGCGCGTTCCTGATGGCCGAGCGCCTGAACATCCCCTACGCGGACATCGTCAAGGTCGCGATCATCCCCGCACTGATGTACTTCGCGCTGATGTTCCTGTTCGTGGACATCCTGGCCCGCAAACACAACATCGGCGGCATGGGCCGGGACGAGGTGCCCACCCTTGCCGTCGTGATGCGGGCGGGCTGGCACTTCCTGGCCCCGCTGGTCCTGCTGATCGTGCTGCTGCTGAACTATGTGTCGCCCAGCCAGGCCGGCCTGGCTGCCTGCGGCGCCCTGCTGGTCGTGGCCATGCTGAGGGCTGGCAGCCGCCTGAGCTTCCAGGACTTCCTGGAGGTGTTCGTGATGGCCGCCCGCAGTACGCTGCCGGTGTCCGTGGCGTGCGCCGCCGCGGGCATCATCGTCGGCATGGTCGGCCTCACCGGCCTGGGCCTGGTCTTCTCCGACGTGCTGGTCAACGCCTTCGCCGGGAACCTCCTCATGACCCTGGTGATGGTCGCGCTGGCCTCCCTCATCCTGGGTGTCGGCCTGCCGGTGACCGCGTCCTATGTCGTGCTGGTCATCCTGGCTGGTCCGGCGCTGGAGCAGCTCGGGCTGGCGCTGATCGTGGCGCACATGATCGTGTACTGGCTCAGCCAGGACTCCAACGTCACCCCGCCGGTGGCCCTGGCCGCCTTCGCCGCGGCCGGCATCGCCAACTCCAGTCCGATGCGCTCGGGCGTGTCCGCGTGGAAGTTCGCCAAGGGCCTCTACCTGATCCCGCTCCTGATGGCCTACTCGGCCCTGATGGAGCTGGACGGGCCGGTCCTGAACCTGGTGACAGCCATCGTCACGGGCTCGCTGGCCCTGGCAGCGGGGGCGATGGCGATCGAGGGCTTCTTCCTGCGCCGCACCCTGCTGGGCGAGCGCATCGCCCTGGGCGTGTCCGCCGCCCTGATCCTGATCGCCCCCGAGTGGACCGACTGGACCCAGGCCCTGCTGTCCGTGTACGTCCCCTCGGACTGGTTCGTCATCGCCGGAACGGTGGCGTGCACGGTGCTCATCACCCTCCAGGTGGTCAACCACCGCCGTGACCGGGCCAAGGGCCTGGTCGCCCCGGTCGGCCAGCCGCAGCCGCAGGTCGCCCACGAGTAGGGTTCTGCGCGCAGGCGTGAGGGGTGCGGTGGCCGAGTGCCGCCGCACCCCGCCTTCAGTGTTGAGTGCCCTAGCCTGACTGACATGTGGCGATTCGGATGGAACCCCGGGCGGACCCTGCGCGGTGCCGACCTGGAGGCGGTGCTGGTGTCGGCGGCCTATGGCACGGACCCCCTGCTGCGCGCCGGTTGTGAGGCGGCGCGCGAGGGCGACGTCGAGGCGGGCGCGACCCTGCTCGTGGAGACCAGGGAGGACCCGGAGGCCCGCGCCTACCAGGCCGAGGCGTTGGGGCGGGCCGCTGTGGACCGCCCCGACGAGGTCGCCGCGCTGGTCGAGGCGGGCGCCGACCCCGCCGACACGATGCTGTGGCTGGGCCACACGCTGCTGGCCCGGGCCATGACCCTGCCCTCCGGCGGCACCGGCCAGGCCGACCGCAAGGCCTTCGAGGCCGCCCTGCACGAGGCGCGGGTCCCGCTGGAGGAGGCGGCCCGGGCCAACCCCGAGGACGCCGCTCCCTGGTCCGCCCTTCAGACGGTGGCGATGGGGCTCGGTGACCGCGAGGAGCGCGAACGCGCCTGGACCGAGGCGAGCGCGCGGGCGCCGCACCTCTTCCCGGCGCACATGACCCGGGTACGCGCGCTGGCCCCCAGCCGCGGCGGTTCGGCGGAGGAGATGTTCGCCGCCGCCGGGGCCGCGGCCGACACCGCGCCCGAGGGCAGCCCGCTGCCTGCCGTGCTCGCCCTGGCACACGCCGAGTACCTGCGCGGGGAGCAGCGCCGACTGGCCAGCGAGGGCAACAGCGCCTACATCACCTCGATGGCGATGGGCCGCCTGCACGGCGAGGCCGTGCGCGAGCTGTTCGAACTCGCCCAGGGGTGGGCGTCGGCGGCCGCCCCGCACGTGCGCGAGGTGCAGGCGCACCACCTGTTCGGCTGGGCCTTCCGCCGGGCGGGGGAGCAGGACCTGGCCCGCTGGCACCTGGGGATGGTCGGCCACTACGTCTGCGACGTCCCGTGGTCGTTCTTCGGATCGGCGCGCGCCGAGGCCGCCCTGGCCATGGCCGAACTGGGCGTGGACCCGAGCCTCGCCGAACAGGGCGGCTGAGTAGGCCTACTCATGTGCGGTGGGCGGCGTTGGCCGAGAGTGGGGAACATGAGCTACTCATCCCCTCGCGAAGCCGGCCCCCGTAACCTCACCCGCATCCAGCAACTGCCCCGCGTGCTGGGGGCCGTCGCCGCGGCCGCCACGATCACGGGCCTCCTGCAGTGGTTCGCCCTGAGCAACGCCTCGTTGATGGCCCAGGGGCCGGGGGAGGAGATCGGCAACACCATCCTCATACTGGTGGGATTCGTCGGGCACATCCTGCTGATCCCGGTCCTGTTCGGCGTGTTCGCCCGGTGGTTCGGGGTGGGGCCGGTACTGAGCTCCACCCTGCTCGGCTTCCCCGTCTTCCTACTGATGCTGTGGCTGATCTCGGACCTGGCCTTCACAGCCCGCAGCAGTTGGGGGATGGACCTGCTCCTGCTCGAGGTCGTCGGATTTTCCGGGATCCACCTGGTCGCCGCGCTCCTCTCCTTCGGAGTTCTCGCACTCGTGCTCCGTGAAGAGCGGAAAAACACTGGTCCTTCCTGATCAGCGTCCGACACAATGCACGGGTGCTACTGACGATCACCACCACGGCCAAGCCGGCGACGGACCTCGGATACCTGCTGCACAAGCACCCCGACAAGGCGCAGAGCTTCGAGCAGTCCTTCGGGACGGCGCATGTCTTCTACCCCGAGGCCACCGAGGAGCGCTGCACGGCGGCGCTGCTGCTCGACGTGGACCCGCAGGCGCTGCTGCGCTCGCGGACGTCGGTCAGCACCCCCGACTTCGCTCTCGCGCAGTACGTGAACGACCGGCCCTATGCCTCATCCTCGCTGTTCACGGTGGCGCTGGGCAAGGTGCTGCGGAGCGCGATCCGGGGTGCGAGCGAGCTCCGCCCCGAACTGGCCCGCACCCCCATCCCGCTGGTCCTGCACCTGCCCGCGGTGCCCTGCCGCCCCGGTCCCGAGAAGGCCCGGGCGCTCTTCGAACCGCTGGGCTGGACCGTCGAGGCCGAGCCGGTCCCGCTCGACCTCGGGCTGCCCGGCTGGGGCGACTCGCACTACCTGTCGCTCACCCTGACCGGCACCCTGCGGCTGTCCGAGGCGCTCAGCCACCTGTACGTGCTGTTGCCCGCGATGGAGGGCGGTCACAAGCACTACTGGGTGGACTCCACCGAGATCGACAAGCTGCTCCGCGCGGGCGGCGCCCCGGTCGACGGGGTCGAGAACGAGGAGGGGGAGGGCGCGGGCTGGCTGGCCGGGCACCCCGAGCGCGGGTGGATCACCCGGCGCTACCTCGCCCGCCGGGACCGGTACGTGCGCACCGCCCTGGCCCGCCTGGCCGAGTCCGAGGACCGTGTCGAAACCGAGGACGCAGACGGGGCCGCGAACGGAACCGCCGCGGTCCCCAGCGACCCCGCCGTGGAGGAGCGCGAACCCTCGCTGGCCGAGCAGCGCGCGGGCGCGATCATGGCGGTGCTGGCGGCCGAGCGGGCCACCAGCGTCATCGACCTGGGCTGCGGCGGCGGGAAACTGCTGGAGCGGCTGGTCCGCGACCGCACCCTGGAGCGGATCACCGGGGTGGACGTCCACCTGGCCAGCCTGGAGTTCGCCCACCGCAAGCTCTGCGAGGGCTGCCACCCGGACGGCGGCAGGCGCCACCGGCCGCTGTTCGCCGACCACACCACAGGCCGCGGTGACCAGGCTGCCCACAAGTCCCGGCCCGAGTTGCTGCTCGGCTCCGTGGTCTACCGGGACCGGCGCTTCCACGGCCACGACGCGGCGGTGCTCATGGAGGTCGTCGAGCACCTGGACCCCTCCCGGCTGCCCGCCATGGAGAACGTGGTCTTCGGCGACGCCGCACCCCGGGTCGTCGTGGTCACCACGCCCAACATCGAGTACAACCGCCACTACGAAGGGCTGGCCGAGGGCGCGTTCCGGCATGCCGACCACCGCTTCGAGTGGACCCGCGCCGAGTTCGCCGCCTGGGCCGACCGGGTTGCCGCCGAACATGGCTACACCGTCCGCTACCTGCCGGTCGGGCCGGAGCACCCCGAGACCGGGGCCCCGACCCAGATGGGAGTCTTCACCACATGAACGAGCCGAATGACGAGGCCGCCCGCGAGCCCCGCGTGCTCGGCGTGCCCCGGATGGGGCTCGTCCTGCTGGTCGGGGTCTCCGGTTCCGGCAAGTCCACCTTTGCCGCCAAGCACTTCAAGCCCACCCAGGTGATCGGCTCCGACTTCTGCCGGGGTGTGGTCAGCGACGACGAGAACGACCAGAGCGCCACCTCCGACGCCTTCGCGCTGCTGAACACCATCCTGGACATCCGGCTGCGGCGCGGACTGCTCACCGTCGTGGACGCCACCAACGTCCAGCGCAAGGCCCGCGAGCAGCTGATCCGCATCGCCAAGGACAACAACGTCCTGACCACCGCGATCGTGCTGGACGTGCCCGAGGCGGTGGCCCGCGAGCGCAACCGCGACCGCACCGACCGCGACTTCGGTGACCACGTCATCCGCCGCCAGCGCCGCGACCTCAAGGACGGCATCAAGCGGATGACCCGCGAGGGCATCCGCAAGATGTTCGTCCTCAAGGGGCAGGAGGAGATCGACGATGTCCGCATCGAGCTGGAGCGCCCCTGGCCGGACCGTACCGAGCTCACTGGCCCCTTCGACATCGTCGGCGACATCCACGGCTGCCGCTCCGAGCTGGAGTCCCTGCTGGGGGAGCTCGGCTACGAACTGCGCCGCGACGACCAGGGCCGCCCGACCGGCGCCCGGCACCCCGAGGGCCGCACGGCGGTGTTCGTCGGCGACCTCGTGGACCGGGGCCCCGACAGCCCCGGCGTGCTGCGCCTGGTCATGGGCATGGTCGCCGACGGCGACGCCCTCTGCGTGCCCGGAAACCACGAGAACAAGCTGGTCCGCTACCTCAAGAGCGGCAAGGCCACGCTCACCCACGGCCTCGCCGAGACCGTGGAACAGCTGGGCCGTGAGACCGAGGAGTTCCGCCGCCAGGTCCTGGAGTTCTGCGACGGCCTGGTCAGCCACCTCCTGCTGGACGGCGGCAACCTGGTCGTGGCACACGCCGGGCTTAAGGAGGAGTACCACGGGCGCGCCTCCGGGCGGGTCCGCTCCTTCGCCCTGTACGGCGAGACCACCGGAGAGACCGACGAGTTCGGCCTCCCCGTTCGGCTGCCCTGGGCCCGTGACTACCGGGGCAAGGCCATGGTGGTCTACGGGCACGTGCCCACCAACAAGGCCGAATGGCTCAACCGCACCATCTGCCTGGACACCGGCTGTGTGTTCGGCGGCAAGCTCACCGCGCTGCGCTACCCCGAGCGGGAGATCGTGGACGTGGACGCCGAACGCACCTGGTACGAGCCGGCGCGGCCCCTGGTGGAGAACCCGCCGGAGGCCGACGACCGGGGCGCCGACCAGGCCATCGACATCAACGACGTCGGTGTAGGCGACTTCCACGCCGGCCTGTTCGTCGAGACCCGGTACGGCACCGTGCGCGCCAACACCGAGAGCACCATGGCCGCTCTGGAGGTGATGAGCCGCTTCTCGGTGGACCCCCGGTGGCTGGTCTACCTGCCGCCGACCATGGCCCCCGCGCCAACCGCCGCCGACCCGGAACTGCTGGAACACCCCGACGAGGCCTTCGCCTCCTACCGGGCCTCTGGCATCGGGCAGGTGATCTGCGAGGAGAAGCACATGGGCTCGCGGGCGGTCGCTGTGCTCTGCCGCGACGAGGCCGCCGCCGAACGCCGCTTCGTCCCGGGCGAACTCGGCACCGTCTACACCCGCACCGGGCGGGCCTTCTTCAAGGACCCGCAGGTCCAGGCCGAGGTGGTCAGCAGGCTGCGCCAGGCCGTCACCGACGCCGGACTGTGGGACAAGCTCGGCACGGACTGGGTCGCCCTGGACGGCGAACTGCTGCCCTGGTCGGCCAAGGCGGGCCCGCTCATCCGCGAACAGTACGCGTCCGTGGGCGCCGCTGCCCGCGCCTCGCTGCCCGCGGCCTCGGCCACCCTGGCCGCGGCGGCCGAACGAGGGATCGACGTCGGCGACCTGACCGACACCATCGCCCGGCGCACCGAGCAGACGGAGGCGTTCAGCCGGGTCTACCGCCGCTACACCTGGGAGACCGAGGGCGCCGACGGGCTGCGCTACGCCCCGTTCGTGCTGCTGGCCTCCGAGGGCCGGGAGCACAGCGAGGCCGACCACCTCTGGCACATGGGTGTGGCCGAACAGCTCGCCGAGACCTGCGGGATCGTCCAGGCCACCCGCTACCGGGTCGTGGACACCACCGACCCCGACGCCTGCGCGGCCGCGTCCGCCTGGTGGCGGGAGATGGTCGATCAGGGCGGTGAGGGCATGGTGGTCAAGCCGCTGCTGGGGATGCGGGCCAAGGCCCGCAAGGGCCTGGCCCAGCCGGGGCTGAAGGTCCGCGGGCCGGAGTACCTGCGGATCATCTACGGGGCGGACTACACCGACCCGGAACGGATCGCGGTGCTCAAGGACCGCAAGCTCGGCCGTAAGAACGGACTGGCCATGCGCGAGCACAAGCTCGGCCTGGAGGCCCTGATCCGGCAGGCGGCCGGTGAGCCGCTGTGGCGGGGGGGCGGGCCGGGCCTCG
>NZ_ANAZ01000022.1:0-16764 GCF_000340985.1 Nocardiopsis valliformis DSM 45023
GGTCGACCCGCGGCTGTAGCCGCTGGTGGGATGTGACGCGGGGGCGGGACGTGCGGGGAAAATCCCTTGCGCGGCCCGCCCCCGATCAGCATCATCGTCCTGACCAGTACGGACAGCCCAGTACAGATAGCAGAGAGGTCAACGGCATGCGGCGTTCCCACGGAAGTTCTCAGACCACCTTCCGGACCGAGACCCTCCTGGGAACCGCATTTGACCACCACACTCAACATCGGGATCCTCGCGCACGTCGACGCGGGTAAGACGAGCCTCACCGAGCGTCTGCTCTACGACGCCGGTGCCATCGACCGGCTCGGCAGCGTCGACTCCGGCGACACCCGGACCGACACCGGCCGGATCGAACGCGAACGCGGTATCACCGTGCGCACCGCCGTCGCGCCCTTCCGGATCGGCGACACCCGGGTCAACCTGATTGACACTCCGGGGCACGCCGACTTCGTCGCCGAGGTCGAGCGCGCCCTCTCGGTGCTCGACGGGGCCGTCCTGGTGCTTTCCGCGGTGGAGGGCGTCCAGGCCCACACCTGCCTGCTGATGCGCGTACTGCGCGAAATGCGCCTGCCGGTGCTGCTGTTCGTCAACAAGGTCGATCGGGGCGGCGCCGACCCCGAGCGCGTCTTCGAACAGATCCGCCGCCGCCTCACCGACCGCGCCCTTGCCTTGGACACCGTGCGAGACCCGGGCACCCGAGGGGCGCGGGTCCTGCCGTTCACCTGGGACGCTCCCGACCTGGCCGTCCGGGCGTCCGAGATGCTGGCCGAGGAGGACGACGCGCTCCTGGCCGCGCTGGTCGACGACCGGCCGCCGCCGCTGGGCGCTGCTCTCCGCGGCCGTGTCCGCGATCAGGTCGGCCGCGGTCTGCTGTACCCCGTGCTCTCCGGTTCGGCGACGACGGGCGTCGGCGGCCCCGAGCTGTCGGCAGCCCTCACCGAGCTGCTGCCCGCCACCGAGGAGAGGGGGTCAGAGGAAGCGTGCGGGACGGTGTTCGCGATCGAGCGTTCGGCGTCCGGGGAGAAGACCGGGTACCTGCGTCTGCACTCGGGGGTTCTACGTGCGCGGGACCGAGTTCTTTTCGCGCGGGCCGACCCCGAGGACGGCGACCCCCATCAGGGGCGCGTCACCCACCTGGAGGTGGTCGGTGCGGAGGGGGAGCGCGGCCGTGCGCTCACCGCGGGCGGGATCGGGCGGATCCGCGGTCTGCCCGGGCTGCGCGTCGGGGACCGGATCGGGGTGTCGACAGCCCCGGTGCGTCTGGTCCGCCCGGCCCTGGAATCGATCGTTCGCCCAACTGTCGAGGGCGATGAGCACCGACTGCACGCCGCGCTGAGCGCGCTCTCGGACCAGGACCCGCTGATCCGGTTGCGCACCGTGCCGGGGGAGGGCCTTTCGATCCTGCTCCACGGCGAGGTGCAAAAAGAGGTCGTCGCGGACACCCTGGCCACCGAGTTCGGGGTCGAGGCGGTCTTCGAACCCAGCAGCGTGGTGCACACCGAACGTCCGGTCGGCTCGGGGACGGCGACCGAGGAGATCGACCTCGCCCGTGAGATCGGCGGCCCGGTCACCGTGGGGCTGCGGGTGGACCCGGGGGAGGAGGGGAGCGGCGTTGTCTTCCGCCGGGAGACCGAGCTGGGCGCGCTGCTCGCCGCCTACGACCACGCGGTGGAAGACACGGTGCGCGACGCCCTGCGGCAGGGCCTGTACGGGTGGCCGGTCACCGACTGCGTCGTCACCCTGGTGCGGAGCGGCTACATCGCACCCCTGACCGAGGCGGTGCACTTCCGGCTGCTCACCCCGATGGTGCTCATGCGGGCCCTGGACGCGGCTGGCACCCGCGTCTACGAGCCCGTACGCGAGTTCGAGCTGGACCTGCCGGAGGACGTGCTGAGCGCGGCTCTCTCCCGCCTGCACGTCTGCGGGGCGCGGGTCTGCGGTACCGACAGGACAGCCGAGGGGTGGCGGGTCACCGGGGAGATCCCGGTCCGCGGCGCCGATGCCTTCCGCACCCGGCTGCCGGGGATCTCCCGGGGCGAGGGCGTGTGGTGGACCCGGCCCGGGGGTGACCTGCCGGTGCGCGGGCGTCCACCCCGCCGGACCCGCACCGACGGCAACCCGCTGGACCCCGGCGAGTACCTGGTCCACCTGGGTAACGCGGGCAGGGCCGGGATCAGCGGGTAAAGACCGGACTGGACCAGTGGCCCCCGGGGGCCACACGAATGTCCCAGGCTTTGGAGGATCACACCGAAGCCCGGACCCACAGTTGTCGTGTAATCACAACAATCGGGCACCGGGTCGTCTTCTTTTCACGTGCCTTCCTTCATGTGGACACCCGTGGCCGTCATGATGTGGCCGCATCAGTACCCCCGACCACACCGGAGAAAACGGAGCAGGCGTGCCCCCAACACCATCCAGACCCATATCCCCCACTCCGGCCGACCCGGCCCCGCCGCGGCGCTCGCTCGCCTCGGCATCGGCGGTCGCGGCGGTGGCCCTGGGCGCGAGCCTCATCGCGCCGGTGCCCGCCCTGGCAGCCGCTGAACACCCCGTGATCAGCGAGGTCTACGGCGGTGGCGGCAACAGCGGGGCGGAGCTGCGGCACGACTTCGTCGAGCTGGGCAACCCCACAGACGCCGACGTCGACCTGTCCGGGTGGAGCGTGCAGTACCTGCCCGCACAGCCGGGCGCGTCCACCCGGGTCCAGGTGACCCCGCTCAGCGGCAGCGTCCCCGCCGGCGAGCACTACCTGATCCGCCAGGCGGCGGGCGCGGGCGGCACCACCGAGCTGCCCGAACCGGACGACGCCGGGAACACGAACATGTCGGCCTCCGCCGGGATCGTGCTGCTGGTGCAGGACAGCACGCCCGTCGAGTGCCGCACCGCCGCGACCTGTGCCGAGGACGAGTCGATCATCGACGTCGTCGGCTACGGCAACGCCGCGATCTTCGCCGGGTCACCCACCGCCGGAACCAGCAACACCACCTCGACCTCTCGCGACGCCGCGTTCACCGACACCGGGAACAACTCCGCCGACTTCTCCACCGGCGAGCCGACCCCCACCAACAGCGCGGGCGAGACGGTCGAGGGACCCGGCGGCGGCGACCCCGAAGACCCGGTCGAACCCGGTGACCTGCGCATCCACGACGTCCAGGGGACCAGTCACACCTCACCCCACGTGGGCGAGGAGGTCTCCGGCCTGCCCGGTGTGGTCACCGCGGTCAATGCCTTCGGCAGCGCCCAGGGCTTCTGGTTCCAGGACACCGAGGGCGACGGCGACCCGCGCACCAGTGAGGCGCTCTTCGTCTTCACCGGCTCCACCACCCCGGACGTCGCGGTCGGCGATGAGATCCTGGCCGCCGGACGGGTCAGCGAGTACCGCCCCCAGGCAGGCGCCCAGACCATCACCCAACTCGACCGGGCCCGATGGACCACCCTCAGCCGGGACAACGACCTGCCCGAGGCGGTCCTGCTGGAGGCCGACACCCTCCCTGAGGCCTACGCTCCGGATCACGGCGGTGACATCACCGAGCTCGAACTCCAGCCGGACAAGTACGCCCTGGACTTCTGGGCCGCTCACGAGCACATGATCGTCCGGGTGGAGGACGCCCCTGTCGTCGGAGCCACCGATGGCTACGACGCCCTGTGGGTGACCACCAAGCCCGACCAGAACCGCACCGCCAACGGCGGCGTGCACTACGGCTCCTACGACGACCCCAACAGCGGCCGGGTGAAGATCGAGTCGCTGCTGGACCGGGAGGTCCGCCCCTTCCCGGAAGCGAACGTCGGCGACACCCTCGCCGGGGCCACCGAGGGCCCGGTCTACTACAGCCGGTTCGGCGGCTACGTGGTCCGCGCCACCACCCTCGGCGAGCACGTGTCCGGTGACCTGGAGCGCGTGCCGGTCCGCGACACCGCACGGCACGAGATCAGCGTCGCCACCTACAACGTCGAGAACCTCGGCGGCACGGACGACCAGGCCAAGTTCGACGCCTTGGCCCAGGGTATCGCCGACTATCTCGCTGCACCGGACATCGTCGGCCTGGAGGAGATCCAAGACAACAACGGCCCCGTCGACGACGGGACCGTGGACGCCGACGTCACTCTGGACCGGCTGGTCGAGGCCGTCTCCGCCGCGGGCGGCCCCGCCTACGAGTGGCGCCAGATCAGCCCCGAGGACAAGCAGGACGGCGGCCAGCCCGGCGGTAACATCCGCAACGCCTTCCTCTTCAACCCCCAGCGCGTCCAGTTCGTGGACGCCGAGGGCGGCGACGCCACCACCCCCGTCGAGGTCGTCGAGGGTGAGCGCGGGGCCGAACTGTCCGTCTCCCCGGGCCGCATCGCCCCCGAGGACTCGGCCTGGAACTCCAGCCGCAAGCCGCTGGTCGGCCACTTCCGCGCTCTCAACCGCGACGTGTACGTGGTCACCAACCATTTCAACGCCAAGGGCGGCGACCAGTCCCTGCACGGGGTCAACCAGCCGCCGAACCGGGTCACCGAGACCCAGCGCCACCAGCAGGCCACGCTGGTCCGCGAGTTCGCCGACGATCTCCTCGCGGTTGACCCCGAGGCCAACCTGGTGGTGATGGGCGACCTGAACGACTTCCAGTTCTCGACGACCCTGGACATCCTCACCGGCGACGGTGCCCTCACCAACCCGATGACGGACCTGCTGGAGCCGAGCGAACGCTACAACTACGTCTTCGACGGCAACTCCCAGGCGCTCGACCACATCCTGGTCAATGGCGTACTGGCCGGACGGGTCGACTACGAGATCGTGCGGATCAACTCCGAGTTCCACGACCAGGTCAGCGACCACGACCCCCAGGTCCTGCGGATCGACACCCGCCGCAGCACCTCGCCGGGCCGCGGTTAGCAACGGACGCACCACCCGATGAGCGAACGGGGAGGGCACCGAATCCGGTACCCGCCCCGTTCGCCCGTACCGGCTGTGCCCCGACACGTCGGACGGGTCGCTCGTCGGGGGCCGCCACGGCCCATACCCTGGGAGGGACCGCAGCGCCCACCTCAGGAAGCGATCGATGAACGTACTGCTCACCGGCGGTGCCGGGTACATCGGCACGCACACCGCCGTCGAACTGCTCCAGGCCGGGCACGGGGTCGTGGTCGTCGACTCCCTCGTCAACAGCCATGAGGAGGCCCTGCGCCGTGTGGAGCGGATCACCGGCCGCACGGTCGCCTTCCACCAGGCGGACTGCACCGACCCCGAGGCGATGCGCGCGGTCTTCGCGGCGCACGACATCGACGCCGTCATCCACCTGGCCGGGCTCAAGGCCGTGGGCGAGTCCGTCGAGCAGCCCCTGCGCTACTACCGCAACAACCTCGACGCCCTGCTGACCCTCTGCGAGGCCATGGACGGGGCCGGGGTGCGCGACCTCGTGCTCAGCTCCTCCGCCACCGTCTACGGCGACCCCGAGACCGTGCCGATCACCGAGGACGCGCGGCTGACCACCACCAACCCCTACGGCAGCACCAAGCTGTTCGCCGAGCGGATTCTGGACGACCTGGCCACCGCCGACCCGAGCTGGCGGATCATCTCCCTGCGCTACTTCAACCCGATCGGCGCGCACTCCAGCGGCCTGATCGGCGAGGACCCCCAGGGCGTCCCGAACAACCTCTTCCCCTACATCGCGCAGGTGGCGGCCGGACGGCGCGAGCGGCTGAACGTGTTCGGCGACGACTACGACACCCCCGACGGCACCGGTGTGCGCGACTACCTGCACGTGGTGGACCTGGCGAAGGGCCACCTCGCCGCCGTGAACCATCTGGCCGACGCCTCCGGACACCGCGTCTACAACCTCGGCACCGGCCAGGGCACCTCGGTCATGGAGGGCCTGCGAGCCTTCGAACGCGCCACCGGCTCGCCCATCCCGCATGCGGTGATCGAGCGCCGCCCCGGCGACATCGCCGTCTGCTACGCCGACCCGGGGGCTGCCACCCGCGACCTGGACTGGAAGGCCGAGCTGACCGTGGACGACGCCTGCCGGGACGCCTGGCGCTGGCAGTCCGCCAACCCGAACGGCTTCGCGGGCTGACCGCTCACAGCTGACGGCTCCGCCGCGGAGCACGGAGTGTCCGCCGCCCGGCCGGGTGCCGGGCGGCACACCTGTCGGTGCCTTCCGACCGTGGTGAACGGCCTAGACTGGACGGACATCCACATTTTTCTGCGGAAGGTCCTCCGTCGTGTCCGTTGGTGCTGACAGCACGTTCGACACCGTCCTCGTCGTCGACTTCGGTGCGCAGTACGCGCAGCTGATCGCCCGACGGGTCCGGGAATGCCACGTGCACAGCGAGATCGTGCCCTCGACCATGCCGGTCGAGGAGATGCTCGCCAAGAAACCCAAGGCCATCATCCTCTCCGGCGGCCCCTCCTCGGTGTACGCCGACGGGGCCCCGAGCGTGGGGGCCGAGCTGTTCGAGACCGGGGTCCCGACCTTCGGTATCTGCTACGGCTTCCAGGCCATGACGCGCGCCCTGGGCGGGGTCGTGGACAAGACCGACCTGAGCGAGTTCGGCCGTACCGACCTGACCGCCAACATCGACTCCGTGCTGTTCGAGGGCTTGCCCGAGGGTCTGAGTGTGTGGATGTCGCACGGCGACTCCGTGGTCCAGGCCCCGGCCGGGTTCAAGAGCACCGCCAGCACCGCGGGCGCCCCGGTCGCCGCCTTCGAGGACACCGAGCGCCGCCTGTTCGGCGTGCAGTTCCACCCCGAGGTCATGCACACCGAGCACGGCCAGGACCTGCTGCGCCGCTTCCTCTACGAGGGCGCGGGCTGCCGCCCCACCTGGACGATGGTGAACATCGTCGAGGAGCAGCTGGAGCGCATCCGCGAGCAGATCGGTGACAAGCGCGTCATCTGCGCGCTGAGCGGCGGTGTGGACTCCGCCGTGGCCGGTGCCCTCGTGCAGCGCGCCGTCGGTGACCAGCTCACCTGCGTGTTCGTGGACCACGGCCTGCTCCGCAAGGGCGAGGCCGACCAGGTTGAGAAGGACTTCGTCGCGATCACCGGCGCCAAGCTGAAGGTCGTCGACGCCGAGGAGCGCTTCCTGGGCGCGCTGGCCGGGGTCACCGACCCCGAGGAGAAGCGCAAGATCATCGGCCGCGAGTTCATCCGCATCTTCGAGCAGGCGGCCCGCGAGGTCGTCGCCGAGAGCGGCGACGACGGTTCCGAGGTCGAGTTCCTGGTCCAGGGCACCCTGTACCCGGACGTCGTCGAGTCCGGCGGCGGCACCGGCACCGCCAACATCAAGTCGCACCACAACGTGGGTGGCCTGCCCGACGACCTCCAGTTCACCCTGGTGGAGCCGCTGCGCGAGCTGTTCAAGGACGAGGTGCGCAAGGTCGGCGAGGAGCTCGGCCTGCCGCCCGAGATGGTCTGGCGCCAGCCCTTCCCCGGACCCGGCCTGGGCATCCGGATCATCGGCGAGGTCAACCGGGAGCGCCTGGAGATCCTGCGTGAGGCCGACGCCATCGCCCGCGAGGAGCTCACCCGCGCCGGGCTGGACCGCGACATCTGGCAGTGTCCGGTGGTGCTGCTCGCCGACGTCCGCTCGGTGGGCGTCCAGGGCGACGGCCGCACCTACGGCCACCCCGTGGTGCTGCGCCCGGTCAGCAGCGAGGACGCGATGACGGCCGACTGGTCGCGTGTGCCCTACGACGTGCTCGCCCGTATCTCCAACCGGATCACCAACGAGGTCCGCGAGATCAACCGGGTGACGCTGGACGTGACCAGCAAGCCCCCGGGCACCATCGAGTGGGAATAAGCACGAGGGGGAGCGCCGCGAGGCGCTCCCCCTGACACAGCGGGGCCCGGCACACGATCGCGTGTACCGGGCCCCGTTCGTCGTTTCCGTGAGACGTGCGCGGCCCGCTCAGTCCGTGAAGTCCTCGAAGACGTCGATGGCGGTCGCCTGCTCACCGGGCGCGTGGGTGAGGAGTAGCTGAGCGGCCTCCTGGCTGGTCCTGATGCTGAACACCAGGTCGCCCCGGACCCGCTGACCGGCCTCGATGGGCGACCACAGGTCCGCCCGCTCCTCGGCCGCGCTGGGGGTCTCGGCCCTGACCCGTTCTTCGTCCGTGGTCACCAGCCGCTGCTCGCTCGAGCTGAACATGATCTCGCTGTCGCCCAGGTTCTCCAGTTCCAGGTCGGCTACGCAGTACAGGCCCCCCGTGATGCCCGAACGCCCCAGAATGTTGTCGACGCAGGAGAAGTCGTTGATCGTGTACTCGACCGCCCCGTTGGGCGAGCGCGCACCGTTCTCGGTGGGCTCCGACTCGTCCGGGTCCCCGTCGCCGAGGCCGTCACCGGGCAGGGACGGGCCGGGCAGGGACGTGTCCTGGTCGGGGTTGCTCTGTGAGCCCCCCGGGTCATCCGAGCCACCGAAGCGCTCGTTGGCGATGAGGACGATCAGGAGCACCACCACCAGCGTGATACCGATACCGCCCAGGACCAGGCCCCAGAAGAGGCCGCCGCGCCCGCCGGGTGCGGCGGGCCGGTGCGGTGGCGGGGGTACCGGGGGCACGTACGGTTGCGGACCCCGCTGCTGCTCGGCGGGCGGCGGAACCATCGGGATGGGTCCGGTCGCGGCGGGGTGCTGTGCGGGCGGCGGCCCGCTCGGGGCGTGGTGCTGCTGGCCGTGGACACCCGGGGGCGGAGCGCCCTGGGCACTTCCAGGGGGGCCTCCCTGGGAACCCATTTGGGGGCCTCCCGGGTGACCGGCGGCGGGGTGGCCCGGGGGCGGGCCGTGCGGCGCACGGGCGAAGTTGCCGGTCTGGTGGGCGGGCGGCGGCATCTGCTGCGGAGGGGCCTGGTAGTGGCCGGGCACCGGGTGCCGCATACCGGTCATGGTCTGGTGCGCCGGGTGGGGCATCCCGGGCGGCCCGGGGGGACCGGGCGGCATCGGGGGCAGGTTGGGCCGCCAGGACTGGTGCAGTGCGTGCGACACCATGTCGTTGGGGTTGGAGGTGTCCTCGCCGCCTGCGAGCTCCAGGAGCAGGTCCTGCGCGGTCGGGCGGCGGCCCGGCTCCTTGGCCAGGGCGCGCGTCACCAGGCGGTCCAGCGGGCTGTCGAGATTGCCGATCTGCGGCTCGGCGAACAGCACCCGCTTGCCCAGCGTCATCGCGTCGCCGTTGCCGAAGGGGTGCGTGCCGTTGCCGGCAAAGGCCACCAGACAGCCCCAGGCGAAGATGTCCGCCGAGGTGGTGACCTGTTCCTCCAGCAGCTGCTCAGGCGCCATCCAGCCGGGGCTGCCCATCACGATGCCGGTCTGGGTGTGGTTGGTCGCGGTGTTCATCGCACGCGCGATACCGAAGTCGATCACCCGGGGGCCGGACAGCGACAGCAGGACGTTGGCGGGTTTGAGGTCGCGGTGGACCAGGCCCGTGCGGTGGATGGCCGCGAGCGCCGCGGCCACGCCCAGCGCGAAGCCGTGCAGGGTGGAGGAGTCAAGCGGGCCGTGCTCGGCTATGTGCTCGGCCAGGGCCGTGCCCGCGATGTACTCGGTGACCATGTAGGGACGGTTCTCGAACGTCCCGTGGTCGAGCACCTTGGCGGTGCAGAAGGAAGCGACCTTGCGGGCGTTCTCCATCTCATCGCGGAAGCGCGCCCGGGTCTGCTCGTCGAAAGCGAGCTCCGGGCGGATGACCTTGATGGCTACCTGGTTGTTCTTCTCCGGCGTACTGCCCAGGTAGACGGTTCCCATGCCGCCACTACCCAGCTTCCCGGACAGCACGTAGGGACCGATGGTGGCCGGATCTCCGGCGGCCAGCGGTTCCAGGTTCTTCGGGAGCCCATCCGACGGCAAGCGACCCTCCCCGACGGTGTCCAAACTCCGCCTTGCCCCAAGGTAGCGGTGTTTGTGCCCTGATTCCCACTCGCGGACCGAATTGGGCCGTTGTGGGGTTGGGCGGTAACTGACATGACATTGGTGACGAGCCCTGTAGCGTGCGGATCCGCCCTCCGGGGCGCGGGTGTCCACGCCGGTCGGAAACGGTGAACACGGAAGGCCCCGTTCGGGGGTCTGTGTTCACGCAAGGTGGGGGTTCCTTTACGATTGGGGACTCGTGACCGTTGATACCACCGTAACCGTGCGGGTCCCCGCGAAGGTGAACCTCCAGTTGGCGGTGGGGCCCAGACGCGAGGACGGATTCCACGCCCTCGTGAACGTGTTCCACGCCGTCTCGCTGTTCGATGAGGTTACCGTCAAGGCGGCGTCTCCGCGTCAGTCGCATGCCCTCACGGCGTTGACCGCCACCGGCCAGTCGGAATCGCACCTGGCCAGAGTGCCGCTGGACCAAACCAACCTCGCGGCGCGCGCCGCGCTCCTCCTCGCCGAGGAGACGGGGTCCGGCTTCCCCGTGGACATCCACCTGGACAAGCACATCCCGGTGGCCGGCGGCATGGCCGGGGGCAGTGCGGACGCCGCGGCGGCCCTGGTGGCCTGTGACCGGCTGTGGGGCTGCGGACTGTCCCGTGAGCGCCTGTTGGACCTCGCCGCCCGGCTGGGCAGCGACGTGGCGTTCGGGCTGGTCGGCGATACCGCTGTGGGAACCGGGCGCGGTGAGCTCCTCGATCCGATGGCCAGTCCCGGCCGCTACCGCTGGGTGTTCGCGCTCTCCACGCGCGGCCTGTCCACGGCCGACGTCTTCGGCGAGTACGACCGGCTGCGCCCGGACGCCCCGGACCCGCAGCTGGATCTCGCCTTGGAGAAGGCGCTGGCCAGCGGGGACGCCGAGGCGCTGGGCCGTTCGCTGAGCAACGACCTCCAGCCCGCCGCGCTGTCCCTGCTGCCCGAACTCCAGCGGACCCTGGACGCGGGCCGCTCTGCCGGGGCGATCGGTGCCCTGGTGTCTGGTTCCGGCCCTACGTGCGCCTTCCTGATCGGCGGCGGGGGAGAGGACGCGGCCGTCGTGGCCGAGCGCGAGGCCGAGGTGGTCGCCGGACTACGGGCCACGGGGCTGTGCGAGCAGGTGGTCGCGGCGGACGGTGATGTTCCGGGAACCACTGTGCTGTGATGTAAATCACCAGGCCTGGCGTCTTGGTTGCGGTGTTTCCGCCCATTGACCTCAACCTTGGTTGAGGAAGAACACTGGTGGCATGACGACGACAGCCACCTTTTCCAGGTACGCCGACCTCCCGGCGCTCATCGGGCTCATGGAGGGGGACGAGAAGCACAACGGTGCTTCGAACTCCACCCTCGACGTGCTCTGGGTGCTCTACGACCGGGTCCTCGACATCACCCCCGACACCGCCGAGGAGCCGTCCCGGGACCGCTTCCTCCTCTCCAAGGGACATGGCCCGGCCGCCTTCTACGCCGTGCTCGCCGCCAAGGGCTTCCTCGATGTGCCCACCCTGCGCGGCTGGACCGGCTTCGACTCACCGCTGGGCCACCACCCCGACCGGGTCCTCGCCCCCGGGGTGGAGATCGGCAGCGGGTCCCTGGGCCACGGCCTTCCGATCGCCCTGGGGATGGCCCTCGGCCTGCGCGCACAGGGGCTGCGCAGGACAGACGGCATCGAACCCCGCGTGGTGGTGCTGGTCGGCGACGGCGAGCTTGACGAGGGCAGCAACCACGAGGCCATCGCCGCCGCGGGCCGTCTGGGCGCCGACAACCTCACCGTCGTGGCCATCGACAACGCCTCCGCCAGCCACGGCTGGCCCGGCGGGATCGGCCGCCGCTTCGAGGTCGAGGGCTGGGAGACCCGCGAGGTCCACGGCCGCGACCACGACGCCCTCCACCAGGCGTTCGCCCAGCCCCGCACCGGACGGCCGCTGGCCGTCGTCGCCCGCGTCCGCAACGGAAGCTAGAGGAGCCAGGCCATGCGTGACACCTTCACCGCCACCGTCGAACGGGCCCTGGAACAGGACCCCCGCACCGCCGTCGTCCTCGCGGACATCTCCGCCGAGCGATTCCGCCGGGCGTCCCTCGCCCACCCGGGGCGCGTCATCAACCTCGGCATCCGCGAACAGGCCATGATCGACGTCGCCGGGGGACTGGCACTCACCGGCATGCGCCCGATCGTGCACAGCTACGCGCCGTTCTTGATCGAGCGGCCCTTCGAACAGCTCAAGATCGGCCTCACCCACCAGGACGCTGGCGCCATCCTCGTGAGCATCGGTGGCTCCTACGACGCCTCCGCCGAAGGCCGCACCCACCAGTCACCCGGGGACGTGGCGCTCCTCGACACCCTCCCGGGTTGGACCGTGCACGTGCCCGGCCACCCCGAAGAGGTCCGGGACATGCTGGAACAGGCCATCCCCGGCGACGACCGCGTGTACGTGCGCCTGTCCGGCACGACCAACCGCGCACCCCTGCCGGTCGGCCCCCGCCTCAACGCCCTGCGCACCGGCTCGCCCCGCTCCGCCGGGGTGGTGCTCGCCGTCGGTCCGATGCTGGACCGCACCCTGGAGGCCACCGCCGACCTCGACGTCACCGTCGCCCACACCACCACCGTGCGGCCCTTCGACCGCGAGGGCCTCAGCGCCCTGGCCGGAGCCGCCGGCAACGCCGACGTGCTCCTGGTGGAGCCCTACCTGCGGGGGACCTCCGCCCACGAGGTCTCCGAGGCCCTGGCCGACCGCCGCCACCGCCAGCGCTCCCTGGGAGTGGCCCGCGACACCGAACTGCGCGCCTACGGCACCCCCGCCGAGCACGCCCGCGCCCACGGCCTGGACACCGAGGGAATCGCCAAGGCGGCCAGGGACTTCTTCCTGGTGTAGGACATATACGTCCGTAAGGGACTTCTCCCAGAACCCGCCCGGGGCCTTGCGTGGTGCGGCCCCGGGCGTTCCCCTGTGTTCGGGGCACCGGTGTGCTGGCAGCACAATGGAGAGTGATGACGAATCTGGTCAACCTTCAGGACGTGTCCCTGGCCTACGGGCCGCTCGTACTCCTCGACAAGGTGTCCCTTGGCGTGGACGAGGGCGAACGCATCGGTGTGGTGGGCCGCAACGGCGGCGGCAAGTCCACCATGATCTCCGTGCTGGCAGGGCACACCGAGCCCGACTCCGGCCGCGTCGTGCACAACCGCGGGCTGCGGGTCGGTTTCCTGCACCAGCGCGACGACTTCCCCGACAGCACCGTCGGTGAGTTCGTGCTGGGCGACCGCGCCGAGCACGAGTGGGCGGGCGACGCGCGCATCCGCGACATCCTGCGCGGCCTGCTCGGCGGCTGGGACCTCGACCTGCCGATGTCGGGGCTGTCCGGCGGTGAGCGCCGCCGTTCCGGGCTGGCGCGCCTGCTGGTCGGCGACCACGACCTCATCATCCTGGACGAGCCCACCAACCACCTCGACATCGAGGGCATCGCCTGGCTCGCCCAGCACCTGGGCCAGCGCCCCGAATCGCTCGTGGTCGTCACACACGACCGCTGGTTCCTGGACGCCGTCACCACCCGCACCTGGGAGGTCGGCCGCGGCGCCATCGAGCGCTACGAGGGCGGGTACGCCGCCTACGTGCTGGCCAAGGCCGAACGCGACCGCCAGGCGGCCGCCGAGGAGGACCGCCGCCAGAACCTCATGCGCAAGGAGCTGGCCTGGCTGCGCCGGGGAGCGCCCGCACGCACCTCCAAGCCCAAGTTCCGGATCGAGGCGGCCAACCAGCTCATCGCCGACGAGCCGCCCGCCCGCGACACCGTCGAGCTGGTCCGCTTCGCCAGCTCCCGCCTGGGCAAGACCGTCATCGACCTCAAGAAGGTCTCGGTGGCGATCCCCGACCGCGTCCTCCTGGACGAGCTCACCTGGCAGCTCGGTCCGGGCGACCGGGTCGGCCTGGTCGGCGTGAACGGCGCGGGCAAGTCCACCCTGCTGAAGATCCTCGCCGAGGAGAAGGAACCCGACTCGGGCACCGTGCGCACCGGCCGGACCGTCAAACTGGCGCACCTGTCCCAGAACATCGCCGAGCTCGACCCCACCATGCGCCCGCTGCAGGCGGTCATGGACGTGCGCGAGCACATCACCATCGGCAAGCGCGACTACACCGCCAGCCAGATGCTGGAGAAGTTCGGCTTCCGCGGCGAGCGCCAGTGGACGCCCATCGGTGACCTGTCCGGCGGTGAGAAGCGCCGCCTCCAGCTGCTGCGCCTGCTCATGGACGAGCCCAACGTGCTCCTCCTGGACGAGCCCACCAACGACCTGGACATCGAGACCCTCACCGAGCTGGAGGACCTCCTCGACGGTTGGCCCGGCTCCCTCGTGCTGGTCAGCCACGACCGGTACTTCCTGGAGCGGATCACCGACCGCGTGCTCGCCCTGATGGGTGACGGCACCCTCGCGTTCCTGCCCAACGGGGTCGACGAGTACCTGGAGCGCCGCGCGGCCACCGCCGACGAGGTCACCGTGCCCCTGGGCGCCTCCGAGCTGGCTGCCGCCGAGGCCGCCCCGGCAGCGGAGCCCGCGCTGTCTCAGGCGGACCGCCGCGCCGCCCAGAAGGAGATGCAGCGCGTCGAACGCCGCATGGACAAGATCGCCAAGCGCGAGGCCCAGCTGCACGAGCAGATGGCGGCCGCCGCCGAGGACTACACCAAGCTCGCCGAACTCGACGCCGAGGCCAAGACCCTCGCCGCCGAGAAGGACGAGCTGGAGATGGTCTGGCTGGAACAGGCCGAACTCATCGGCGACTGACCTCCCGGTCAGCGCGCCAGCCGGGTGAGGGCCGCCGCCAGGGCCTCCCCGTCGGCGGTCTCCAGGTCCGGCACCACCCCGGTGCCCTCCCAGTTGGTTCCGCTGACCGGATGCACCGGGCGTCCGGTCGGCACCGTCACCTCCAGGTGCGGGTGGACCCGGAAACCCTCCCGGGGGTGGGCGCCGCCCCCGGTGCGTTCACCGACGACCGTGGCCCGCCCGTGCTGCTGCAGGTCGTAGGCGAGCTCCTCAGCGCCGGAGAAAGTCCCTGAACTGGTCAGTACCGCCAGCGGCTTCTCCCCGCCGAACACCGGTCCCGGCACGAACGGCGTCCAGGACTGCCTGGACGCCGTCCCGTCGCCGAAGTTCATCGTGTGCAGATGAGTGGGTTCGTCGAACAGGTGCCCGCAGACGAACGCCACCGTCGCCGGGTCTCCGCCCCGGTTTCCGCGCAGATCGATGACCAGCGCGTCCGAGTCGGCTACCAACCGCAGCGCGGCATTCAGCTGGTCGGCCGCCATCGACAGCGGGTAGAGCAGCGGCCGCAGCTCCAGGTAACCGACGTTGCCGTCCAACCGCTCCACCCGCGCGACCCCGCCGAACCGCTCCCGTGCCTCCCGCGCCATCACCTCCATCAGACTGGTGTCGCCCGGCAGCGCGGGGATCTCCTCGACGTGGTGTTTCAACCGCAGGTGCAGATCGCCGTTGAGTGACTGGAGGTCCCCGGTCACCAGCTCAGCCAGCGCTGCCGGATCAGCAGCCCCCCGATAATAACCCGCGGCACGCCGCTCAGCGAGCAGCAGCCGCAGCCGCTCGCCCAACTCGGGAAACACATAGTGCCCGGCTACCAGCCGACCGGTCTCCTCGACCAATTCGTTGATGTCCATGCCGGGCAGTAGAGCACGCTGCTTGACAAAGCGTCAATATCTCTTGACTCTTAAGTCATGACCGACGACCCGATCTCCACCCCCGAGGAATTCAAGGCGCTGGCGCACCCGCTCCGGCAGCGGATGCTGTTCCTCCTGGGGGAGCGGCCCGCGACCATCAGCCAACTGGCCGTCACCCTGGACACCCGCAAGGGCAACGTCTCCCACCACCTCAAAGCGCTCCGAACAGCGGGCCTGGTGGAACCGGCCGAAAGCCGCCAGGTCCGCGGCGGCACCGAGCAGTACTACCGGCGCACCGCCCGCCGCATCGAGATCGCCGACGCCCAGCCCGGTCCGGCCGCCGCGATGCTCCGTGCCGTCTCCGAGGAGTTCGGTGAGGCCCCGGGCGACCCCCTGCTCGCCCTACGCCACCTGAGGCTCACCCCGGAACAGGCCGAACGGCTCCACGACACACTGCTCACCCTGGTCTCGGAGACCGAGGAAGCGGAGGACGGCCAGCCGCGCTACGGGCTGCTGGTCAGCTTCTACCAGCAGCCCTCCGCGTCTACGCCCGAGTAGGCAACCCGTAGGCTGCTCACAGGCGCGCACTGTAGCGAACACAGGAGGAGACCCTATGGCCGACCTGGACCAGATCCCGGTGACCCTGATCGACGGCCGTGAAACCACTTTCGGTGAGTGGTCCGGCCAGGTGCGCCTGGTGGTGAACGTGGCCTCCCGCTGCGGCCTCACCCCGCAGTACGAAGCGCTGGAGAAGTTGCACAAGCGCTACTCCGACCGCGGGTTCACCGTCCTCGGCTTCCCCAGCAACCAGTTCCTCCAGGAGTTCGGCGGCGAGGAGAAGATCGCCGAGTACTGCTCGATGACCTGGGGCGTCACCTTCCCGATGACCACCAAGGTCAAGCTCAACGGCCGGGGCCAGCACCCCCTCTACGCCGAACTCACCGAGGTCCCCGACGCCGAGGGCAAGGCCGGAAAGGTCAAGTGGAACTTCGAGAAGTTCCTGGTGCTGCCCGACAACACCGTCCACCGCTTCCGTCCCACCACGGTCCCGGACGCCCCCGAGATCGTCGAACTCATCGAGAAGTCCCTGCCCGAATAACCGGTGCCGGGTCCACCAGAAGCAGCAGCCCGCCCAGCGTCCGCGCCTCCCGCAGGCCCTCGGCGGAGGCGACCCAGTAGGACTGGGTGGTGGGTCGGGCCGAGGCGCGGTATCAGGATCACTCCTGACCC
>NZ_ANAZ01000023.1:0-158522 GCF_000340985.1 Nocardiopsis valliformis DSM 45023
CAGTCCGCGTGACTCCACACAGCTTGACATCGAGCGTGGTAGCAAGAAGCGTCACCGGGATGAGAGGGGTGGGTCGGCGGGTCGCACCGGGCGCGCTTCTCGGGTACTGATCCGGCCCGGACACGGCTGTGGCGGCGTTCCGGGTCGGAACGCCGCCACAGGTGGTTCCAGGGCACACGGACGGGTCCGGGTCCGTGGTCCTAGGGCTTGTGCGAGGGCGGGCGGCGGTTGGCGTGGCCCCGGCGGCGGTTGCGCACGTTCAGGCCGAGCGCTCCGCCCTGGTCCAGGAGGTGCCGGGCGGCCCGGTTGACGGTGCCGCGAGGCCCGGAGGTCGGCGAGGGCGCGTCCGCGGTCTCCACCGATTCGGGGCTCTCCTCGACCGGTTCGGGCTTGGGGATGAGCGCGGTGGGCTCGTTGTCCTGGTCCGCGGTCTCCTCCGGAAGGGCATGGAGCTTGCGGGTGCGCTGAAGCCCGCGGCCGTCCTCGGTGTCCGGCTCACCCTTGGCGGAGGCGACCGTCTCGGTCGGGTTGAGCTTCTCCTCCGCAACGGCCTCCTTCCACGCCTTCTCCTGCTGCTGGTCCTGCTCCTTCTGCTGGGCCAGGCGACGGGCCCGGTCGGCGCGCCAGGCGCGGTAGGAGCGGGCCAGCGGGGTGGCGATCGGCCAGGTGACCTTGGCCGGTCGGGACAGTGCGTGCCACAGGTAGGCGGTGGTGCCCCAGGCCTCCATGGCGCGGCGCGCCTTGGTGATGGTGAAGAAGGTGGGCATGGCCAGCAGCAGCTGCGGCCAGGCCAGGGCCAGGGCGGCGAACAGCGGGTACATACCGCCGCCCGCGATCGCGGCGCACGCACCGATGGCCATCGGCACCAGTGCCAGCGCCACCCGCAGCTGGGTGAACTGGCGGAAGCGGTGCAGGGAACGCCGGGCCGACACCGGTGGCGCGAGGCCCTCCGGCAGCGGCGTGGGCTGCACGATCATCGCGAGCAGCAGTGTTCCCACACCGACGCTGGCCGCCAGCAGGATCGTCCACCCGGCGGCGGAGAAGGCCCCGCCCACCAGCAGGTACACCAACCCGAGCACCGGGAGCGGCGCGGGGAGCCAGAACAGCACCCGCCTGCGCAGCTCTCCCTCCTGCGTGGGTTGGAGTACGAAATCGATCACCGGGCGTAGTATCCGGAACCTCTTCCTCGGTCGCTCGACCACAGCGTTGGACCCCCCAAGAACGTCGTGACGGAGCGGTGCGGGGAGCGACGCCCGAGGGTTTTCGTCGTCTTCTGGCTCCACCTGCAACCTGCCCGTATCAAAGCTATCCCTTTTCGCGTGGTCCCCGGGCGCACACGGTCAGTTACACACATACCCGACGCTGGTGAAACTTCCATAAGGTCACCCATATGACAGGCAACGATCAGATTACGACGTGGCGGAGGTCTCACCGGCACTCGCGCCGATAACGGTCATCCGGGTCATCCGCCTCGGGTTTCGGACAACCGGCCCAGCGCCACCGCCACCCGGAGCACGAACGAGCCGCGACCGTCCGAAGGGATGTGCCCGGTGAGTTCGGAGATGCGGCTGAGGCGGTAGCGCACCGTGTTCGGATGCACGAAGAGCATGCGCGCGGTCGCTTCCAGTGAGGAGGCGTGTTCGAGGTAGACCGACAGCGTGTCCAAAAGCGGGGAGCCCGCGCCCTGGAGGGGGAGGTAGACCTCCGTCACCAGCTGCTGGCGGGCCTCGGTGTCGCCCTCCAGCGCACGCTCGGGCAGCAGGTCGTCGGCGAGCACCGGCCTGGGCGCGTCGGGCCAGGCCACGGCGGCCCGCAGACCGCTCACCGCGGCGCGCACCGAGGTCCCCGCCGCGTGCAGGTCCGGCACGGCCGGGCCGACCACCACGGGCCCGTTCCCGAAGAGCCCGGCCAGGGGTTCCGCGGCTGCGGCCGGGAGCTCGTCGGCCGGGTAGCGGTCACCCACCCCGATCACCACAACCACGCGGCGTCCCTGCATACCCGCCAGGACGTCGTAACCGAGGCGGCGCGCGGCCGAACGCAGGTCGTCCAGGACCTTGTTCCCGCCCTCGTCGCCGAGGTCGCCGGCGACCGCGATCACCGGGGTGTGCGACCAGCCCAGCGCCGAACCCCAGGTCTGCAGGCCCTCCACCTGGTCGCCGTGCAGCAGGGCATCGACGATCAGCGCTTCCAGCCGGGCGTCCCAGGCCCCGCGGGCCTCGGCGGCGCGGGCGTAGACCTTGGCGGAGCTGAAGGCCACCTCACGGGTGTAACGGAGCATCGCCTCACGCAGCTGCTGTGCGCCGCCGGGTGCGGCGAGGTCGTCGACCTGGCTCTCCACCACATCGATGACCACGCGGATCATGTCGACGGTCTGCTGGAGGGAGACCGACCTGGTGAGTTCGCGCGGGGCGGTGCCGAAGACCTCCACCGTGATCGCCGGGCGGCCACGCTCGGGGTTGCGGAACCAGTCCACGAAGGCGGCGACCCCGGACTGGGCCACCAGGCCGATCCAGGAGCGGTCCTGGGCCGACATCCGGCGGAACCAACCGAGCTTCTCCTCCATGCGGCTGACCGCGGCGGTGCCGAGCACCCCCATGGAGCGTTCCAGACGCCGGACGGTCTCGGCGCGGATCTGCTCAGGCGGGGCCTGCTCCGGCAGCGTCTGCTCCGCCGGGGGCTGCTCCGGTGAGATCTGGTCCTGTGGGGTCTCGGGCCCGGTCGGCGCACTGGCGCCGTCCTCGGTCGGTCGGGATTCGGTGTTCACCCGTCTAGGTTCGCATCCCCGCCGCTCCGGGCACGGAGTTCACCCCCGTGTCGGCCGTCACCCCGCAGGTCGACCGGGGTCCGCCGAGCGCCCGCGCGGGGCTGCGCGTACCGTCGGAAAGTGATCTCCTCCACCCGTTTCGGGCTTGTGGACACACCACGGACAGCGTTTTGTGGAGTACCTACAAACGGTACCCCGCTAACTTCGTGTCTCTCCCTATCCAACTGGTGATCTCCTACAGGGCAAGGTAGATGTCGTGCTTGTAATCGTTGCTCCCGGCCAAGGCGCCCAGGTTCCCGGTTTCCTCTCCCCGTGGCTCGAACTCCCCGGCATGGCCGACACGTTCGCCGCGTGGTCCGAGGTGACCGGTCTCGACCTCGTGCGCTACGGCACCACCGCGGACGCGGATGAGATCCGTGACACCGCCGTCGCCCAGCCTTTGCTGGTCAGCGCCGGCCTGGCCGCGGCCTCAGCCGTGCTCGGCCCGCTGTCCGCGCCCGAGTCCCCGCTGCCCGCCTCCCCCACGCTGGTGGACGCCACCGCGGGGCACAGCGTCGGCGAGTTCACCGCCGCCGCGATCGCCGGTGTGCTCTCCCCCAAGGACGCGCTGGCGCTGGTCGCCGAGCGCGGCCGCGGGATGGCCGACGCCGCCGCCCGCAGCGAGACCGGCATGACCGCGGTCCTGGGCGGCAAGCGCGAGGACGTCCTGGCCGCCATCGAGGTCGCCGGGCTGACCCCCGCCAACGACAACGGCTCCGGGCAGATCGTGGCCGCGGGCACCACCGCCCAGCTGGCCGCGTTCGCTGAGAACCCGCCCGAGCGGGCCCGCCTTCGCCCCTTGTCCGTGGCGGGCGCCTTCCACACCGAGCACATGGCCCCGGCCGTGGAGCGGGTGCGCACGGCCGCCCAGGGGCTGAGCACCACCGATCCCAGCGTGCGCCTACTGTCCAACGCCGACGGCGCCGTGGTCGAGAGCGGCTCGGAGTACCTGGAGCGCCTGGTCGCCCAGATCTCCTCTCCGGTCCGTTGGGACGCCTGCACGCAGACGCTCGCCGACCTCGGGGTGACCGCGCTCATCGAGCTGACCCCCGCGGGTACCCTCACCGGCCTCGCCAAGCGCGCCCTGCGCGGTATCGAGCTCCTCGCGGTGAAGACCCCCGACGACCTCGAGCGCGCAGGCGCCCTCATCAAGGAGCACGCGGGGACCACCCCCTCCGCGAGCGTCCAGCAGGAAGGCTGACCATGTTCAACGTCCCGAGCGCCCCCGGCGGCGCCGCGATCCGCTCCTTCGGCGAGTACCAGCCGTCGCGGGTCGTGACCAACGCCGACCTGGAGTCCCGCGTCGACACCACCGACGAGTGGATCCAGAGCCGCGTGGGCATCCAGGAGCGTCGCATCGCGGGCCCCGAGGACACCGTGGCGAGCATGGCCGTGGCGGCGGGCGGCAAGGCCTTGGCCGCTGGTGGGCTCTCACCCGAGGACATCGACCTGGTGATCGTGGCGACCTGCACCGTGCAGGACCAGATCCCCAACACCGCGGCCACTGTGGCCGCCAAGCTCGGCATCGCCGCCCCGGGCGCCTTCGACGTCAACGCCGCTTGCGCGGGGTTCGTCTACGCCCTCAACCTGGCCTCGGACTCGGTCCGGGTCGGCAGCGCGCGCAACGTCCTGGTGATCGGCTCGGAGAAGCTCAGCGACTACGTGGACTGGGAAGACCGTTCCACCTGCGTGATCTTCGCCGACGGCGCCGGTGCCGCGGTCGTCTCGGCCGCCGAGGACCACGGGATCGGCCCGGTAGTGTGGGGCTCCTCGGGCGAGCGTGCCGACAAGATTTACCTCCGTGAGGGCAAGTACCTCTACCAGGAGGGCCAGGCCGTCTTCCGGTGGACCACCACCGAGCTGTACAAGGTGGCCCTGGAAGCCCTGGAGAGGGCCGGCGTCGAGCCCTCCGAGCTCACCGCCTTCGTGCCCCACCAGGCCAACCTGCGGATCGTCGAGTCCATCGCGCGCAAGCTGGGGGCGCCCCAAGCGCTTGTGGCGCGCGATATCGTCACCGCGGGCAACACCTCTTCCGCCTCGATCCCTCTCGCGCTCTCGCGCATGGTCGAGCGCGGGGAACTGCCGTCGGGGAGCACCGTGCTCACCCTGGGATTCGGTGCGGGCTTGGTCTACGCCGCACAGGTGATCCGCATCCCCTGATCCGAATTCCGTCAAGGCCCGGGCACTTCGCACACGGAAGCGTTTCCCGACACCACACACGTCAAGCAAGGAGAAACTAGACATGGCCCTCAGCGAGCAGGAAATCCTGGCCGGCCTCGGCGAGATCGTCGAAGAGATCGTCGGCACCGAGCCCGCCGATGTCACGCCCGAGAAGAGCTTCGTGGACGACCTGGACATCGACTCGCTGTCCATGGTGGAGATCGCCGTCGCCGCGCAGGACAAGTTCGGCGTGGAGATCCCCGACGACCAGCTCAAGGACCTCAAGACGGTCCAGGACGTCATCAACTTCATCCAGAAGTAGCGCCTCCGGGCCGTCGCCGACCCACCAGGTCGCGGCGGCCCGCCCGCCCCCACCACGGACACCCGCACCAACCATCCGCCACGCCTCCCGGCACATGACCGCCGGGAACGACCCACGAGAAGGGCGATCGGATCATGTCCAAGACCGATGTCGTCGTCACCGGCCTCGGCGCCACCACCCCCCTCGGGGGTGACGTCGCGACCACATGGTCCGCGCTCCTCGACGGCCGCTCCGGGATCAGCATGCTGCCGGAGGACTGGCACGAGAAGCTTCCGGTGCACTTCGCCGGGCAGATCGCGCAGGAGCCCTCCGAGAAGCTCCCGCGCCCCCGGCTGCGCCGTCTCGACCGGACCCAGCAGTTCGCCCTCATCGCCGCCCAGGAGGCATGGACCGACGCGGGCACCCCCGAGATCGACCCCCTGCGCCTCGGAGTGGTGGTCTCCAGCGGGATCGGTGGCATCCTCACCATCCTGGAGCAGTACGACACCTTCCGTGAGAAGGGCTGGAAGCGGGTCTCCCCGTTCACCGTGCCCATGCTCATGCCCAACAGCCCGGCCGCGGCCGTGGCCCTGGAGTTCACCGCCCGCGCCGGAGCCCACGCCCCGGTCAGCGCCTGTGCCTCCAGCGCCGAGGCCATCGCCAACGGTGTGGACATGATCCGCGCCGGGCGGGCCGACGTGGTGATCGCGGGCGGCACCGAAGCCGCGATCCACCCGCTCAACATCGCGTCCTTCGCGTCCATGCGCGCCCTGTCCACCCGTAACGACGACCCGCAGACCGCGTCCCGTCCCTGGGACAAGGACCGCGACGGCTTCGTCATGGGTGAGGGCGCGGGCATCCTCGTCCTGGAGTCGGCCGAGCACGCCGCCAAGCGCGGTGCGCGCGTGTACGCCCACGCCTGCGGTGTGGGTTACACGGACGACGCCCACGACATCGTGATGCCCGACCCGGAGGGCGCCGGACAAGCCCGCGCCATCAAGCAGGCGCTGGCCGATGCCGAACTCAAGCCCAGTGACATCGTGCACGTCAACGCGCACGCCACGTCCACCCCGGCCGGGGACGTCGGGGAGACCCGGGCGATCCGCTCGGCCCTGGGCGACTCCGCCGCGGACCGGGTCGCGGTGACCTCCACCAAGTCCATGACCGGCCACCTGCTGGGCGGCGCGGGCGCGGTGGAGTCGATCGCGACGATCCTGGCCCTGCACGAGGGCCTGATCCCGCCGACCATCAACATCTCCGAGCTCGACCCCGAGGTGGCCGTGGACATCGTCCGCGACAAGCCCCGGGAGATGCCCGCCGGAGACGTCGCCGCCATCAACGAGTCCTTCGGGTTCGGCGGCCACAACATCGCCGTGGCCTTCCGCCGCGCCTAGGGCGAGTCCGCCGGGCCTGCCTGAGTTTCACCTGAGCCGCGCACGGGCAGCACCGGTTCCATCGCAGTGGGCGTCACCGCACGGTGACGCCCACTGTCGTATGCGTAATGGCCGTTGTGGGCTTGTGAACGTCCGGCGGCCCGCGGCTCAACAACGGTTGAACAGCCGCGCACGGGGCTTCAGCTCCGTGGGCCCACGCGTCACCATGGGTGCCGTGTCCACCCTTCCTCCCTCACACACCCACCCGGCCCCCGGCGCCGTCGAGGACGGGCCGCGCAAACAGCGGGGCCCTTCCTTCCGCCCCGTCGTGGACCTGGACTCCGGTGCCGTCGTGGCCGTGGAGGTCGTCTCCCCCGTCCCCGAGGGCCTGGGGCTGCCGGACGGAAGCGGCCGCACGGCCGTGCTCGTCGCCGAATGGCTCGCCTCCTTGGTACGTGCCGGGTTCGGCGCCGAGAGCCTGCTGCCGTTGGTGCTGCCGCTGCCCTCGTCCGTACTCGTCGACGGGGCGGACCTGGCCGCGCTGGTCGAGAGCGGACTGCGCCGAGCCGGTCGGCGCCCTCGCGACGTCACCCTGATGTTCACCCCCGACCTGGTGGAGCTGCCCAGAGCCACCGTGCTGGCCGGGGTCGCCAACCTGCGGGCACTGGGCTTCCGGTGCGGCTTCGGTACCGCGATGGCCCGGCCGGACCTGGTCGTTGAGGCCACGCCCTTCCTGATCCGGTTGGACCCGGCCCTGGTGAAGGGGGTCGACAGCGACCAGCGACATGGCGGGATCGTGGAAGGGCTGGCCCGGATCGGGCGCAGCAGCGGCGTGTACGCGATGGCGGCAGGGGTGTCGCGGGCCGAGGAGATCGTCCGGCTGCGTGAGTGCGGGGTGCGTCTGGGCAGCGGGGCGTTCTTCACCGAACACACCTGGAAGCCCGGGGAGAAGATCACGCCGGTACCCGAACCGGCGGCCACGTCCCTGGACGACACCGACTCCGGCCCCCGGGTCACCGAGTTCATGGTGCCGCCGCTGGACTTCGACGCCGAGTCCACCGGCGAGCACGTTATGGAGGCCTTCACCGGGGACACCGCGCTCAACAGCGTGGTCCTCATCGACCACCGGGAACGGCCGATAGGAGTCATCGACCGGACCCGGTTCCTGCTTTCGGTGACCGGCCGCTACGGGCACGCGCTGCACGCCAAGCGCCCGGCGCTGCGGCTGTCGGAGTCACCCCGGACGGTTCCGGCGTGGATGTCGGCCATCGCGGCGCTACGGGTGGCCGGGCAGGACCGCGAACGCGTCTACGATGACCTGATCGTGACCAACCCGTACGGCCAGTGCATGGGGATCGTGCACGTCAGCGATCTCATCCAGTCCCTGTCCCGGCAGTGAGCCACGGTCTCCGCCCAGGCCCATGAAAACGACGAGGGCCCCGCACCGGATGGATCGGATGCTGTTGGCGAATCCGCAGCGCTGAGGCCCGGAGAAGCGGAGAGGCTGATATGGAGAGGCTTCTCTGTGGCAGGCTCGGGCTCGGGCTCGGGCTCGGGTAGAGCATCCGGGGCGGGGCCTGGAGTTGCGGTTCGGGTTGGGGTTCCCCCGTTTCCCGCCGCTTGATGGTTGCCGTCTGCGCTGCGCGCGTCAAGGTCGTCGCGTCGAGGGCTTCGCCCGCAGGGCGCTCCACCTTGACCCGCTTCGCTGCGACGGCGGTGGGCGGCTGTCGGGAAATGGGGGAGGAGTGGTCCGGGGTGGCAGACGGGCCCCCAAAGGGGCCCAACAGCAACTACCCCGGCCTTCGGCCGGTGCCTTCCCCAGGCCTGCGTGGACCGGTTGCCCGTGTCACGGCCGGTCAAGGTCGGCGACGGACAAGCGGCAGCGAAGGCCCCGGTCTCCCCAGGCCTGCGCGGACCGGCGGGGCGTGTCGCGGCCGGTCACTCGCCCGGACGGAAAAGCGGCAGCGAAGGCAACAGACTCCCCAGCTCGGTGGGCAACGGGCTTCGTGTCGCGGCCGGTCACGCGTGCCATCGGACACCCGGCGGTGAGGGTTGGGTTCAGCGCTGTGGTGTTGGCGCTGGGCAAGCCAGGGTGTCCGTAACCCGCACCTGGGGGTTGTCCGCTGCTTCCGAAACCCCCTCACCCCCGATGATCTTGCTACCAGAAGCGAAATCAGCGCCGAACTTGCTTCTGGTAGCAAGATCATCTTTGAAAAGGGGGCCGAAACCGTGCCCGGGGGCGTGGGGGGTCGCTGATGGTGTTCGCTGGCACGGGTGACCAGCCGCGACACGCGACCCGGTCCCCGCAGACCTGGGAAATCGGGGCCCGCGCTGACGCTTTTCGTCGCTGACCTTGACCGGCCGTGACACGGGCAACCGGTCCACGCAGGCCTGGGGAAGGCACCGGCCGAAGGCCGGGGTAGTTGCTGTTGCTGTTGCTGTTGGGCCCCTTTGGGGCCCGTTGGCCACCCCGGACCACTCCTCCCCCGTTTCCCGATAGCCGCCCACCGCCGTCGCAGCGAAGCGGGTCAAGGTGGAGCGCCCTGCGGGCGAAGCCCTCGACGCGACGACCTTGACGCGCGTAGCGAAGACGGCAACCATCAAGCGGCGGGAAACGGGGGAACCCCAACCCGAACCCCAGACAGAACCCCAGGCCGCACACAGGCCCCACCCAGCCCCCACACCGGAGTTAACCAACGACATCCGGATGTCAGGTGCGGGGCCCTCGCGGCGTTCGCGTTCGCGTTCGCGGCGAGCCGGTCAGCGCAGGGGCTCGGGGCCCTTGGTGCCCGAAGGACTGCTGGTCGGGGGCGTGTCGTCCGCGGAATAGTCGTTGTAGTGCGTGTCCGCGCCGACCTCGCGCAGCTGCTTGCGGAGCTGCTCCCGAGTCTCCTCGTCATGGAGGTAGTCCAGCACGGGGCGCCGGGCCTGGCGACCGTCACCGGAGGAGCGGCCCATCGCCCGGCGGCGCAGCCACGGGACGAGGTACTGGCGGGCCCAGCGGCGGCCTTCGCGGCGGCGCAGGATCCGGGGCAGCTGCTGGGGCGGGGTGGCCCACGGGTCGGCCCAGATCTCGGGCGGGCCCATCGGGTGACCGAGCAGGTCGGCGACCCGGGCCGCGACGATCTGGTGCCCGGCACCGTTGGGGTGCAGCCGGTCGTCGCTCCAGGCCCGGGGGTCGTTGAGGGCGTTGAGCGCCCACAGGTCGACGATCTCGGTTCCGGTGCGTTCGGCCACGGCCCGCATGTGCATGCTGAACACCGCGATGCGTCCCCGGTACAGACGCAGCACGGGGATCCACCCGGTGTCGTGCCCGGCCAGGATCACGACCCGGATACCGGCGTCGCGCAGCTGCCGCACGCCCCACTCGAAGGTCTCGGCCAGCTCGTCGAGGTCGCCCCCGGGGCGCAGGACGTCGTTGCCGCCACCGAGGACGGTCACCAGGTCGGGCTTCCAGGCGAGGGTCTGTTCGAGCTGCTCGCCGAAGATGTGCTTCATCCGGCGTCCGCGCACGCCGAGGTTGGCATAGCGGAAGTCCGGGGAGAGCGTGCCCAGATGGTCCGCGAGACGGTCCGCGAATCCCCGGTACTCGCCGCCGGGGCCGCTGTCGTCCTCCATCCCCTCGGTGATGCTGTCACCGATCGCCACGTAGGACCGGATCAGCTCCGGTCTGCCCACGGGCGCGGCAGCGGGGGGATTCATCTCAAGGTCTGTCACGTCAACCAATCATCCGGATCGACCGTCCCACGCCTGCGCAGCGCCGGGGTGCGCGGGAACGGAAGTCTTGGCGGGTCGCGGAGTTCGCTGGCCCGAATGTCCGAGCACCGTCGGCCCCGGGGTCGGCCGCGCGGCGGCCGCCCGGACGAGGGTCGCTCGGGCGAGGACAGTGCCCATCCAGCATACCCGCGACCGACGTCAGCGCGCCGGGCTTGTGTATGTCGGAGCTCTCCGGCCGTCCTCCTCACCGGAGCCCTCGTCACGAACCGCGCCGGAACGGCGGCGGTGCGTGCCGCGGGAGGCACCGACAGAACAACGCCCGGCACGGGTCTCATGAGCCAGAAGTCTACTATGAGGTAGATCACAACTCTTGACCGTTTTTTTGACGTAGATCTCCTCCGTCACGGTGATCACACGGTGAGGTCACCCCCAGGTATCGACGGACCGGGGGCCTGGGACTACCCATGTGGGCCCGGGGCACGTACGATCTCGGGGAAGTGCTCACGGCACCCCTGCCCCTCGGCCCGCCGTGCCCCCACACGAATCAGCCGAGTCGGTTCAAGACCTGTCCTCCTCCGGGTCAAGGGCGCGTACTGTGGTGCATCGAACCGAAGGCCCGTGCGGTTCCTCCCCAATTCACGTGCAGACACCAGGAGGTCGAGGTCCCCAGCGGATGAACGCCGTCTCTCCGATCTGCCTCGTCGACCTCGCACCCGCGCTGCGGTGGTCGAGGTCGCCGGACGTGGCACCCCTGCTCCACCATGACCGTCTGATCGACGGCTGGTGGCACTCGCTGCCCGTCGCCCGTGTCCTCGACATCGCCGGACCGCCCTGGCTGGCGAACGGTCTGGCCAGACTCGCGGTGGAACAGTGGGGGCACATCGCCCTTTCCGAGTTCCTGCCGAGCCTGCGCACCCAGCCGGTGGACTGTGCCGACCTGGCCGAACCAGTCCGCGGCGCGGTGGTCGCCACCGCTGGGGACTGGGATCGCCTGATCTCGGCCAGCCCCCAGGAGATGCACAGCTGGCGCCTGCCGAACTGCGGTGTCCTCGACATCGTCAGCACGGTCGCCTGGCGCGCCCTACAGCCCTGCGGTGAGCTGCCCTCCGGACCCACCCCCTCCCCCGCGCTGATGACCGAGGCCGTGCGCACCATCGCGCACTGGCTCCCCGAGTCCGCGCCCGAGCACGTCCGCAACGCGCTGGACTACCTGAACTCCGCGACCGGGGCGAGCGGGTCACACGACCTCGCCGAACCTGCCGAGGACGGCACGAACCCGCCGCAGACCCCGGCCACCCGCGCGATCCGAACCCTGCGGGCCCTGCGCGCCCAGCGGGAGCAGGATCCGGCCTCGGCCGAGCAACAACACGGCGCGCACGCCGCCGCGCCCATGGCCGAGGCCCCCGCGGCGGTCGGCGGCATGGTCAGCTCCGCGGCGATGCTCCCGGGCACGGCCCTGGGCACCGACACCGTGAACGACCAGGCACAAAGCGCCGCATCCGGTGACGTGGGCGACCTGCGCTCGCAGTTCCGCAGCTCGCTCCTGGGCCCCGGCCGCACTCTGCGCCGCCCCAGCTTCAAACGGACCAAGGCGCCCGCCCCGGAACAGGTGGAGGAGCGCCCCGCGCCGGTCCTGGGCCAGCACCCGCTGGTGGACCAGGTCGAGGAGATGTTCCGTTCCTGGCCCGACCTGGAGCGAACGGTGGCCGCCGAGCGACTCTTCGCCACCGATCCGATCAGCATCCGCGTGCTCTCCGAGCAGATCGCGGTGGACGTGACCGAGATCCGCAGCGCCCAGCGCAAGGTGGAGGAACGCCTGCTGCGCTGGCTGGGCTCCCCGGAAGGTGCCGCCGTCACCAAGCACCTGCGGGAACTGTCCGAGCAGCTCGGTTCGGCGACCACCATCGACCGCCTCATCAACGCACACCCGGACCATCCGGTGGAGGTGCCCACGCTGCACACCCCCCTGTGGCGCGTGATCATCACCCTGTTCACCGACCGGCGCATGCACAACGGCTGGCTCATCGCCGACGACCCCAACCGACTGCGCTGGCAGACCCGTGAGCTGCTCGGCGACGCCCCCAACCTCACCGAGGCAGGCCTGCGGCTGAGCCGGATCGGGATCCGCCAGCAGGAGCTGCGCGCCTGGCTGCTGAGCACCCCCGGTGTGAGCCTGCGCGACGGGCACGTGTACGTGGACACCTCGGTGCCTATGGAGGCGCCCAGCGGCGGCCACTCCCCCGAGGAGTCCGGTGGTGCCACCACCGAGAACGGGCTGCCGATCCGCAGACGCCTCGATGCGCAGGGCCCCGCACCCGTGGAGCCCGCTGCACCCGGCCTCGAACCGCAGGGGCACCAGCAAAGACCCGGCCCCGGCCAGGGCGCCTTCCCGCCCGGCCACGCCCACGCTCCGATGGCTCAGTCCCCGGTTCCGGCCATGGCCCACGCGGCCCAGGCCCGTCCCGGAGCGAGCGACCCGGCCCTGTCGGCCCGCTGCTTCCGCGCCCCGGACGGGCGCTGGTGGCACCGCATCGACATCACCGCCGACCACCTCAACGGCGCACCGGTGGCCGTGCCCACCGGCTACGCCACCCACCTGGGCCTCCAGCCCGGCCGGCTGCTGTGTCTGACAGCTCCCGGCGCGGACCTGCTGGTCCTGGTCTGGCGTGACCAGCCCGCCTTCGACTCCCTGCGGCCGCTGCTGCGCCGCCAGGCCGCTCAGCCCGGCGACCGTATGTTCATCACGGTCTCCGGTGACCGCCTGGACGCCCGCAAGCTGCCCGCGGGCGACCTCAGCGGGCACCCGCCGGCCGCCCGTGCCCTGCACCTGATCGGCTACACCGCCCCGGCCGCCCCGGACGAGGCACTGCGAATCCTGTCCCGGCGCATCACCGACAACGGCGACGAGTCCCTGGCTGATCCCCAGGCCTTGCTGGATGCCCTGTCCCTGCGCGGGGACGACGACATCGCGGGGGAACTGCGCTCGGCCATGTTCGCCACGCACTGAGTTCACCGCTTCGCCGCTCGTACGGAGGGGACCTCACCGGACACGTTCCGGTCGTGGTCCCCTTCGCGGTTTCCCGTCCCGGATCAGCCCGGGTGAGCGGCTGAGGCGGCCGACGAGTCAGCCGGGGAGAGCGGCAGGGTGACGGCCACACCCACCGGTTTTCCGTCCTCGAAGAGCGGGATCTGCCGCAGCTGGGCCGGGCTCACCGCGGCGCCCCGGCGTTCGGCCTCAGCCAGGATCATGAGCACCGCCGGGTGGACTGCGCCCTCGACCGCCGGGATCGGGGCGTCGTGGCTCCAGCGCACCACCAGCTCGGTGCGTTCGGTCAGCAGACCGGTCTCGGTCCGCCACCCCGGGAGCCCCCAGTCCGCCGGAAGGGGGCCCGGGACCGGCGCGCAGCACAGGAGTTCGGCAGTCCCGTCCTCCCCGGCGCCCCGGACCGACGACCAGAAGGGCCCGGAGAGCTCCGCCCCCTCGGCAATGAGCGACGACCCGAGAGCGGTGAAGGCCTCGTCGGCGCGTTCCCCGTCCTTCTCCTCGTCCTGACCGACCCGGAGCACGATGCCCGCCCAGTGCTGCTCGGGCGCGGACCGCTCCTTGACGGCCTGTGCTCGGACCTCCTCCGCGAGGAGTGCCGCCAGGCCCTCCAGCGCGGCGTCCTGGCGTTCCCGCCGGGCGGCCACCGCGGAGCGGAATCGGTCGAGTGTCGTCCGCGCCTGTTCCTGGCCTTCCAGGAGGCAGTGGATCTCGGCCAGGGGCATCCCGGCCTCCCGCGCGGCACGGATCAGCACCGCCGAGGACAGCTGGTCGGCCGTGTAACGGCGGTAGCCGGTCCAGGGGTCGGTGGCGCGGGGCCGCAGCAGTCCGCGCTCGTCGTACGCCCTGAGGGCCTTGGTGCTCAGCCCCGTGAGCCAGGAGAACTCTCCGATGTTCATCATGGCCTCAGTCTGCGGCTTCCCCCTGGGGGAAGGTCCATTCGAGCGCTCGGGAGCCGCTCCGGGGAGGTCGGGGGTACCGAATACGAACGGAAAGATGTAGGTTAGGCTTACCTAATAGATTGAGGTGGTCCTCCTGCTGCCGTACCCGAACTCCCTCACGCCCTCCCCTGCCGAACGGGCGCGCTCCGTGCTCTCCCGCCCCAACCCGGCCACGGTGACCAGCGCCGAGGTCTTCCTGCACCTGACCGGGGCCGTCTGCCACACCACCTTCGAGGGCGAGGTCACGCTGTTGGTCCCCGACCAGCACCGCGTCCTGGCCGAGATCGGCGAGGGCAGCCTGGAGGCCACCGTCGAGTTCACCGACACCGCCCCAGTGGACCTGCGCGACCCGACCCGCTCCCTGCTGTGGATCAGCGGTGACCTGACCGTCCCCCCGCTCTCCGAGGCTCGCAACCGGGCGCTCTCGGTCCTGGCCGACGACGCCGACGAACGCCTGCTGGACCTGGGCCACGGCCGCACGATGGTCGTCATGACCCCCCACCTGGTGGTCCACTCCGACCAGGAGGGCTGCCACCTGCTGCACCCGGAGGAGTTCACCGATGCCGCCGCCGACCCCTTCGGCCGATGGGAGGGCCCTTGGCTGCGCCACCTGGAGGACGACCACCCCGACGTCCTGTGGGCCCTGGTCACCCGCTGCGGCACCCAGCTGCCCCCGGGCCGCCCCCGCCCGCTCGGCGTGGACCGCCACGGCCTGCGTCTGCGCCTGGAGGGCCCCGACGGCGACCACGACGTCCGCATCCCCTTCCGCAGAACCGCCCGCACCCCGCACGACGTCGCCCACGAGGTCCAGGAGATGGCCGGACTCGACCAGCACCAGCACTGAGGACGGGCAAGGAGGTCCTGGAGCATGCGGCCCGAGACAGGCGCGGTGTCGTCGTGGAACCCGGAGCGCATTGGACTTTTCCCGGAAAGTCGGTTAGCTTCAGGGCGCATCAACAGCAGGTGTCCCGTTAGGTGAGGCTCCTGCGTGCGTATGCGTCCGCTGCCCAAAAAGGTCGAGAGACCCCAATGGGTCAACTGGTCCTGCCGAATCAAGGCTTGACCTAACGCGGACCGGGACCGCCCCCGGTGGCCCCTAGGCACGCAGTGCTGAAACTCGACGTAGGGAACGCACCGGAGACCCGTGCTCCGGTGTCCTCGCGTGAGCTTTCCAGGCCTCCCCGTCGGGAGGTCTTTTTCGTGTGTACGGACAACCGTGAGGGAGGTGAGAGCGATGCCAGGTCGAGAACCTGACTCCACCAGCGGCGATTCCGAGCCCGGGCACAGTACCGGGCAGCGCCTCCGTGGCCGATCCACACCCCCGGCGGCAACCATCCGGCGCACACCCTCACCCGAACACATCACGTACTCCACGCCCTGCGCGACAGACGCGGCGGCGCTGCCCTGACGTGCCCTTCGGGTGGGCCGGTGTGCCCGCACCCGAAGGGAACAACCCCGTGCACACCATGCTCACCGAACGCCTGCGCAAGCGCGAACTCACCAGGGCTAAGGAGGTCCTGGCCGATCTGACCCCTGACGAGGTCGTGGTCATGCTCCGCCTGCTGCCCCCCACCGAACACGTTCTCTGTTTCCGGCTCCTGGACAAGAACCGGGCCATGGAGGTCTTCGACCTGCTGGGCGAGGACGAGCAGGTCCGCCTGCTCCAGGCCATGACCGACTCCGAGGCCGCCACAACCCTGGCCGAACTGGACGTGGACGACCAGGCCCGCCTGCTGGGCGAGGCCCCGGCGGCGGTGGCCCGCCGCCTGCTGGCCTCGATGACCTCCGCCGACCGCGCACGTGTCGGTGTGCTGCTGGCCTACCCCGAGGGCAGCGCGGGCCGAATGGCCAACCCCTCCTACCTGGCCGTGCGCCCGTACTCCCTGGTCAACGAAACCCTGGGGCTGATCCGCCGCTCCCGGCTCGGGCCCGAAGACGTCACCACCGTCTTCGTCACCACCGCGGACCGACGTTACGTGGGGCTGGTCAGCGTGGCCGAACTGGTTCAGGCCGACCCCTACGCCGAAGTGGGTCCCCTGGCCCGCCTCGCCGAGGTGTCGGTGGCTACCACGGAGGAGGCCGCAGACGCCGCCCGCCTGCTCCAGCGCCGGGACCTGGGCGCGCTGCCGGTCCTGGACTCAGAAAAGCGACTGGTCGGCGCGCTGACCTTCGACGACGCGATGGACGCCCTGGACGACGACACCTCCGAGGTGATGTACCGCAAGGCCGGGATGGGCGACCCCGCACACGCCAAGGAACTGCTGCGCAGCGAACGGCTCACCAGCGGAAACATCCTCTACCCCGTGCGGGTGCGGATCGCTTTCCTCATGGTCACCCTGGTCGGAGGACTCGCGGTCGGCGGACTGATTGAGCAGTTCGAGGACGTGCTCGCCGCCGTCGTGGCGGTAGCGATCTTCGTGCCCCTGATCATGGACATGGGCGGCAACGTCGGAACCCAGTCCACGACGATTTTCGCGCGCGGCCTGGCCCTGGGCCACATCGACCCGTCCCGGTTCGGTAGGCAGCTCTTCCGCGAGGTACGCGTGGGTTTGGTGATGGCCGTGATCATCGCCTGCATCGGAGGCGCCGCCGCCTACTTCTGGCAAGGGGCACCCAACGACATCCCCATGCTCGGCGTGGCCGTTGGCCTCTCACTGTTCACCTCGGTCACCCTGGCGACGTTCCTGGGTTTCGCCCTACCGTGGCTGATGCTCAAGCTCGGACTGGACCACGCTCCCGGGGCTGACCCCTTCATCACCACGATCAAGGACTTCACCGGGCTGGCCGTCTACTTCGGGCTCGCCGGACTCCTGTTGGGGGTGGGGTAAATGCTGGAATGGTGGGAGTTCGCCCTCAGGCTGGGGTGCGCCTTCATGCTGGGCGCCCTGGTCGGAGTCGAGAGGCAGTGGCGCGCACGGATGGCCGGGCTGCGCACCAACGCGCTGGTGGCTGTCGGATCAGCCCTGTTCGTACTGCTCGCGGTCAACACGGTCGACGAGGTCAGCCCGACACGCATCGCGGCCCAGGTCGTCTCGGGAATCGGATTCCTGGGTGCGGGCGTGATCCTGCGCGACGGGATCAACGTACGCGGTATCAACACCGCGGCCACGATCTGGTGCGCTGCGGCGGTCGGAGTACTGGCGGGAAGCGGCGTCTACCTGGGCGCGTTGATGGGGGCGCTGGCGGTGGTGGCCGCCAACGTGATCCTCCGCCCGATCGCACGCAGGCTGGAGAGCCGTCCAGCCGACGCCACCAGCGAAGTCCTGACCGGATACCGGCTGCGAGTGGTGTGCCGGGACGATCAGGAGGCGCACGTACGGGCCCTGCTGCTCCAGGCCCTGTCGGGAAGCGGATTCGTCCTGCGTTCCCTGGATAGCCGCCATCTGGAGGAGGACCGGCACATGGTCACCGTCCAGGCCGACCTGACCTCGACCGGCCGGCAGGACGCGGTGCTGGAGCAGGCCATCAGCAGACTGAGCCTGGAGCCCGGGGTCAGCGCCGTGCACTGGAAGGTCGTCGAGGAACCCTCCCTCTGAGATTGCCTCCCCGGCCGCCCCGGAGGCCGACAACGAGGGCCGGGCCCCGGGAGATACCCGGAGCCCGGCCCTTGTCTACGCTGATCAGGTCAGACGTTGAAGCCCAGCATGCGCAGCTGGTCCCGACCGTCGTCGGTGATCTTGTCCGGACCCCACGGCGGCATCCAGACCCAGTTGATCTTGACCTCGCGCTCGAACTCGTCCAGAGCGCTGTTGGTCTGGTCCTCGATCACGTCGGTCAGCGGGCAGGCCGCGCTGGTCAGGGTCATGTCCAGGGTGATCGACGTGTCGTCGTGACTCACCCCGTAGAGCAGACCCAGGTCGACGATGTTCACGCCGAGCTCGGGGTCGATCACGTCCTTGAGGGCCTCGCCGATCTCCTCGGCCAGCGCCTCCTGCTCAGGGGTGAGCGGGGCGGCCGCGGCCTTGTCGACGGTCTCGGCGGACTCGACGCTCTCGGCCTTCTCGTCGGTCGTCGTGGTCTCGTTGTCACTCATTCAGGCGCCTTCCTTCTCCAAGGACTGCGACACCGCGTCCTTCCAGGCCATCCACCCCAGCAGGGCGCACTTGATCCGAGCCGGGTACTTGGACACGCCGACGAACGCCACGGCGTCCTCCAGCACGTCCTCGTCCGGCTCGCCCTTGCCCTTGGACTGCATCAACTCGGTGAACGCGTCCAGGGTCTGCATACCCTCGGCCACCGACTTCCCGATCAGGAGGTCGGTGAGCACCGAGGTGCTGGCTTGGCTGATCGAGCAGCCCATCCCCTCGTAGGAGACATCGCTGACGACGGCCTTCTCGTCCAGCTCCGAACCGGGTGCGGGGGTCAGCGCGACCCGGAGTGTCACCTCGTCCCCACAGGTGGGGTTGATGTGGTGCGCCTCGGCGTTGTGCGGATCCCGCAGCCCCTTGTGGTGCGGGTTCCGATAGTGGTCCAGGATGATCTCCTGGTACATCGCGTCCAACTGCATGGTCAGGCAGAATCCTCGTACTAGGCCCTAGTTCCGAAGAACCTCTGGGCGGCCCGGATGGCCTCCACGAGCGTGTCCACGTCCTCAATCGTGTTGTAGAGGTAGAAGGACGCGCGCGTGGTCGCGACGATACCGAGCTTGCGGTGCAGCGGCCAGGCGCAGTGGTGTCCCACCCGGACCTCGACGCCCTTGTCGTCCAGGACCTGTCCCAGGTCGTGCGGGTGGATGTCGTCCACCACGAACGACACCGCGCCACCGCGGTCCACGGCCTCGGTCGGGCCCACGATCCGCACGCCCTCGATCGCGCCCACGTGCTTGAGGGCGTACTCGGTGAGCGTGTGCTCGTGCGCGGCGACCCGGTCCATACCCACCTCGGAGAGGTAGTCACAGGCCGCGGCCAGACCGACGGCCTGCGGGGCCATCGGTACCCCGGCCTCGAAGCGCTGCGGCGGGTCCGCCCAGGTGGAGTGGCTCATGTGCACCACGCCGATCATCGAACCACCGCTGATAAACGGCGGCATGGCGGCCAGCAGCTCCCGGCGCCCCCAGAGCACGCCGATCCCGTTGGGACCGAGCATCTTGTGTCCGGAGAAGGCCAGGAAGTCGACGTCCAGCTCGCGGACGTCCACCGGCATGTGCGGCACCGACTGGCAGGCGTCCAGCAGCACCATCGCGCCGACCTCGCGGGCCCGGGCGGTGATAGCGCCGACCGGGTTCACGGTGCCGAGCACGTTGGACTGGTGCGCGAAGGCCACCAGCTTGGTGCGCTCGTTGACCAGATCCCCGATGCCCGAAAGGTCCAGTCGGCCCTCTTCGGTCACCGGGAACCAGCGCAGCGTCGCGCCGGTACGCTGGCACAGCTGCTGCCAGGGCACGAGGTTGGCGTGGTGCTCCATCTCGGTCACGACGATCTCGTCGCCCGGACCGACCTGGAAACTACGCAGCTTATCGTCGGCCGTGGCCGCGTTGCTCATCGCGTACGCGACCAGGTTCACCGCCTCGGTGGCGTTCTTGGTGAACACCACCTCGTCGGCGTCGGCGCCGATGAACCGGGCAATGGTCTCCCGGGCTGACTCGTAGGCGTCGGTGGCCTCCTCCGCGAGCTGGTGCGCCCCACGGTGCACCGCCGCGTTGTGGCGTTCGTAGAACTCGCGCTCGGCGTCCAGCACCTGGCGCGGTTTCTGCGAGGTCGCCCCGGAGTCGAGGTACACCAACGGACGCTCGTCGCGGACGGTCCGGGAGAGGATCGGGAAGTCCTCCCGGATCGCCGCGACATTGAGCAGGCCAGTGTCGGGCTGACCGAGCTCGCGGAGGGTCATGGTTACGCGCCCGCCTTCACGAACCGCTCGTAGCCGTCGGCCTCCAGCACGTCGGCCAGTTCCTTGCCGCCGGACTCGGCGATACGGCCACCGGAGAAGACGTGCACGAAGTCGGGCTGAACGTACTTGAGGATGCGGGTGTAGTGCGTGATCAGCATGACGCCGAGGCCGTTGGCCTCCTGGGCGCGGTTGATGCCCTCGGAGACGACCTTGAGCGCGTCGACGTCCAGACCGGAGTCGGTCTCGTCCAGAACGGCGATCTTCGGCTTGAGCAGCTCCAGCTGGAGGATCTCGTGGCGCTTCTTCTCACCGCCGGAGAAGCCCTCGTTGACGCCGCGGGCGGCGAAGGACGTGTCGATGGACAGGTTCTTCATCGCGCCCTGGAGCTCCTTGGAGAACTGGCGGAGCTTGGGGGCCTCGCCGCGCACCGCGCTGACGGAGCTGCGCAGGAAGTTGGACATGGACACGCCCGGAACCTCGACCGGGTACTGCATGGCGAGGAAGACGCCGGCGCGGGCCCGCTCGTCCACCTCCATCTCGAGGATGTTCTCGCCGTCGAGGAGGACCTCGCCCTCGGTGACCTCGTAGCGCGGGTGGCCGGCGATCGCGTAGGCGAGTGTGGACTTGCCGGAGCCGTTCGGGCCCATGATGGCGTGGGTCTCACCGGAGTTGATGGTGAGGTCAACGCCCTTGAGGATCTCCTGCCGCTCGTCCTCGTTGATGAGGACGTCGGCGCGCAGACCGCGGATTTCGAACTTCGTCATTTCAGGCCTCAGGAATTCTTCTCATCCAGCGACACGAGCACGTCGTCGCCGTCGATCTTCACGTCGTAGGTGGGGACCGGCTGGGTGGCGGGCGGGTTGATCGGCGCCCCCGAGCTCAGGTCGAAGCAGGAGCCGTGCAGCCAGCACTCGATGGTGCCGTCCTCGACCTCGCCCTCGGAGAGGCGGACCTCCGCGTGCGAGCACACGTCCCGCAGCGCGTAGACCTCACCCTCGGTGCGCACCAGCGCGATGGGTGTCTCGTCGTCGGTCTCGATCCCCAGGACCCCCTCCTCGGGGATCTCGTCGAGCTCGGCGACCTTGGTCCAACCGCCCTGCTCACTCATGCGTGGCGAGTTTCCGCTCGACCTTCTCCATAACGTGGTCGCGCAGTTCCTCGTCGTCGATGCGGTTGACGATGTCCAGGAAGTAACCACGGATGATGAGGCGACGGGCCTCTTCCTCCGGGATACCGCGCGAGCGCAGGTAGAAGAGGTGGATGTCGTCGAGACGACCGCTGGCGCTGGCGTGACCGGCGCCGGCGACCTCACCGGTGAAGATCTCCAGGTTGGGCACCGAGTCCACGCGGGTGTCGTCGGTGAGCTGGAGGTTCCGGTTGTTCTCGTAGGAGTCCGTACCGGTGGTGCCCTCGCCGATGATCACGTCACCGATCCACACCGCGCGGGCGTCCTTGCCGCTCAGCGCGCCCTTGTAGTCCACCCGGGAGCGGGTGTTGGACACGTTGTGGTCGATCAGCGAGCGGTGCTCGTGGTGCTGGCCCTTGCCGGCGAAGTACAGGCCGTACAGCTCGGCGTTACCGCCGCGCTCCTCGTAGGACACGCGCGGGGAGAGCCGGACCACGTCACCGCCCAGGGTGATGACGATCGACTTCAGGCTGGCGTCCTTGCCGATGCGCGCGTTGTGCTGGCTGACGTCGACGGCGTCGTGGTCCCACTCCTGGAGGCTGACCAGGGTGAGCTTGGCGCCCTCACCGACGTGGACGTCGAGGCTGCCCGCGCGCACACCGGTGCCGGTGTTGCTGATGATCACGGTGGCCTCGGCCAGCGGCTTGACGTCGATGACCAGCTGCTCGAAGGAGGTACCGCCGAGCGCCTTGCGGTCGATCCGGATCGCCTTGTCGGCGGCCAGCGACTGCGGCACGGTGACGACGGTGGCCTGCTCGAAGGAGGTGTAGGCCTGGGCGATCACGCGGTTGACGGGAAGGCCCGCCTTGCCCAGGCGCTCGTCGCCGCGGCCGACCTGCTCGACGGTGACGCCCTCGGGGGCGTCCACGGTGACCTCGTCGGTACCGTCGGCGGTGCCCTTCCAGTCGTGCAGGCCCTTGAGGCGGCGCAGCGGGGTGAAGCGCCACTCCTCCTCACGGCCGTTGGGCACGGGGAAGGCGTCCACGTCCTTGGAGCCGTGCGTGTCGAGCTTGGAGACAGGGATCTGCCCCAGCCCGTGACTGTGCGCCTTGGGCTCTGTGTTCGCGGTCGTCAACTTATCCCACCGATCCTTCCATCTGGAGCTCGATCAGACGGTTGAGCTCCAGTGCGTACTCCATCGGGAGCTCCCGTGCGATGGGCTCCACAAAACCTCGAACGACCATGGCCATGGCCTCTTCTTCGCCCATCCCCCGGCTCATCAGGTAGAAGAGCTGGTCCTCGCTGACCTTGGAGACGGTGGCCTCGTGCGCGAGCTCGGTGTCGTCCTCGCGCAGGTCGTTGTAGGGGTAGGTGTCCGAGCGGCTGATCGTGTCGATCAGCAGCGCGTCACACTCGACCGAGGACTTGGCGCTGTGCGCGCCCTCCTGGACCTGGATCAGGCCGCGGTAGGAGGAGCGGCCGCCGCCGCGCGCCACCGACTTGGAGACGACCTTGGAAGAGGTGTTGGGCGCGCAGTGCACCATCTTGGCGCCGGTGTCCTGGTGCTGGCCCTCGCCCGCGAAGGCGATGGACAGGGTCTCACCCTTGGCGTGCTCGCCCATCAGGTAGACGGCCGGGTACTTCATGGTGACCTGGGAGCCGATGTTGCCGTCGACCCACTCCATGGTCGCGCCCTCTTCAGCGATGGCGCGCTTGGTGACCAGGTTGAAGACGTTGTTCGACCAGTTCTGGATGGTCGTGTAGCGGCAGCGCGCGTTCTTCTTGACGATGATCTCGACGACCGCGGAGTGCAGCGAGTCCGACTTGTAGATCGGCGCGGTGCAACCTTCGACGTAGTGGACGTAGGCGCCCTCGTCGACGATGATCAGCGTCCGCTCGAACTGGCCCATGTTCTCGGTGTTGATCCGGAAGTAGGCCTGGAGCGGGATCTCCACGTGCACGTTCTTGGGAACGTAGATGAAGGATCCACCGCTCCACACGGCGGTGTTCAGCGCGGAGAACTTGTTGTCACCGGCCGGGATGACGGAGCCGAAGTACTCCTCGAAGATCTCCGGGTGCTCCTTGAGAGCCGTGTCGGTGTCCAGGAAGATGACACCCTGCTCCTCCAGGTCCTCACGGATCTGGTGGTAGACGACCTCGGACTCGTACTGGGCGGCGACACCGGAGACCAGGCGCTGCTTCTCCGCCTCGGGGATGCCCAGGCGGTCGTAGGTGTTCTTGATGTCCTCGGGCAGGTCCTCCCAGGAGGTGGCCTGCTTCTCCGTGGACCGCACGAAGTACTTGATGTTGTCGAAGTCGATCTTGGACAGGTCCGCGCCCCAGTCGGGCATGGGCTTCTTGTCGAAGAGCTTCAGCGACTTGAGGCGGAGCTTGGTCATCCACTCCGGCTCGCTCTTCTTGTCCGAGATATCCCGAACAACGTCTTCGTTGATACCGCGGCGGGCCGTGGCCCCAGCGGCGTCGGAGTCGGCCCAGCCGTACTCGTATGTTCCGAGCCCTTCGAGCTCGGGGTGCGCGACAGAAGTCATGCGCGGACTCCTCCTGGACTCAGACGTCCTTTTGGTGAACTGAGCCGCCCGCCCGCTGGCGGATGGCCTTCATGGACGCGGGGGTGCCGTCCTCCCCGCTCGCCCCGTCCCCCCGTGGGGTGACGTGCGTGGTGCACACACCGTCGCCGTGGGCGATGGTGGCCAACCTGCGCACCGGGGTGCCCAGAAGCCGCGCGAAGGCCTCGATCTCGGCCTCACAGAGTTGCGGGAACTCGGCGGCCACGTGCGCGACGGGGCAGTGGTGTTGGCACAGCTGGTCGCCGCCTCCGGGTGCGGGCGCCTGGCCCGCGGTGGCGGCGTAGCCGTCGTTGGAGAGCGCCTCGGCCAGCAACCGGACCCGCTGTTCCTGGGGAACGGCGTCCAGCAGGGGCTTGTAGCGCCGCTCCAGGTCGGCTACCTGACTCTGCGCGAATTCACTGACGGCCTCGGGACCAGCGGTCTGCGCCAGGAAGCGCAGGGCGTTGGAGGCGAGGTCGTCATAGGCGTGGACGAAGGCGTCACGCCCGGCTTCGGTGATGGCGAAGACGCGGGCGGGGCGACCCCGGCGACGGCGGCCGTGCGTAGGCCGTGCGTCGCGGGCTTCGACCATGCCCTCGCTGGTCAGGTTGTCGAGGTGGCGGCGGATGGCCGCCGGGGTGAGTCCGAGCCGCTCTCCCAGGGAGGACGCGGTGATCGGACCCTTCTCCAGGATGAGGCGGGCGACGCGGGCACGGGTTCCGTGGTCGGGCCCGCTCAGGGGTCGGGGTGCGCTCGACACGTCAGTCACGGCGATCCCCTCCCGTTCGTCCATCGGCTCCTGGTTTAGACAACATCAGTGTGTCGTAAATAAGTCCACCATGGCAAACCCGGATTCATGCGCTTCGTCACGAAGGTCAGGCTTGCCTAACCTGGGAGTTCATCCGGATGTGACACAGGAGAACCGTTTCGCGGCCGCCCGAACCTTTTCGAGTTCTCAGCCAGTGGGATGGGCGTACCACCATTCGGCCATTCCGTTGGAGGAACCCACGGAGGCAACACTGATACGGCTCGGGCGCGGCGGACCGGAATCCGAACGGAACCGCGCACCCCGAGACCGTGCACCAGCCGATCACAACCAGACACGGCGCACCATTCTTCCACCATCGGAGAAAAAAGAACCCCCGTGTTCCGCCTCATCCGGATCAGGACGTTCGGTCCACACACGAACACGGCTGTCCGCCTTGAGGCGGGGCGGTGAAGCCCGGCACCGCGGCGCACGTAAACTCAGGCCCCATGGACACACCCGCCGTCGAGGTCGTCGACCTGGTCAAGCGCTACGGCGCCACCACGGCCGTCACCGGCCTCACGTTCACCGCGCGCCGCGGCGCGGTGACCGCCCTGCTCGGCCCCAACGGCGCGGGCAAGACCAGCACCATCGAGATCTGCGAGGGCTTCCGCCACGCGGACGGCGGAAAGGTGCGGGTCCTGGGGCTCGACCCGGTCTCCGACGCCACCACACTCAAGCCCCGTGTGGGCGTCATGCCGCAGTCCGGTGGTGTGCCCACGGGGGCCCGGACCGCCGAGTGGCTCCGGCTGATGGCGTCCTTCCACGCCAGCCCGATCGACCCCGACGTCCTCCTGGAACGCCTGGGCCTGGCCTCCGCCGCGCAGACCCCCTTCCGCCGCCTGTCCGGCGGCCAGCAGCAGCGCCTGTCCCTGGCCTGCGCCGTGATCGGCCGCCCCGAACTGGTCTTCCTCGACGAGCCCACCGCCGGACTGGACCCGCAGGCGCGCATGGCCGCATGGGACCTGGTCTCGGCCCTGCGCGAGGCTGGCGTGGCGGTGATCCTGACCACGCACTACATGGAGGAGGCCGAGCGGCTCGCCGACCACGTGGTCATCATCGACCGCGGTTCCGTGGTGGTCGAGGGCACCCCCGCCGAACTCACCCAGGGCCGCCGCGAGGTCCGCTTCAACACCGACGTCCCGCTTGACGCCGAGGCCCTGGAAGCGGCTCTGCCGGCCGGGAGCCGCGTACTGGCCACCGCCACGGGCGGGCGGCACGAGTACGCCGTGGCCGCCGACGAGCCCGACGCCCTGGGCCCGGAGTTCCTGGCCACCGTCACCGCCTGGTGCGCCTCCTCCGGTGTGCTGGCGGAGGACCTGCGCGTGCGGCGGCGTACCCTCGAAGACGTCTTCCTCGAAACCACAGGCCGGGAACTGCGCGACTGATGACCGAGCACACCTCCGGGACGGCCCGCGCGGCCGTCACCGACACCCCGACACCCGCCCTCGATGCAAGCCTGTTCATCCCGGCGCCCGGCGCCGCCCCGATGTGGCGCATGGTCGCCGCCCAGGCCGGGATGGAACTGCGGGTCATGCTGCGCCACGGCGAGCAGTTCCTGCTCACCATGGTCATCCCCGTCCTGCTCCTGGTGGGGTTCAGCCTCGTCAACGTCCTGGACGTGGGCGAGGGCGCACGCGTGGACGCGCTGACGCCCGGTGTCCTGGCCCTGGCGATCATGTCCACCTCCTTCACCGGCCTGGCCATCGGCACCGGGTTCGAACGGCGTTACGGGGTGCTCAAGCGCCTGGGCGCGACCCCGTTGTCTCGGTTCGGTCTGCTCGCCGCCAAGACCCTCGCCGTGCTGGGGGTGCAGGCCATCCAGGTCGCGGTGCTATGCGTGGTGGCGCTCTTCCTGGGCTGGTCGCCGTCGCTGGAGCCGGCCGGTGTGCTCGCGGTGCTCGCGCTGGTGCTGCTGGCCACCGCGGCGTTCAGTTCGCTGGCGCTGCTGATGGCGGGCACCCTGCGCGCCGAGGCGACCCTGGCCGGGGCCAACCTGGTGTACGTGCTGATGCTCGGCCTGGGCGGGGTCCTGTTCCCCACCAGCAGTTTCCCGGGGCCGATGGAGCAGACGGTGTCGGTCCTGCCGATCACCGCGCTCAGCTCGGGCCTGCGCGACGTGCTCGCCTACGGCACCCTGCCGGGCCCTGGCGTCTTCGTGGTACTGGCCGTGTGGACGGCGGTCTGCGGTTTCCTGGCTTCCCGCCTGTTCCGCTGGGAGTGACCGCCCGGGTCCGCGGTGACCGCTCAGATCCGGCGTCACCGCCCAGGTCTAGGGTGTGGGTCATGACGATCGACATCGACGCGGTAACCGAGATCCTCCGCGAGGCCGCCGACACCGCGGTCCTCCCCCGGTTCCGAGCCCTGCGGGAGGACGAGATCTCGGAGAAGTCACCCGGGGAGATCGTCACCGTCGCCGACCGCGAGGCCGAGGCCTTCATCGGTCTGCGGTTGCGGGAGCTCCTCGACGTGCCCGTGGTGGGCGAGGAGGCCGCCTCCGCCGACCCCGACCTGGTCAGAGCCCTGCGGAACGAACCCGCGGCCTGGCTGGTCGACCCCGTGGACGGCACCAAGAACTTCACCCGGGGCAGCACCGCGTTCGCGGTGATGGCGGCCCTGGTCCGCGAAGGTCGGGCCGTGGCCTCCTGGATCCTGCACCCGATCGAGGGCACCGTCTACACCGCCGAGCTGGGATCGGGTGCCTGGCGCGACGGGACCCGCCTGCACCGCGAACCCGCGCCCGAGAAGACGAGCGAGCTGCGGGGCGCGGTCCAGCGCCGCTTCTTCTCCCCCGCCGAGCGCGAGCGGGTGGAGGCCGTGGCCGCCGAGTTCGCCGAACTGGGCGGGGGCGCCGGATGCGCGGGGGTGGACTACCCGCGGCTCGCGGAGGGCGGCCTGGACTTCATGCTGTTCTCCCAACCCATGCCCTGGGACCATGCCCCCGGCGGGCTGCTGCTGAGCGAGGCGGGCGGGCTCAGCCTCCGCCCCGAGGGCATCCCCTACCGGCCTGACCAGGACGAACGACTCCTGCTGGACGCCGCGGACCAGCGGACATGGGACAGAGCACGTTCACTGCTACTGCCCTGAGCGCTGATCACGGCGGCCGGGTCTCTACGCTGTCGTTCATGACGATCGATTTCGACGCGGTGGCCGAGATCCTCCGCGAGGCCGCCGACACCGCGGTCCTCCCCCACTTCCAGACCCTGCGCGAGGACGAGGTCTCGGAGAAGTCACCCGGGGAGATCGTCACCGTCGCCGACCGCGAGGCCGAGGCCATCATCAGTCCGCGCCTGCGGGATCTGCTCGACGTGCCCGTGGTGGGCGAGGAGGCGACCGCCGCCGACCCCGACCTGGTCAGAGCCCTGCGGAACGAACCCGCGGCCTGGCTGGTCGACCCTGTTGACGGCACCCGCAACTTCACCCGGGGCGAGCGGGAGTTCGCGGTCATGGCGGCGCTGGTCAGGGAAGGGCGGACCGTCGCCTCCTGGATCCTGCGCCCCACCGAGGGCACCCTCTACACCGCCGAACTGGGGTCGGGCGCCTGGTGCGACGGGACCCGCCTGCACCGCGAATCCGCGCCCGCCGAACCGGCCCGGATGCGCGGAGCGGTGCTCTCCCGATTCCTGTCGCCGAGGCAGCGCGAACACGTGACCGCGGTGACCCCGGAGTTCGCCGAGGTGGGCGCGGGCGCGTACTGCGCCGGGGTGGACTATCCCCGGCTGGCCGAGGGCAAGCTGGACTTCGTGCTGTTCAACCGCACGCTGCCCTGGGACCACGCCCCCGGCGGGCTGCTGCTGAGTGAGGCGGGCGGGGTCGCCCTCCGCCTGGAAGGCGACCCCTACCGGCCCGACGACGACCGGGTCGGCCTGCTCAACGCCGCCGACGAGACGTCGTGGCGGACGGTGCGCTCCCTCCTGTTGCCGTCCTGAGTACTGCCCTCCTGAACCGGGGTGTGGTGGTGCGCCTCGCGGTGAGCAGTACGGTCACGGCCACCAGGACGAGCACCGCACCGATCAGGGGGTAGCCCGCGCTCGGCGGGGCGATGGTGAGGAACAGACCCACGCCCGCGCCGCCCACCGTCGAACCCGCGTTGTAGGCGGTATTCACCCAGTTTCCGGCCCGGGTCCGGTAACCGGGGGCCACCGACTCGTCGGCGAGCAGGTAAGCGGTGGTGAGCAGGGGCGCGCCGAACACTCCGACCACGAACAGCAGCGCCACCAGGACCGGGACCCCGGGAACCAGGGCGGCCGCGGCCACGCCCCCACCCAGTGCCAGCCCGAGCAGCGCCAGCCTGGTGCGGGTGCCGGTCCGCCAGGCGACGGCACCGTAGGCCAGTCCGCCCAGGGCGCTGCCCGCAGTCTGGGCGGACTCCACCAAGACCACGGCCTCGACCGCGCCCTGCTGCTCGGCGAAGGCGACGTTCAGCAGTACTGCCGAGCCCACGGTCGGCTTCGGTCCGCGCGTTCGCCCCGCGCCCGGATCAGGTTTCGGAGCGGCTTCGGTGGCGGAACCGGTCCCGATGCGGGGACCGGTGCGGGCGGCGTCCACGGAGCGGGCGGCGGCCGAGGTCACCAGGCCGACGGTCCCGGACACGACCAGGACCGCGCCGAGCGCCAGACCGGCGGAGGGCGGCCACACCCACATCAGGGCGCCCAGGAGCAGCGGCCCGGTGAAGAAGATGAGCTCCTCGGTGACGGTGTCCAGACTGTAGGCCCGCTGGAGGATTTCGCGGTCGGTGATGAGGTAGCTCCACACGCTGCGGGTGACCGGTCCGAGCGGAGGCGCGCAGGCCCCGGCGACCGAGGCCAGGGCGACCAGGGACCCGAGATGCGCCCCGGGATTCCAGGAGGCGGCGGCCAGACCCAGCAGGGCCGACGCGTGCAGGAGGGCCATCGGGAGCAGGGCCCGCAGCAGGCCGTGGCGGTCGATGAGCGAGGCGCGCAGCGGCGACAGGACCGCGACGGTGAGGCCGAACAGACCCATCACCAGCCCGACGCGGGCGTAGGAGCCGGTGGTGTGGACGACGGCAAGGATCAGGGCGAGCGAGACCATCCCGTAGGACAGGCGGCCCAGCATGGCGGGGGTGAGGAAACGGGGGACCCCCGTGACGCGCAGGACGGCACGGTAGGTCGGCGCCCGGTCGGGCGAAGGCATGGGTGTTCTCCGTCAGGAGGGCGGCGCGCGTGGACAGCGCCGCGGATGTGCGTGGACGCCGAAGGACCGCGGGGCTCAGGGCCTGGCCGCGGTCGGGGGCGTCGCTCTACGCACAGGGGGAGAACACGCGAGCGAGGCTAACAGCGTGGGCGGCGGGTGTCACCCCCCGGCGTCACCCCTCCGTTTCCGGTTCGTCGTCCTCTACGGCGGCTTCCGCGTCCAGTGGGATCAGGCGCCACTGCTGGTGGGCGTGGCCGCCATCCTCGCCCTGGGCGACCAGGGTGCCGTTGTCGGGCCCGCCGCCCTGGCCTTCCAGGGCCTGGCCGGTGGCGCGGTTGAGCAGGCGGACGTGGCCCTCCCCGAGCTCGACCACCCGCCAGTGCTGGTTGTGCTGGCCGGTCCGGGTGAGCAGCGCCGAACCGGGGCGGGCCTCCTCGTCGGCGGGGATCTCCAGCAGTTTGCCGCTGCCCACCCCGACGATCTCGTAGAAGTCGTCCTCCACGTGGACGAACCGCCACTGCTGGTGGCCCTCGTCGTGGCGGTCCCACAGGTGGATGTGGGCACCGTTGTGGTCGAAGCCGCTGGCGACGTCGGCGACCCGGTCGCCGTGCACGTTCTGGAGGACGTAGGTCAGTTCGGGGTCGAGCCCGGCGGGGTGGGTCTCCTCTTCCTCCTCGGGCTCCTCGGGTTCCGGTTCCTCCTCGGGGGCACCCGGGGGCTGGACGAGGATGCCCGAGACCACGGTCATCTCCTCGGAGTCGGCATCGCCTTCGGCGGCGTACAAACCTGCAACGTAGCCGCCGAGCCCCACCACCAGGACCAGGGCGAGCGCACCGGCGAGGATCGGCCACCGGGGAACGTAGGACTCCGTGGATTCGGCTCGCGGGGCTCTGCGTCGGGACCGGGACATGGCGGGGGCTCTCCTGTGGGGGACGGGGCTTCCGGGGGCTAAGGACTCGCACCATTTCACACCACTTGCCATGCTTATCGCACGTTCGGGGTTTCCTGAGGGCCCTTGTTCTCTGAGGACCTCCCTGTTTCCCGGAGCCTCCCCGTGGGTCTGGCCGCGAGCGCTCTCGATAGGCTGTGCCGCCATGGAAGCCATCGGAGTGCCCTGGTTCATCGTCGTGCGCTATCTCGGCCCGCCCCTGTTCCTGTTCGTGGCGGGCGGGGCTCTCCTGCTCTGGCGGCGGCCCGCCCGCTCCGGGCTGGCCTGGGCCGCGCTGGTGGTGAACCTGTTCGCGGCGGCGCTGCCCTTCCTGTGGATCGGTGTGCAGGTCCTCACCGGGCAGGCCGACCTGACGGTGATCGGCTTGGTCATGACGCTGCTGCAGCCGGGTGTGGTGGTCCTGGCCTGGCTGCTGCTCCTGCTGGCGCTGGTGACCCAGCCGAAGATCGAGGCAGTCGTTCCCGACGGCCGGAGCGACGGCGGCGACGCGGACAGCGGCGAGACGGAGAGGGCGCCACAAAACGTAGGATGAATGACCATGAGATCCCGGACCGGCTCGACGAGCACCCTCTCCCCCAGCGCCGCGTTGGGGTCCCTGCCCCCGGTCTGGCTGGTGATGGTCAGCATCATCTCCGTGCAGACCGGCGCGGGCGTGGCCAAGAACCTGTTCGACGCCCTGCCCCCGGCCGCGGTGGTGTGGCTGCGCCTGGTCACCTCGGCGGTGCTCCTGGTCCTGCTGGTACGACCCGTACTGAAGGCCCGCAGCCGCACCGACTGGATGGTGGTCATCGGCTACGGTGTCGCCCTGGCCTCGATGAACTACTTCATCTACCAGGCCTTCGCGCGTATCCCGCTCGGTATCGCGGTGACCATCGAGTACCTGGGGCCGCTGGCGATCGCGATCCTCGGTTCGCGCCGCCGCATCGACCTGCTGTGGGCCGGACTGGCCGGCCTCGGCGTGGTCGCGCTGGGCGTGGAATTCGCTGAACTCGACCCGGTGGGCGTGCTGTTCGCCGTACTGGCCGCCGTCGCCTGGGCCGGATACATCCTGTTGAGCGCCGCCACCGGGCAGCGGTTCAGCGGGGCCTCCGGTCTGGCCATCGCCAGCGTGGTGGGCGTGGTGGTGATGGCTCCGGCCGGGATCGCCGAGGGCGGTGTGGCCCTGCTGGACTGGCGGCTGCTGCTGTTCGGCCTGGCCGTGGGCGTGCTCTCCTCCGTGGTGCCCTACACGCTGGAACTGAACGCGCTGCGCCGGATGCCGCCGAGGGTGTTCGGAGTGCTGATGAGCCTCCAGCCCGCGGCCGCCGCCATGGTGGGGCTGGTATTGCTGGGCGAGCTGTTGACCGTGTGGCAGTGGCTTGCGGTGGCCTGTGTGATCGCCGCGAGCGCGGGCGCGACCCGCAGCGCGGCCAAACGTGAGGAGCGCCTTCGAGCCCAGGACGGCGTCGGCCGCCAGAGGCGTACGGGCGCGGGTCCGGAAGGCTGAGATGCGCCCTCGACGACAGGTGGAGCGGGTACTGGTCGCACCCTCCCCACTCCGGTCGCGTCAGTGGGCGTCTCATGACGGCGGGGCCGCCGGAGTTGTGCTTCCGGCGGCCCCGCTCCTGTTTCCCGCGGTTCAGTGCCCGCCGGCCATGCTGCCCGTCAGCTCCTTGTGCAGGTGGGCGCTGGGCTCGTTCAGCCCGGTGATCTCCACCTCCACGCCGTGCCTGCGGAAGTGTTCGCTGACCTGGTCCAGCGCGGCCACGGCCGAGGAGTCCCACACGTGGGCCCCGGACATGTCCACCACGACCTTGGCCAGCCCTTCCTCGGTGTAGTCGAAGCGCTGCACCAGCTCACCGGTGGAGGCGAAGAAGACCTCGCCGTTGACCGAGTACACCCGGGTGCCGCCCTCGGGGTCCAGGACACTGGTCACGTCGGCCTGCAGCGCGGCCTTGCGGGCGAAGAGCACCATCGACACGATCACACCCACGATCACACCCAGGGCCAGGTTGTGGGTCCAGACCACCACGGCCACGGTGACGACCATGACCAGGGTCTCGGTCCAGGGCATGCGCTTGACCGTCTTGGGCGCGATGCTGTGCCAGTCGAAGGTCACGATCGCCACGAAGAACATGACCGCCACCAGTGCGGCGATCGGGATCATCCCGACGATGTCACCCAGCCCCACGCACAGGATGAGCAGGAACACCCCGGCCAGGAAGGTCGAGATCCGGGTGCGGGCCCCGGACTTGATGTTGATCATGGTCTGGCCGATCATCGCGCAGCCGGCCATACCGCCGAAGCAGCCGACCAGGATGTTGGCGATGCCCTGACCGCGGGCCTCACGGGCGTGGTTCGAGCTGGTCTCGGTCTGGTCGTCGACGACCTTGGCGGTCATCAGCGACTCCATCAGACCCACCAGCGCCAGCGTGATGGCGTAGGGCAGGATCAGCAGGAAGGTCTCGGCGTTGACCGGCACGTTCGGGATCAGCGGGATCGGGAACGTGTCGGGCAGCTCGCCCATGTCGCCCACGGTGCGCGCGGGGATGCCCATCGCGAGTGCGCCGACCGTCAGCACGACGATGGCCACCAGCGGGGCCGGCACGGCCTTGGTGATCAGCGGCAGGCCGAAGATGATGGCCAGCCCGATCGCGACCATCACGTAGATGGGCACTCCTGCCCCGGCCAGGTGCGGCAGCTGGGCCAGGAAGATGAGGATGGCCAGGGCGTTGATGAACCCGGTCATCACGCTGGGCGGCACGAACCGCATCAGCTTGGACACGCCCAGCAGACCCAGCACGATCTGGATCACACCGGCCATGAGGGTGGCCGCGATGAGGTAGTCGACCCCGTACTCGATGGACAGGGGCGCGACCACCAGGGCCATGGCGCCGGTGGCGGCGGAGATCATCGCCGGGCGCCCGCCCAGGAAGGCGATGGACACGGCCATGATGAAGGAGGCGTACAGGCCCACGCGGGGGTCGACCCCGGCGATCAGGGAGAAGGCGATGGCCTCGGGGATCAGGGCCAGGGCGACGACCAGTCCGGCCATGACGTCAGCGCGGATCTGGGCCGCGCTGGGGATCTTGGACTTCAGTGACCCTTGGCGGGTCTTCAGCAGACTCATGGAACCCATCTGGTTCGGGCAGCCCGCGTCAAGGACTGCGTTGTTCACGTCGGGTGGTGCGGCGACGGTGCGGAGGGTGCCTCCGGCCCCGGCGGGGGACCGCGGCGGGGCACCTGGGTCTCCGGTGCGGCACGGATGGTGCCCCGGAGCGCGGCTTCGTCGCCGCGTGCCCGGCTCCGCCCCTGAGGGCGGACCGGGAGGCATGCGGGGTTCCACGTCATGCGCGCGGAACCGACCTGGACCAAACTTACAGTTACGTGAGGGTTCGAGTCACGCAGAGCGACTGAGACAACTGTCACAGAGGCGGAAAACAGTCGATCTTCCCAGATCAAGATATGCGATTACCACTTCAAGCGGATTTCCACAGCGATAACCCAAAGTTATTTTCTGGGGGAATTGCTGGGACGTTCACATGTTTTCCCAGGGCCTGCGGGACGCCCCCGGTGAAATGACTGTTCCAGGGGAGGTCACCCGGTCTGTTCCTCGTTCTCGGTACGAGGGGCGAGGGACAGCTGGGGCTTGCGGGCGAAACACACCAGGGCCCCGACGACGGCGCACAGCAGCGCCAGTCCCATAATCCCCGGGCGATAGGAACCCGCCCATCCGTGTGCGAGGGACAGCAGAATGGGACCGACCGCCGTGGAGGCCACGGCGACGGACTGGGTCAGGCCTCGCAGGGTTCCCAGACTCGCCGTGCCGAAGTAGAAGGGCAGCGCGGCGCTCTCGACCGCCCGGGCACCGGAGGCCGCCGCGCCCAGGGCGGCCCCGTAGAGCAGGGCGCCCCAGCCGGGAGCCACCAGCGGCAGGGTGACCAGGGCCAGGGCGTGCATGGCCAGGGCGGCGCTCATCAGCGCCTTCGGGGACAACCGGTCGGCAGCGGACCCGAACAGCAGTGCCGCGCCCAGACCGGCGACCGTCTGGGGGAGGAAGTTGGCGGCGGCCTGGACGGGAGTGAGCCCCTGTTCGCCCAGCACGGAGATCTGGTGGAAGAACACGGCTGTGGAAACCAGTCCGCTGCACGCGATCGCCCCGGCCATCGCCCAGAACATGGAGGTGCGGGCGATCGCCGACACGGGCCACGCCGGTGGCCCCGCGTTCCCGGCCGGGGTCCGCCCGGAGGTGTGGTCCGCCTGATCCGCCGCCCTGGTCACGCCGCGCAGCCCCCATAGCGCCAGGGGCAGCACCACGACCCAGATCAACAGGCCTTCGGCGACGAAGGTGTAGCGCCACCCCAGAACAGTGATCACACGTTCGGCCAACAGGGGGAACAGGGAGATGCCTGCCGCACCCAGGGCACTGGTGAGGCCGAGCACCGTGCCGCGGCCGCGGGTCACCGAGATCGCGACGGCGGTGGTCGCGATCATGCTCATGCCGCCCTGCCCCAGAGCGCGCACCCCGACGAAACCGGCGGTCAGCCCGATCAGCTCTTGGGCGCAGGCCAGAATCAGCAGGAAGCCACCGAAACCGAGCGCCACCAGCGCAAGAACCCGTTGGACCCCGAAACGGTCCACCGCGCGGCCGATCCAGGGAAGAGTGAGGGCCCCACCCAGGGTTCCGGCCATGTAGGCCAGGGAGACCGCGGACCGGCTGACACCGAGGTCAGCGATGATGTGGTCCACGAAGACGGCGATGCCAGCGGTCTGGCCGGGGCCGCTCAGCGCCAGTACCAAAGCGGAGGCGATGACGATCCTGGGCACGGAACGGTGGGATGCGGACGCGGCGACGACGGACGGCGCGGGGGACAGCACGACTCCTCGGGCTCAGCGGTTATGAGGCGTTGCGTTGGGGGACACGCGTCATCACGTCACGGTGCCGCGTGCTTCATGGAGGACAAACGCGGACCGGAGGTCAGTATTCCTCGTCGACCCCGCCCGCGAGCAGCGGCTCCATCAACAGAGACGGGTGGTCCCGCTCGATCACCCGCAGGCGCCACTTGTTGTGCACCAGCACCAGGAGTTCACCGTCCGAGCGGCGGCGCAGGACCTCGGCCCCCGACAGCGCGTGCAGGGTCGGAGCCGACTCGGCATCGGTGCGCCGCGCCACCGCGTACTCCAGCGGGGAGGCCTCGATGGGGCTGCGGAACTCCTGCTCCATGCGGTGCCTGACCACGTCGAACTGGAGCGGGCCGACCGCCGCCAGCACCGGGGCCTGTTCGCCGCGCACGTCGGAGGTGAGCACCTGCACCACGCCCTCGGCGTCGAGCTGGGCGATGCCGCGCTGGAACTGCTTGTACTTGCCCGCGTCCACCGCGCGCGCCACCACGAAGTGCTCGGGGGCGAAGCTGGGGATCGGCGGGAAGGAGACCTTGGGGCCGGCGTAGAGGGTGTCGCCCACGGCCAGCGTATGGGCGTTGACCAGGGCGATCACGTCACCCGGGTAGGCGGTGTCGATGGTGGAGCGGTCCGACCCGAACACCGCCTGGGTGTACTTGGTGGCGAAGGGGCGGCCGGTGGGCGCGTGGGTGAGCACCATGCCCCGGTCGAAGCGGCCCGAGCTGACCCGCACGAACGCCATCCGGTCCCGGTGGTTCTTGTCCATGTTGGCCTGCATCTTGAAGACCTGACCGGAGAAGGGTTGTGTCACCGGCCTCGGATCGCCCTGCGTATCGGCTTTGGGTGCCGGGGCCGGGGCCAGTCCCACCACGGTCTCCAGCAGCTGGCCCACGCCGAAGTTGGGCAGCGCGGCGCCGAACAGCACCGGGGAGGACTCGCCCGCCATGAAGGACTCGTGGTCGAAGTCGGCGCTCAGCGCCTCCAACAGCTCGATCTCCTCCTGTGCCTGCTCCCACTCGGCACCCTCCACGCGCGCCGCCTCGTCCGCCGACAAGATCTGCTCCACGGCCTTGCTCGCGCCGCCGGGGGTGCGGGTCATCTTGGTGTAGGTGCCGCTCGTGCGGTCGACCAGGCCGCGGAAGTCACCCGCGATCCCCACCGGCCAGTTCAGCGGGGTGGGTCGCAGGCCGATGCGCTGCTCGATCTCGTCGAGGAGCTCCAGCGGCTCACGGCCCGGCCGGTCCCACTTGTTGACGAACGTGATCACCGGCATCTTGCGGGCCCGGCACACGTCGAAGAGCTTGAGGGTCTGCGGCTCCAGGCCCTTGGCCGAGTCCAGCAGCATGATCGCGCAGTCCACCGCCGAGAGCACCCGGTAGGTGTCCTCGGAGAAGTCGGCGTGACCGGGGGTGTCCAGCAGGTTGAGGACGCGGTCGTCGTAGTCGATCCGCAGGGCGGCCGAGGTGATGGAGATCCCCCGGTCCTGCTCCATGTCCATCCAGTCCGAGGTCACGCCCTTGCGGTCGCCCTTGCCGTGCACCGCACCGGCGGAGGAGATCACGGCGGCGTGCAGCGCCAAAGCCTCGGTCAGCGTCGACTTACCGGCGTCGGGGTGGGAGATGACCGCGAAGGTCCGCCGCCGCTCCGCCTCGTGGGCGACCTCTGCCGCCGCCTTCTCCGTCGTCGGCACCGTCGTCGTCACGGCCACTCCTCACGCGCATCGGTTCTCAGGTGGGGGCGTCGGCCCTGGCCCGCTGTTCGCGCAACCGCCCGGCGAACTCCTCTGCCATGGCCAGCTGCCCGCGCAGAGCCTGGCAGCGGGCCGCGATAGCCGCCTCGAAGGAGTCGAGCCGCTCGCTCAGGGCGTCCCTGTCCGGGGCCGGGGTGTGTGCGGCGCCGAGCCGGTCGAGGGTCTCCAGCAGCTCACGGGTCTCCTCCAGGCTGAACTCCAGGGGTTTCATCCGCTTGATGAGGTTCAGCCGGTCGACGTCCTCCTGGGTGTAGAGACGGAAGCCCCCACGCGATCGGGCTGAGGGTTCGACCAGGCCGACCTCGCCGTAATAGCGGATGGTCCTCAGAGACAGGCCGGTCCGTTCGGCCACCTCACCGATCTGCATGTGGCCCGGTTCGGGCATCGAGGCACCCCTTCTCATTGACTCTACTCTAACGTCAGGTTCGTTCGCGTGGTGTTTGGCCGCCGAAGGCGCCATGTTAGTGCGCTCCCGCACCAGAAGGATGGCATGCCACGTGAGACGGGCCGCCAGGAGAGGAACGAAGGGACTCCTCGGCGGACACGCGGACCGAGCCCCGCGAGAGGTGAGGGGCGGCGCGGGAGGACGCGAATCGCGGAGGAAGCGGGTCTGCCCTCCTCGGCAAACCCTGCCCTCTCGTCAGAGCAGGTCTTGCCGTGCTCCGATCAACGACCGTGCCAAGTCGCGCGCGGGGCTAAACAACGGGACACCATGGCTCCGCCTCCCCGACCATCAGCTGGGCAGCGCACCGCCACAGGAGGGGCAAACCTCGCGCAGGTCGCGCTTCCCCCACTCCGGGCAGGCAATCGTTGCCTCTGGGACGGCCGCCCCATTCCTGAGCACCCGCACCCGAAGGGAACACCCATGCGTATCGCCGCCAAGCTCGCGCTGACCCTGTTCTTCACCGCCAGCCTGCTCGGGCTGGGCGCCGGGGCCGCTTCCGCCGGCACGTCGGTCTAGCAGCGGTGTGTGCAGGAGCAGCAGTCCCTCGGTCTGCTCAACCTGAACCTGCTCAACCAGTGCATCGCGCAGAACAGCGGCTGGTAGGAAGAGCAGCCTGGCCGAACAGCCCGTTCGTGGGGGTCCCGGAGCGCGCTCCGGGACCCCCTCCCGTGTTCGGAGCGGGAGTCGTCCTCGCAGGTGGCGACGTGTGACAGGGGCGCGTCAGGGAACGGCCGCGCGTGTACTACAGTCTGTCGTATGTTTGCATCCCCGACCTCCGCGGCGACGGTCACCAACGCTCTCCCCCCGCTCGCTGCGGACGAATTCGAGGACATCGTGCTCCTCGGCGTCCCCTTCTGGGGTTGGCAGATCGCCCTGGCCGCCGTGGGCGTCCTGGCCCTGGTCCTGCTGGCCCGCAGTATCTGGAACCCCACCCAGAAGTCGCTGCGCATCTGGGCGCTGGGCAACATCGCTGTCAACGCCGGGATCGCCGTCACCGGCGCGACCGTGCGAGTCACCTCCTCGGGCCTGGGATGCTCCGAGTGGCCGCAGTGCACCCCGGACAGCTTCGTACCGATCGACACCGGCCACGCCGCCTTCAACGCCGCCATCGAGTTCGGCAACCGCACACTGACCTTCCTGGTCCTGGCGGTCGGCGTGATCACGCTCATCGCCGTCGCCCGTATGATCCCGCGCCGACGCGACCTCTTCGTCATGGCGGCGATCATCCCGTTCGGTGTCATGGGGCAGGCCGTGGTCGGCGGCATCACCGTCTGGAGCAACCTGCACCCGGCCGCGGTCGCCACCCACTTCCTGCTGTCCATGGTGATGGTCTTCATCACCGTGGCGCTGTACGTGCGCCTCCAGGAGCCCGAGGGCAAGCCCCAGCTGGCCGTGGGGCCCATGCTGCACGCGGTGAGCATCGGACTGGTCGTGGTGGGCTTCCTGCTCCTGATCGCCGGGACCGTGGTCACCGGCACCGGACCGCACGGCGGTGACGCCGCGGCCCCGCGATGGAACCTGGACCTGCCCGCGATTACCCAGGTGCACTCGGCACTAGCCTGGCTCACCCTGGTGGGCAGCGTCCTGGCTGCCGTCATCGCCTTCCGCGGCGGCGCCTCCCGCATCGTGCGCGCCAGCAGCGCGGCGCTGCTGGTGATCGTGCTCCTCCAGGGTGTTCTGGGCTACACCCAGTACGCGCTGGAACTGCCCGAAGCCCTCGTGGTGCTGCACGTGCTCGGCTCCGCGCTCACCTGGATCGCGATCGCCCGCCTGTACTTCGCCACCACGCGGTTGGTCCCCGGCGGTGACAAGCCCGGTGGGGAGACCGGCGCGGAGCTCACTCCGGCGGCTGACCGTGGCGGGGAACGTAGTTCCGCGGAGCCCGCCGCTGAGTCTGCTGAATCTGGGCCTGCTGAGACCTCGCCTGGGCGATGACGTGCGCGAAGTCGGCTCGGCGCATGAAACCCGAGTCGGTGGGGTTCTCCGCCCAGCCAGGGGTCACCGGCTGGGGCAGGCGTCCGAGAAAGGTGTCCCGGGCCACGTGCATCAACGCCAGGAACGAGTCCCGGTTGACCTTCCAGTTCTCCCGGGACACACCCGCGTCGAGTTTCTGGTGCAGGAGCGCGAGCTCGGTCGCGGCCAGCTGGTAGTCCTTCATCGCGGCGCGACCCTTCGTGCCCGCGTTGCGTGAGGCCCACTCGCGGGCCTGGCGCCTGGCCGTCATCGAACTGAGCATGGTGATGTCGGCGGGGGTGACCAGGCCCGTGGAGATGTAGGGCGGCAGATAGCGGTCAATCGCCGCGACCTGGCTGCGGCGGTCCCGGGCCGCGATCGCGAGGATGCCGAGCAGCACCACGAACAACACCAGGTAGGCCACGCCGAGACCGGTCCAGCCGTAGTAGGTGGACGCGTTCCACATACCGTGCAGCAGGACCGCCACCAGCCAACCGCCGAACGGCGCCAGGAACCGCAAACGACCGGTGCGCAAGGCGGCGTAGGCCACGCCGAGGCCGATCATCGCGGTGTAGAGCGGGTGGCCGAACGGCGCGATCAGCCCTCGGATGGCGAAGGTGGCGACGAGCGTGCCGTCGAAGAAGGCACTGAGGAAGTAGAGAATGTTCTCGGTGAAGGCGAAGCCGGTCGCCACCATCCCGGCGTAGACCACACCGTCGGTGAAGGTGTCGATCTCGTGGCGGCGCCGCCACAGCAGGATGAGCAGGACCATGCCCTTGGCGCTCTCCTCCACCACCGGTGCCACCAGCGACGTACTGAGGAAGTCCGCCACGCCGTCACCGAACACCGGTTTCGTGAGGTAGGTCAGCCCCCAGCTGTTGAGCAGGAACGAGGCGACGACCGCCACCCCGGCGCCCCAGGCGAAGGCGAAGAACAGCACCCAGCCGGGTTCGGGTTCGAGGCGGTCGAGCATCAGGATGAGCGGTACGAGGATGGTGACCGGGATGATCGCGGTGACCACGCTGACGAAGAAGCCCGTCGCCCCGTCGATCCCCGCCGCCGTTCCCCCGGCGATCGCCAGCAGCCACAGGTACCCGAGCATGCCGATCATGCACACCACGCTGACGGTGGTGCCCAGGATGAGGGTCATGGAGTAGCGGGAGCGGCGTCCTTGCAGGATCGCCTTGCTGTCGAGTCGGGGCATGAGCACAGATCGTAGCGGGTCAGCGGGCCTGCGGCAGCGCCCGCAGTCGTGGTCGCGGCGCTACCGGAGCCGTGGTGGCCGCGGTGTGTGAGCCGCGGTTTCGGCGACGCGCGGGAGCTTCGTTGACTCCCTATGCCGGCCGGGGCCGGTGCGCAAGAATCTGATGTGTCGCCCGCCACGGAGAAAGGCTGCACCATGGACCCGAACACGACCGCCGAGCGCACCCGAAACCCGACCTGGCTCCTGCTCCTGCGCATCGCGGTGGGGGCGAGCCTGGCCGCGCTCCTGTGGGAGTTCGTCACGGCGGGTCAGCTGATCACGTACAACATGGACGCGCTGCCACTGCACTACGGCGGCGCCTTCGCTCTGCACGCGGCCTCGGGGGTGCAGCTGCTGGCCGCGGTCCTGGTCTGGCGCCTGCCGGGGGCCGGATCACCCGGCGGCCCCGGGCACGACCGGCTGGTGGCCGCGGTGAGTCTGCTGGCGTTCGTGGTGGGCTTCCCACAGGCTGCCCTGGGCACCTACGGACCGCTCCAGGCGCACGTACCGCTGGCGATGCTGTTGGTGGCACTGGTCGTGTGGTCGGCGGTCCTGGTCTTCAGCCGACGCCGCACCGGATAAGGACGACCGGCGCTCCCGCACGGCGGCGGCGCCCCCTCGTGCAAGGAGCGCCGCCGCCGGTTTCATGTCCTTCGTGTGCCTCTAGACGAGGAAGCGCGCGATGAGCGGGTCGATGGTGACGGCCACGAACAGCAGCGCCAGGTAGGCGTTGGTGAGGTGGAAGAAGTTCATCGTCTTGAGCTGGGCTCCGGTCACGCCCGCCAGGGAGCGGCTGAGCAGGCGGTGCGCCTGGATGACCAGCAGGGCGCCCAGGACCAGGGCGACCACGCCGTAGAACCAGCTGGTCCCGGCCACCGGCCAGAAGATCAAGGAGACGATCACGGTCGCCCAGCTGTAGAGCACCGACTCCAGCAGCACCCGGCGGTCGCTGGCGACCACGGGCAGCATCGGGACCTTGGCGGCCGCGTAGTCCTCGCGGTAACGCATGGCCAGCGTCCAGGTGTGCGGCGGCGTCCAGAAGAACACGACCAGGAAGAGCACGAACGGCGCCCAGTCGAGGCTGTTGGTGACGGCGGCCCAGCCGATGAGGACCGGCATGCACCCGGCGATGCCGCCCCACACGACGTTCTGCGCGGTGCGTCGCTTGAGCAGCATCGTGTAGACGAAGATGTAGAACGCGATCGCGAAGACCGACAGCACGGCCGAGAGCGTGTTGACGAACACGAGGAAACCGACCGTGGAGCCGATCGCCAGCGTCAGGCCGTAGACGAGGGCCCCGCGCGGGGTCACCAGGTCCATCGCGCCGGGGCGCTGGCGGGTGCGACGCATCTCACGGTCGATATCGCGGTCGATGTAGCAGTTCATCGCGTTGGCGCTGGCCGCGGACATGGTGCCGAACACCAGGGTGGCGACCGCGGTCCACAGCGGCGGCACACCTCCGGCGGCGACGAACATCACCGGAATGGTGGTGATGAGCAAAAGCTCGATGACGCGGGGCTTGGAGAGCGCGACGTAGGCACGGGCGTGCTCGCCGAAAGAGGCCTTGCGGGGGGCCTCGACGGCGGCGGCTACGGGCTCGCCGGTCTCTTCGGTATGGGGTGCACGGTTGGTGAGGGCCATCAGTTCCGCGTCCTCACGTCCGGAAGCACTCGTGTCCCCTGGGGGGCCGGCTCGGTTTCAGACACGCGGATACCTCGACAACTCTTAGGGATTTCGACACTGCTCGCCACGCGGGGTCGACCGGACCGACAAAGCGGCAGGATCAGCGAAAACCCCGTCAACGACATACTGTAGTACTTCCTCGCGCAAACCAGTGACCAGCCCCCTCCGTACGGGTGGCCTCCGCCCCGGACGGCCCGCGGCCCTGGTCCCGGGCGCCCGTTGCCTCCCGGTGTCCGGCGCCCGCGGGTGTACAGAAGGTTCGCACAGGCCCCACCGTGCTTCCAACGTGCCACGCGCCCCGGAAGGGGACCGGCGCCTACCCCACAGGCCCCTAACGAGGGCCCAAAGGGAACCCAAGGGGCGGGCACGAACCCGTACACCTTGCGGGTTACCTCCCGGTAAGTGGAGGTGTCGGGCAACCACACTCCCGACCACGGACGATAGGCTCACAGTCGGCCCTGTTCTCGGTCCCTTCACCGTGGGACCGCGCTCCGGTCGCCATGGCCAGACGCTGGGGCAACGGCGCTCTGGCCCGGGTGACCAAGCCGAAACTCCGTGCCACGGGTGCCACGGAGTCACGTCCACAGCCGAAGCCGAAGACGAACCCGCCCTCCAGCACTCCCCCGTGGCCCGCCCGACCGGCGGGTCGCCCGCAGGGTGCCCGGCGATAACCATGCACACACAACCCACACCCGCCCCGGAACCGGGTGCACGGGTACCCGAGAAGGAGAACGAAAGTCCGTGAACGCCCACACCCCGCAAAACCTGGAGTGGTCGGACCTCGACCTCCGTGCCGTCAACACGGTTCGGGCGCTGGCGATGGACGCGGTAGAGAAGTCGGGTAACGGCCACCCCGGCACCGCGATGAGCCTCGCGCCCGCCGCCTACCTCCTCTTCCAGAAGGTCATGCGGCACGATCCCGCCGCGCCCGAGTGGGTGGGCCGGGACCGCTTCGTGCTGTCGATCGGCCACTCCAGCCTCACGCTGTACATCCAGCTCTACCTGGCCGGGTACGGCCTCACCCTCGACGACCTCAAGGCGCTGCGCCAGTGGGACAGCCTGACCCCGGGTCACCCCGAGGTCGGCCACACCGCCGGTGTGGAGACCACCACCGGCCCGCTGGGCCAGGGTGTGGGCAACGCCGTCGGCATGGCCATGGCGGCCCGCCGCGAGCGCGGCCTGTTCAACCCCGAGGCCGGTCCGGGTGCCAGCCCCTTCGACCACCACGTCTACGCCTTCTGCTCCGACGGCGACGTCCAGGAGGGTGTGAGCCACGAGGCCAGCGCCCTGGCCGGGACGCAGAACCTGGGCAACCTCATCATGATCTGGGACGACAACCAGATCTCCATCGAGGACGACACCCGCATCGCGCACAGCGAGGACGTCGTGGCCCGCTACGCCGCCTACGGCTGGCACGTGGAGGAGGTCGACTGGACCGCCACCGGCGAGTACGTCGAGGACGTCGACGCCCTCTACCAGGCGATCCTGCGCGGCAAGGCCGAGACCGAGCGCCCGACCTTCATCCGTCTGCGCACCGTCATCGGCTGGCCCTCGCCCAACAAGCAGAACACCGGTGGCATCCACGGCGCGGCGATCGGCGCCGACGAGATCTCCGCCACCAAGGAGATCCTCGGCCTGCCCGACGAGCCCTTCGCCGTCGAGGACGCCGTGATCGAGCACACCCGCAAGGCGCTGGACCGCGGCCGCGACGCCCACGCCGAGTGGGACGGGGCCCTGCACGCCTGGCGCAAGGGCGCCGAGGAGCACGGCGAGCTCTTCGACCGCCTGCAGTCGGGCAAGCTGCCCGAGGGCTGGGAGAAGTCCCTGCCCACCTTCGAGGCCAGCGACAAGGGTGTGGCCACCCGCAAGGCCAGCGGTGAGGTGCTCAGCGCCGTCGCCCCGGTCCTGCCGGAGCTGTGGGGCGGTTCGGCCGACCTGGCCGGGTCCAACAACACCACGCCCAAGGGCGAGCCGTCGTTCCTCCCGTTCGACCGGGCCAGCTCGATGTTCCCGGGCAACCCCTACGGGCGCGTGCTGCACTTCGGCATCCGTGAGCACGGCATGGGTTCGATCCTCAACGGCATCGCCCTGCACGGCCCCACCCGCCCCTACGGCGGTACCTTCCTGGTGTTCAGCGACTACATGCGCCCGGCCGTCCGCCTGGCCGCGCTGATGAAGCTGCCGGTCACCTACGTGTGGACGCACGACTCCATCGGCCTGGGTGAGGACGGCCCGACCCACCAGCCGGTCGAGCACCTGTGGGCCCTGCGCGCCATCCCCGGCCTGGACGTGATCCGTCCGGCCGACGCCAACGAGACCGTGGTGGCCTGGCGCGAGGTCATGGAGAACGCCGACCGCCCGTCCGCGCTGGCCCTGACCCGGCAGAACGTGCCCACCCTGGACCGTGACGTGCACGGCTCCGCCGAGGGCACCGCCAAGGGCGGTTACGTGCTGGCCGAGGCCTCCGACGGCAGCCCCGAGGCGATCATCATCGCCACCGGCAGCGAGGTGCAGCTGGCCCTGGCCGCCCGCACCGAGCTGGAGGAGGCCGGTACGCCCACCCGCGTGGTCTCCATGCCGTGTGTCGAGTGGTTCGACGCCCAGAGCGAGGAGTACCGCGAGGAGGTCCTGCCGTCCTCGGTGCGCGCCCGCGTGTCCGTCGAGGCCGGAATCGCCATGGGCTGGCGCTCCTACGTCGGCGACGCCGGCGTGTCGGTGAGCCTGGAGCACTTCGGTGCCTCCGCTCCCTACCAGACGCTGTACGAGAAGTTCGGCATCACCTCTGAGGCCGTCGTCGCGGCGGTCCGTGACAGCCTGGCCAAGGCCGGAAGCTGACGACGCGGGCCCGCCGGGAGGATCCCCGGCGGGCCCGCCCCGCTGTGTGAACCAGGGCCGACGAGGCCCCGTGAGGAAGGCGTGAGAAGCACATGAGCACCGCTCTGAAGGACCTGGCCGAGGCCGGTCAGTCCGTCTGGCTGGACGACATCAGCCGTGACCGGCTGCGCACCGGCAACCTGGCCGAACTGCTGTCGACCCACCACGTCACCGGCGTCACCTCCAACCCCTCCATCTTCGACAAGGCGCTCGCCGAGGGCGACGCCTACGACCTCCAGGTGCACGAGCTCGGTGTGCGCGGGGTCTCGGTGGGCGAGGCCGTCCGGCTGCTGACCGCCTACGACATCCGCTGGGCCGCGGACACCCTGCGTCCGGTGTACGAGTCCACCGAAGGCGTGGACGGCCGGGTCTCCCTCGAGGTGGACCCGCGCCTGGCACGCGAGACCGTTCGCACCGTCGCCGAGGCCAAGTCGCTGTGGTGGCTGGTCGACCGGCCCAACCTGATGATCAAGATCCCGGCGACCGTCGAGGGCCTGCCCGCGATCACCCAGGTGCTCGGGCTCGGCATCAGCGTCAACGTGACCCTGATCTTCTCCCTGGAGCGCTACCGCGCGGTCATGGAGGCGTTCCTGGAAGGCCTGGAACTGGCCAGGGAGAACGGCTACGACCTGTCCCGGATCCAGTCCGTGGCGTCGTTCTTCGTCAGCCGGGTGGACTCCGAGGTAGACAAGCGCCTCAAGGAGATCGGCACCCCGCGCGCCGAGGAGCTGCTCGGCCGCGCCGCCATCGCCAACGCGCGCCTGGCCTACCGCGACTACGAGGAGGTCTTCTCCTCCGAGCGCTGGAAGAGCCTGGCCGCCGAGGGCGCCACCCCGCAGCGTCCGCTGTGGGCCTCCACCGGGGTGAAGGACCCGGCGTACTCGGACACCCGCTACGTCACCGAGCTGATCGCCCCGGGCACCGTGAACACGATGCCGCAGGCCACCCTGGACGCCACCGCCGACCACGGCGAGGTCACCGGCGACACCGTGCGCGCGGGCTACGACTCCGCCCAGGCCGACCTGGACGCGCTGGCCGAGGCGGGCGTGGACCTGGCCGACGTGACCCGTCACCTGGAGGAGGACGGCGTGGTCAAGTTCGTCGACTCCTGGGAGAGCCTGCTCGGCCGCCTCACCATGAAGCTCGACGAGCTCTCCTGACCCGGGGCCCGCTTCCCGATCACCGACCCGCGTCCGCGCCCGAGCCGCGCGGACGCGGGTTCCACCAGCCACCACCAGGCCGTTCCTGACAGGAAGAGACGGAACCCGTGAAAGAACCGGTGATGCCGGGAGCGGTACCCAACCCGCTCCGCAACGCCCTGGACCGAAGGCTCCCCCGTATCGCCGGGCCCAGCGTGCTGGTGCTGTTCGGCGTCACGGGCGACCTGGCCCGCAAGAAGCTCCTGCCCGCCATCTACGACCTCGCCAACCGCGGGATGCTGCCGCCGGGCTTCGGCCTGGTCGGGTTCGCCCGCCGCGACTGGGAGGACCAGGACTTCGCCGCCGAAGCCTACGAGGCAGTGCGCGAACACGCCCGGACCCCGTTCCGCGAGGACGTGTGGCGCCAGCTCAGCGAGGGTGTGCGGTTCGTGCAGGGCGACCTGGACGACGACGCGGCCTTCGACGAACTCGCCCGCACGGTGCGCGAGCTGGACGCCGACCGGGGCACCGGCGGCAACTACGCGTTCTACCTGTCGCTACCGCCCAAGCTGTTCCCCACCGTGGTCACCCAGCTCAAGCGGTGCGGTCTGGCCACCCCCGAAGAGGGGGAGGGGACCGGAGGTGCCACACCGTGGCGCAGGGTGGTGATCGAGAAGCCGTTCGGCCACGACCTGGAGAGCGCCAAGGAGCTCAACGCGGTGGTGGACGACGTCTTTCCGCCATCGTCGGTGTTCCGCATCGACCACTACCTGGGCAAGGAGACGGTCCAGAACATCCTGGCGCTGCGCTTCGCCAACACCCTGTTCGAGCCGCTGTGGAACCGCAGCTACGTGGACCACGTGCAGATCACCATGGCCGAGGACATCGGCGTGGGCGGTCGCGCGGGCTACTACGACGGCATCGGCGCGGCCCGCGACGTCATCCAGAACCACCTCCTGCAGCTGCTCGCGCTCATCGCGATGGAGGAGCCGGTCTCCTACAGCGCGGACGCGATCCGCGCCGAGAAGGAGAAGGTCCTGTCCGCCGTCACGCTCCCCGACGACCTTGCCAAGGGCACCGCGCGCGGTCAGTACGCGGCCGGGTGGCAGGGCGGCGCGGCGGTACCCGGCTACCTGGAGGAGGACGGCATCCCGTCCGACTCGGTGACCGAGACCTACGCGGCGCTGAAGCTGGACGTGGGCACCCGCCGCTGGTCGGGGGTGCCGTTCTACCTGCGTACAGGCAAGCGGCTGGGCCGCCGGGTGACCGAGGTGGCGCTGGTGTTCCAGGCCGCCCCACAGCAGATGTTCGCGCGCAGCGACGTCAGCGAGCTCGGCCAGAACGCCCTGGTACTGCGCATCCAGCCCGACGAGGGCGTGACCCTGCGGTTCGGGTCCAAGGTGCCGGGCGCCTCCATGGAGGTGCGCGACGTGAGCATGGACTTCACGTACGGGCAGTCCTTCACGGAGGCCAGCCCCGAGGCCTACGAGCGGCTCATCCTGGACGTGCTCATCGGCGACCCGCCGCTGTTCCCGCGCCAGGAGGAGGTGGAGCTGTCCTGGCAGATCCTGGACCCGGTCGAGGAGTACTGGGCCAAGGCGGGCCAGCCAGAACAGTACGGTTCGGGCACCTGGGGACCCGAGTCCGCCCACGAACTGCTCACCAGGGACGGCCGCCAGTGGCGCCGCCCGTGACCACCGTCCGCCCCGGGAGGAACAGATGACGCTCTATCTTCCGCGCACCACGACCTCGCAGATCACCGAGGCGCTCATGGCCGAGCGGCTCAGTGTCGGCGGGGGCGCCATGAACATGGTGCTCACCCTGGTCATCGTCACCGACGAGGCCGACCACTACGACGCCGTGCGCGCCGCCACCGAGGCCGGACGCGAGCACCCCTCGCGGGTGGTGGCGCTGATCCGCCGCGACCCGGGGGCCGAACCGGCCATCGACGCGGAGATCCGCCGCCCGGGCACCTCCGGTCCCGGCGAGGCGGTGCTGTTGCGCCTGTACGGACCGCTGGGCGAGCACCCCGACTCGGTGCTCACCCCGCTGCTGGTCCCGGACGCGCCCGTGGTGGTCTGGTGGCCAGGCCAGGGTCCCGCCGACCCGGCCGCCGACCCGGTCGGCAAGCTGGCCCAGCGAAGGATCACCGACGCTTTGCGCGCCCCGGATCCGGTAGCGGACCTGATGGAGCGGGTAGCCCACTACCGTCCGGGTGACACGGACCTGACCTGGACACGGCTGACCCCGTGGCGTTCGCTGCTGGCCAGCGCCATGGACCAGCCGTGCGGCTGGGTGACCTCGGCCAGGGTGACGGCCGAGTCGCACTACCCGAGCGCCGAGCTCCTGGCCGCCTGGCTGTCCGAACGACTGGAGGTGACCGTGGAACGCGGTATCTCCGACGGGCCCGGCCTGACCGAGGTCCGGCTGACCACCGACCAGGGGGACGTCACGATCTCCCGGGTGGACGGCCGAGTAGCGACACTGTCCAGGACCGGGCAGCCCGACCAGACGGTGGCGCTGGCCCGACGCGGCGCCGCCCTGGCGCTCGCCGAGGAGCTGCGCCGCCTGGACGCCGACGAGACGTACGCGAGCGCGGCCCGCCACCTGGGGTCGAAGCTCGCTGGAAGCGGAGTAGAGGGATGAGCGAACCGGAGATCGTCCGCACCATCGACGCCGAGCAGCTCGCGCAGAGCGCGGCGGCCCGGCTGGCGAAGCTGATCGTGAGCGCCGAGGCGGCCGAGCGCGAGTTCCACCTGGTGCTGACCGGCGGCGGTGTGGGCATCAAGACCCTCGCCGCCCTGCGGGACGAGGCCAAGGGCAGCGGGATGAAGTGGTCGCACGTGCACCTGTGGTGGGGCGACGAGCGCTTCCTGCCCGAGGGTGACCCCGAGCGCAACGAGACCCAGGCCTGTGAGGCGCTGATCGACGACATCGACATCCCGGCGCACAACGTGCACCCGATGCCGTCCTCGGACGGGACCGACAACCACGACGCGGTACGGGGGGCCACCAACTACTCGGCGGCGCTGTCCGTGGCGGCGAGGGGGCGCGGCCCGGTACCCGAGTTCGACGTGTGCCTGCTGGGTCTGGGCCCGGACGCGCACGTGGCCTCGCTGTTCCCGGGGCTGCCGGGCGTGCACGAGGACGAGGCCGCCGCGATCGCGGTGTACGACTCCCCCAAGCCGCCGCCGACCAGGATCAGCCTGGCCCTGCCCTCGATCCGCAGCGCCCGCCAGGTGTGGCTGCTGGCCTCGGGCGAGGGCAAGGCCGATGCGGTGCGCCTGGGCATAGCCGGAGGCAGCGTGGACGAGGCCCCGGTGGCCGGTGCGCGCGGTGCCGAGAAGACGGTGTTCTGGGTGGACGAGGCGGCTGCCTCCAAGCTCTAGCGATACACGAACGCCCCGGCCAAGGAGATCCTTGGCCGGGGCGTCGTCATACAGGGGATCAGATCCAGACCACTTCCCCGCCGACCCGGTTAGCGAGGGTCTCGGGGTCCCTGATGAGGTGGGTACCGCCGCCCGCGATCCGGCGGGCCATGCCGCCGTCACCGTCGGGGTGGGTCACCCCGTAGTAGTAGTGCTCGGTGGTGTCGGTGTCCTCGTCCCAGACATCCACATAGAACGCGCGGGGGTGGGCGGGCTCATCGGGCTTCTGATAGACAGAGTTCGAGTCACGGTGGTGGTCGTCCTGCACGGGCATCCCCTATCAGTGGCTCACCAGGCCCGGACGGTCTGCTTGGTAGGTGTTCCGTCCGGGCCGCCTTTGTATCGGCTTGAAGGCCATCATCCCTGTGACGACCATCTCACCCTCTGCTAGGCTTACACATGTCAATCAGAATCACAAGCTTGTACACCAAGAAGCCTTGAGTGATTTGTGAATCGAAAGGAGTTGCGGGATGGCGAAGGCGAAGACCGCCACACTGCGGAGCCGTTGGCTGGGCCGTCGTCTCCGCGAACTTCGTGAAGCCTCCGGGATGAGCATCGAGGAGGTGGGCGAGTTCCTCCAGCGCAACATGGGAACCGTCAGCCGCTTCGAGAACGGCATCTACCCGGTGCGTCGACCGGACATGATGGCCATGCTCGACCTCTTCGGGGTGAACGACTCTCGCCACCGCGAGAACCTGATGCGGCTGAGCGAAAGCGTCTGGCAGACCGGCTGGTGGGACGGCTACCCGGACGAGTTCACCGAGTTTGTGGACTTCATCTGGTTGGAGGCTCAGGCCGTGGAGCAGCGTCTGTTCGACACCACGCTTCTACCTGGGCTCCTCCAGACCAAACGCTACGCGGAGACCGCCATCCGCACGGCGGAATTCGACAAATCAGAAGAGCACATCGTGCAGGGGCTGGAGGTGCGTCTCCAACGCCAGGAGCTCCTCAACCAGGAGAACCCGCCCACCATGTTGGTGCTCCTGGACGAGTCTGTGCTCTATCGACAGGTGGGCTCCGCCGAGGGCATGCGTGAGCAACTCGCCCACCTGCTGGAACTGTCGAAGCGCCCCAACATCCAGCTACGCGTGCTGCCGTTCACGGTCGGGGCCCATGAAAGTCCCGAAGGCGCGTTCCAGTACTTCGTGATGGATGACCCCTACCCCGACGTGGTGTACGCCGAGACCCCCAACGGCGCCATATACCTGGAGCAGGCGGAGGCTGATCCCGTGGCTCAGCGATATGATCGTTTGTGGGAGAAGTCCCTGAGCACAGACGCAACCGCCGAGCGCATCTCGGCGCTCATCGAGGAGCCATCGTGACCCCCGAGCCGACGTTCCAGCAGCTCTCCGAGCAGGAACGCGCCACCATCAACTGGCACATCAGCACCTACAGCTCCAACGGCGGTGCCACCTGTGTAGAAGCCGGACCGTTGGGTGATGGTTCCGGCCGGGTCGCCGTTCGCCACAGCCAGCACCCCGAGGGCACCCACATCGTCTATACCCGTCAGGAGTGGGAAGCCTTCACCAAGGGCGTCCGCGCCGGAGAATTCGACTTCCACAGCTGAACCCGAGCACAACGAAGCGGCCGTATACGCGGCCGCTTTGTCATGTCCGCACCCAGTGGTCAACGGCCAGCACCTTCCAGTGTCCCGGAGAGAGCCTCCACCGGGATGCTGAGGTAGCAGACGATCTCCCTGTAGCCAGACTCTTCCCAATCTGAAGCCTGCGGAACCAGCGACCAAGAGTAGATCTCGGAGCTCGGGTACTCGACACCCACGAAGCTCTCGAAGTTCTCCCCCTCACACGCCTCCACGGCAGCCGCACTCACCTCAGCCTCGCCAGGGAAATCACCCTGGGGGAGCTCCTCGACATGAAAAACCTCGAACTCATGCGGCTCGGAGCAGTCAACGACCTCAACCACAGAAGCACTCACACTCGCCGGGTCATCCTGGTCGAAGCAGTCCCCGACCCCGACGCCCAAGGCATTGCTTTCTCCGAACAGGCCACAGGCACTAAAACTGACGGCCGAAAAACCAGCCAGAACCGTAATCGACCCGAAACGAACGACTTGGGACCGCGAGCACACTGAAAAACTCCAATACCTTCAGAGAAATCCATCAATTATAAAAATAAGCAACCAGATAGCATCCCCAAAATTTCAACCCCTGGACAGCGCGCCAGCGAACCTACCTCCACACATCCGCTTCAATTTCATCATCAGGCCAGTCTTCATCAACCAGCAGCGGACATGAAATGGAACCATGGAGGACCCTGTAGAGAAATTCGGAGAAATTAACATTATATTTATACCAAACCCCCTTGCTCCCCACGAGAACCGGCCAGTCATCCGAGCAGCCCTCAACCATCTGCCAGTACAAACTGGAAGAAGTGCTGGTAGAGCCAAACTTCAGAAGCTCCGAAAACCGGATGAATTCACCCTGATTCACTACCGAAGCATGACCGTAACCATCATCGACATAGAACCCCTCCTCCCCTTCAAATGCCCTCCGAAGTGCTTCTTGAGCAGGAGGATGACTGCGCACCAAACTTTCTGGACCCATTATTCCAATGTACTCATCCAGAGAAAACTGGGGAAGGGATCTCATGACCCGCAAGTAATCTTGAGGAAAACTCGCCCCCAACCCATTCTCAAGAGCGGGCACATCAATCGAACCGACATCCGGCAAGGAGCTCGAAAAAGTCGCCACAAGCCACTCGGAATAATCCACTTCAACCCCCTGAACTACTTTTCACAGGCAGCCCGGCAGGATAAAAGAAGCCTCCTCGTTCGCGAAACAGGAAGCCATCACATGACCCCCATTACCGGCAGCCCGCATGTGGATATCAGAAGGGCCTTCGGACCCACCCCACAACAAAGGCCAACTTACGCTAATCAGAATTGACCCAAGACCCCTGAATGCGAATTGGAATATTTAACCGAGCCTTCTTGAAATTCAGAAATCAATTTCATGAATATGGACTTCACCGACACCACCACGAGGCCAAGCGGGCTTGGTGAATACAGGACAGATTAGATCTCTAGTGATTAACTTGTAAAGATAATCACCAAATGACATCTTGTGACGAGCCCAGGAGACGGAGCAGTCTGTCGCGATCACATGCCACTGGCCAGTCTCTTCCGAGGTATCCCAGAAAAGCTTCTTGCCAGAGTTATCCATTCCCCAGCAAACAAGGCTAGAAAACCTGACATACTCCCGACCCAGTGGTGAATCTACAGAGGAAACCAGGCGACCATCGTAAAAGCACACCCCTTCCGACCCATGAATAGCTTCCAGATCGCGCTGGTGCTGGCCGGAATCTCGCCGTATCACCTTCGGATGGAGGATACTCAGCTTATCATCAAAAGAAAAACCAGATCCCAGTTCACTTATTGTTCTGACATAGTCAGGGGGCAGGCTAAGTGCATCCAAACCAGGAAGCCCAGAAAAATAACGCTTAGCTTCACCCCGAACGCCCCCTCGAAGCAAACGAATGAGCTGATCCGGATTACTCATCACCATCCCCCTCGATTGCTCCGCGCATCAACACACGCGCTCCCATCTAGAGTTCTTGCATCGGCAGTGTTTTCAATGCAGGAGTAGACATCCAAGTCACCGCTACCCACAGCTCGATAAAAAATATGCGTAGGCATTTCTTGGTTATTTGAATAGATGGGAACTACAGACATATAAACCGCCTGCCCTCCTTCAACGGCCCTCTTAACCCTCATCTCGATCTTCTCCATTTCAGGATTGTTTGCCCGGGCATACATAGTGACCAGGTTCCAAGGGTCATCGCCACTGAAACCTAGACTGTTCGCCCCCAGGTGCCCCCTATGATACTTCCAAGTCCCGTTCGCGTTCTGGTTTGAAGTTTCAGAACTCGTAGGGGTTCCGGGCCAGCCCGGCGGATAGATCGAGTCATTCGCCTCAGTACCCTCCCCGAAGTCATGACTATCGCAAAGCAGGGCAATTAGACCAATCGCCTTTTTTTGCTCATTCCAACGGTTGCTCCCAGAGAACACCTCTCTTCTATTCTGGCAATCTTCACTCCCCACCTGTGAACCCAGAGGCTCACCCTTGTAGGATTCAACAGTTTTCTCAAATTCTTGCGATATCTCAAGATTGAATGAAAGATTGAATTTGTAGATCTTTCTCTCGCGCGACAATCTTTCAGAATCGATGTCCTCCTGGGACACCAGGCTCCCCATCGAAGGCCTTGGCTGAGGAGTATTCAGAATCTGCTGAAGAATCTCTCGACGCCGGTCGATGATGACGACCGGGATCGGGCGGGTATCAGGTTGGCGCGTCCCGGAAACAGCCTGACCACTGCCCTTGAAGCTGACCGTTCCAGATCCGGTCCAGCGGACACCCGGGCTCCCGGTCCACCGGATACTGCTTCCGCGGGCGGAAGCGCTCGCCACCCCGGTGTTTCTGATATTGCTGGTGGTCGTACTGTTGTTGTTGGTGCGTGTTTTGACCCTCGTTTTCGTCCTTGTTGCTGTGCTTGTTCTCGATTGACTCGCGGTCCAACTGTTGATCGCGGAGTTGACACCCCAGGCCAAAGCTGCTCCGGCGCCGATGATGGCGGTGCCCTTCGCCGCCGCAGTAGCCCCCGCAGCGATTCCGGCACTAACGGCCCACGGAACGAGTGGCACCAAGATGATGGCGTGGCCGCTCGGGTCGGTGTACCGAACCGGGTTCGCGTTGCCGTAGGTGAACCGGTTGGCCTGCACCGACGGGAACGGCTCCAGCGTCACCGTGTCTCGAGAAGCGAACCGGCCGGTTCCGGGCTGGTACCAGCGAGCGTGCATGTTCACATCGCCGGTGTCCGGGTCGGTCCACTCGCCCTGGTAGCCCACCGACGACGCGAGAGCACCGCCGAGCTGTTCACCGAAGGGCCCGAAGTCGGTGGAGGTGACCACCGCACCCGTGCTGGTGTGGGTGGCGATCAAGTCCCCGTGGGAGTTGCCGTAGGCCAGAGCCGGGGCCCGCCCCTGGTCAGCGACGCTCAGCAAACCGCCCGAAACGTCGCGCCCGTACTGGGAGACCGGGGTGTCCGTGCCGTCCAGAACAGCGGTCGGGTTGTTGCCCAGTCCCTGGTAGACGAAGGTGTGCTCCTGGCTTCCAGCTTCGCGTTCGGCCACCCGGCCCAACGCGTCGTAGGAGTACTCCCCGGAGCCGTTGCCCACGCTGACCATGCGCTCGAAGCCGTCGAACTGCGGGGTGCGCAGCTCTCCGTCGACGAACTGGGACTTGAGGGTCCCGTCCGGGTTGTAGGACCAGGTGTCTCCCCCGCTGGAGGAGAGGAGCTGGTTGCGTTCGTCGAACTCGAAGGTCTGCGCACCGGCCTGGACACGGTTGCCGGAGGCGTCCCAGGAGTACTCGGTCTCCTGTTCGTCCGGGGATGTCCAGGAGATCAGGCGTGATGCCTGGTCATAGGCGTACTGGTGTCTCCCGGAAGGCATGGTGCCCTGCGTGGAGCGTTCGGTGATGTTTCCGGCGGCGTCGTATTCATAGGTGGTGGACACCGTCGTGTCACCCGTAGCGGAGACCAGGGTGTCCTCGGTCAGCTGGGACAACGGGTCGTAGCTGAAACTCCGGACCGCTCCGTCATCGGTGGTCACCGAAGCGACCTGACCGGTCTGGTCGTAATCGACGCTCAGATCCGTTCCGGTCACCGGGTCGTGCTGCTCGATGACACGGCCAGCGGCATCGTAGCCGAAGGTCGTGGTACCGGTGACGACGTCCAACCTGGTGTTGGCACGGCCTGCCGCGTCATAGCTGATCGTGGTTCCCGGAGCCATGCCCTCGAAGGAAACACTGTCCGGGCCCAGGAACTGGACCTGGTTGCCGCGGTCGTCGTAGACGATCTCGATGCGCCCCTCCGGGGTACCGATCTGGGTCGGACGGCCCAGGAGGTCGTAGCCGAAACCCCGGTCCTCGGTGGTGACCGCGGCGCCCGTCGCGGTTTCCCGGGTCAGTCCGCCCAGTTCGTTGTAGGTGCGTGCACGCACCACACCACCGGGAACCTCCTGACGGACGGGGTTGCCTCCGGCGTCGTAGAAGGTGCTCCAGGTGCGGTCAGCCAGCTCTGGAGCCGCATCGGTCGCAGGTTCGATGAGGCTGGAGACCGCCCCGGTGGGGGTGTAGGTGGTGTGGGTACTGTTACCCCGGCCGTCGGTGATTCGGGTCTGCTGGCCCAGCGCGTTGTAACCGAAGCTGGTCGTGATGGTCTGGGTGTCACTGACCGGTTCGATCAGGCTGGTCGGCAGGCCCTGGGCGTTGTACTCGGTGCGCACCACGTTGCCGTTGGGGTCGGTCTGCTTGATGGGCAGCCCTGCGGCGTCGTACTCGGTTGACTCACTCCGGAGCTCGTTGTCCTCCGCGTCCAGGATCCGGGTCCGGACCGGGCGTCCGGACAGGTCGAACTCCGACACCGCCTGTGTTCCCGCCGGATCGGTGACCTTGTGCAGGCGTCCGGACAGGTCGTACTCGAACTTCGTGGCCTCCCCAGCGGCGTTGACCTCTTCGATCAGTTCTCCCACCGCGTTGTAAGCACTGGTGCTCGCGTTGCCCAGGGGGTCGGTGATGGAGACCGGGTTTCCCATCACGTCATAGGTGAAGCGAGTGGTGTAGGCCGCTGCGGCGGGGAGCCGTTCGATCTGGGTGTCGGTGACCTGTCGGCCGAGGTCGTCATAGGTGGCCTCGGTTCTGGCCTCCAGAGGGTCGACGGCGGCGAGCATTTCCCCGACGGGGTTGTAGAAGTAGATCCACTCACCGGCTTCGGTGTGTCCCGTCAGTTCAGGGTCGGTGATGCGGGCGAGGTTCCCCAGTTGATCCCAGGTATAGGTGCGGGTGTTGCCCAGGGCGTCGGTTTGCTCGACCATCCTGCCCAGGGCGTCGTAGCTGGTCCGCGCACGCGGGGTCACCGGTTCGCCGTCCGCACCGTCGAAGGTCGGCGCCTGGGCGTCGGTCTGCTGTCCGAGCAGGTCGTAGCCGAAGACCGAGGTGTTTCCCTCGGCGTCAAGCTGGTGGGTGAGGTTGCCGACCAGGTCGTAGCCGAACCTGCTGGTGGGGCGGCCCGTGGTGGTCGGTTCGCCGTGGCGTTCGATCTCAACCTCGGGGAGGCGTTCCTCGGTCAGGCGACCGAGTTCGTCGTAGGCCATCCGTGTGGTGAAGTCGGCAGCGCTGGCTCCGTCTTCGTTGCCGCGCGGGTCAGTAATCGCGGTGACCAGTCCGAGTTCGTTGACCTCGTAGCTGGTCAGAAGCTCTTCGCCGTCGGCCTGGACGGCTTCCTCGATGAGGCGCCCGGCCGGATCGTAGGCGTAGCGCACCCGCTCGACGCGGCCGGACGGGTCGGTCAGAGCGGCTTCGAGGACGTTGTCGAGCGCGTCGTAGGTGTAGGAGGTGGTTCGGGCCAGGCCTTCGGGGTCCAGGGTCTCGCTGGCCAGTCGGGATGCTTCGTCCCAGACCATGTCCGTGCGAGTGGTGCCGTCCCCGGTCACCGTGCGGACCGGGTTGCCCGCCGGGTCGTAGAAGTGCTCCTCCAGGACCAGGTCCTGGGGTTCTTCGCTGTCGTTGAGCATCGCGCCGGTCGCGATGGTCTGCGCGGGAAGCCCGTCGGCGTAGTAGGTGTAGGAGGTGGTGCGGCCCACCGCGTCGGTGGTCGAGGCCAGGTTGCCGTTCGGGTCGTAGGAGTGGGACTCCAGCACCAGCGGTGCCGGGGCGTTGTCCTCGTCGGGGTGGCCGACCCAGCCTTCGACGATGTGCTCGGCCACGTGCCCGCGGTCGGTGTAGGTGGTGCGGAACTCGGTGCCCGCGGCGTCCTGGTGGTAGGTCTGCGCTCCGGTGAAGTCGTAGCCGTAGTGCTCGGTGTTCCCCTCGGGATCGGTGCGGGCCACCAGGTGCCCGTAGCGGTTGTAGGCCAGCATCGTGAGTCGGTCCGGGTCGTCCCCGGTCAGGTCGCTGACCGTCTGGCGGATGGGGTTGCCGTCCTTGTCGTAGACGTGGCTGGTCCGCTCCTGGTGGGTGGTGCCGGTCAGTTCGTTGGTGACGGCGGGGCCGGTCTCGGTGAGCACCCGCCCTGCGTTGTCATAGGTGAATGCTGTGGTGATGCCGTCGGGGTGGTCCTCGGTGAAGACCGTGGATTCGACCACCCTGCCGAGCCCGTCGTAGGTGTACTCGGTGACCAGCCCGGAGGGCTCCCGTACTCGGGTGATGTCGCCGTGGGTGTTGTAGGAGAACCGGGTCTTGCCTTCGTCGGCGTCCCAGGACTCGACCAGGAGTCCGGCCGGGGCTGTCCCCCCGTCCGTGGCCGGTTCGGTGTCGTCGGTGTAGAAGTAACGGACGGTACGGCCGTCGGGGAAGTCCTCGGTGGCCGGGCCGGTCTCGGAGATCTGGTCACCGTAGGAGTTGTAGCCCCACCAGGTGCGGTAGGTGGTGTCCAGGAAGTTCTCGGACCGGGCGTCCATGCGCGAGACGAGCTGGTCGTTGCGCGGGTCGAAGGGGTCGTCCGGGTCGTGGTGGTAGGAGAACCACTCCCAGTGACAGTCCGTCGCCTCCAGGTCCCGACAGCTCATCTGTCCGAGGCGGTTGCCGCGCTCGTCGTTGAAGAACCGCAGCTGTGCGCCGTTGGGCAGGGTGGTCTCCGCCAGGAACCCGCCGGTGTCGTAGTCGTAGGTGGTCTGGTGCCCGAGCTGGTCGGTGTCGGTGACACGACGGTGGCCCGCCAGTGCGTCGTAGCGCGATGAGGAGGCGGCTCCGCGCGGGTCGGTGATGGTCACCTCTGCCGTGACCTGCGCTTCCTCGTCGTTGACGTCACCGTTGTAGAGCCGGTCGGAGTAGACCCACTTGCCACCGTTGTGGTCGTTGTGGATCTGGACCCGTGAGGTTGACTCGTCGAAGGACAGGTGAGCCGCCCGATTCCCCTCGGGTGTGATGACCTCTTTCAACCGGTCTGCCGGGTCCAGGCCGGAGGCGTGGTGCAGCGCGACAGTGTCCGGGTGCAGGGGGCGCTGGTAGATCGCGACCTCGTCGATCTGCCCTTGGAAGGGGAAGTTCCCCAGGGAGGGCAGGGTCGCGGGCCATCCGCTGTTGCCCATGCCGTGGCCGGCATAGACGAACTTGGTGTTGCGGTGCTCGACCTGGCCGCTCTTGGTGCCGATCTCCTCGCCGTCCAGGTACAGCGTCTGGGTTGTGCCGTCCGAGGTCAGGGCGACGTGGTGCCACTGTCCGTCGTTGACCGCACTGTCGGTGGTGATCGGGTCGACTCCACCGGTGGTGGTCCAGAACTGGGCCCGGAGCCTGCCGTCGGTGCCCACATAGATGAGCTGAGAGCGCTCTGTGGGGCTGGTGGGTTTGTCCAGAGCGCCGATGACGGTGCCGTGCTCGGTGGTGGAGAACCAGGCCTCCACGGTGAGCCGGGTACCGATCCGGTGCAGGATCGACTCGGGCAGCTCCGCGTAGGCGCCCGCACCGGCGTCCATCGCGTTGGTCTGCATTCCCGCGAGCACGCCGTCGGCTCCCGTCGGGTCACCGACCATGGTGGCTTTCTCACCGCCCAGGGAAGAGGGGACCTCGTTGGCGAAGGCATCCCCGCCCGTCTCCTCGAAACGCCAGTAGCCGTAGGGGTTGGCGTCCATCACCGCGGCCCGGTAGTGCGAGCCGTCCTCGTAGGTGTAGGAGCTGCACTCCTGCTCGGGGTTGCAGGCCTCGATCAGGCGTTGGCCGTCATAGACATAGGTCCACTCAGCGGAGTCGTCACCGCCGCGTGCGGTCACCGAGCTGACACGCCCGTCCGACCAGGTGAAGTCCAGGGACCGTCCCCCGCCGGAGGTGACCGTGGCGATCTGACCAGACGTGTCATAGGCGATGGTCTGGGAACGGCCGCGGTGGTCGGTGACCTCCAGCAGACGACCGGTGTCGTCGAAGACGTAGGAGGTGGAGGCCTTGTCCATCAGCCGCCATCCCGAATCGGTCTCGGCCAACACCGCGTGCATCCCCGAAGGCGGCGAAAAACTACCGTCGGCGTTCCTCGCGAACCGGTGCTGACTACCACCGGGGTAGGTCATGACGACGTTGCCGGTGCCGTCCACGTCCTGGACCAGGCGCATATCGAAACGGGTGGACCAACCAGCACCGAACATGCCGTCCTGGCGAGGGTCAGAAGAGTTGTAGGTGCGGGTGACGCTCAGCGGAGGTCCGGCCACGGGCACGGCAGCGTCGGTCACGGTCTGGGTGTAGTTACCGATGAGCGCGTTGACCGTGCCGTGTTCACCGGAGCCGCCGCTCGCCAGGTTGGCGGTGATGGCGGGCTGGTCGGGCTCTGCGATCAGCCGCAGCCAACCACTCTCCACGTTCTGGCTGCCGTCACGGACGAAGACGTTCCACCAGTACTGGTTGCCCCATTCCATCCTGTCGTCCGGCAACTGCCAGGAGGTCTCCTCCTGCCATCCGGAGTCCACGCACTCCCAGTCCGGCCACTCCCCATCACAGAAGTTGAACCAGAACTCCATGTCGTCGGTGGGCCAGGCGTCGTTGTTACGCCCCAAAGCGGTGAACTCAGGAGTCAGCGTCGCCACCCGGGCACCGTCCCGGGGGCTGTAGTCCAACAGCTGCGGTGGAAGGTCAGGGATCTCCAGCTGGACCTGGGCTGTCATGGGCACGCCCCAGGCCGCGAAAGACTGGGCCTTGTGGGTCATGTCGAACCGGATCGTCCAGGTTCCCGGGGGCAGTGGATCAATCTTGGCTCGAACGGTCGCGCTCTGACCCGTGGCCACGTTCCTGGGCATCTTGGTGGTGGGGGCGACGTGGTAGACGCGCTTTCCGTCTTTGTCGAAGACCTGGTAACCGAGCTCGTAGCCGTTGGTGGGCGTCCAGGTCGCGTCACCCCGGTTGGTCACCCGGACATCGACATTGGTCCCCCGGGTGGCGTGCGGGGCGGGATCGAACTCGGGAGGGCTCTGCGCGAAAGCGTAGTCAGCGCGGTAGGGGCTGTAGGTGACCGTCATGTACGGCGCACCCCAGGACTCGCGGCTGCCGAACTTCTTCCACCCGCTGTTGCTGGTGTTGGAGGCTCTGACGGTGATGCCGTGGTTGGGCTTGTCGCCGTCCACCCAGGCCTGGACGAGGTTACGGCCACGTGTCCCCAGGTCGATGCCCTCATAGCGGGCGGGGCAGGAGCTGGAGCTGGCTCCGGCGGGCATCCAACCACGGGCGAAGCTCGCGCTCCCCAAAGCGGTGGAGTTGTAGCTGGGGCCGGGGAAGTTGGAGATGGACTTCTGCGACCAGGACTGGGTCACCTCATGTACATACACCGGGCTCGGGGTGCACGAGTAGGACCAGTGGTTGAAGAGGTGGAGTTTGGCACCGTAGATCTTGTGGTTGCTGAGCTCGTTGACCATCGCGTTGAACCGCAGGTACGAGGCGGCCCGGGTAGAGCCACCGTTGTAGGTGCCCGCCTTGAGCTCCTGCTCGGTGTAGCGCGAGGTGTTGAACCCGGTTTGGACGTAGGTGTCCTGGGAGGCGTTGTAGTTCCAGGTCGAGGTGGGGTCCACCGCAACCGGGTAGACCCGCTCGTCATCGGTGAGCCAGTCGAAGTCAGCACTGACCTGAAGGACCCAGCCCTCACCCTCCCGCAGGAGTTCGAAGTCCACGGCCTCGGACCAGGCCCCGTCCCCGGAGCGCGGATCGATGTCGGAGTCCTCCATGTAACCGGCGGGGATGTGACCGACCGATTCACCCTCGTCATCGACCAGGTCGATACTGCCGTCCTCCAGCAGGACTGGCTCCAGGCCCTCGATTTCCAACGGGAACCGCCAGACAGCGTCCGCCGCGGTCTCGGGAAGGTCGTGGATCCAGATGGTCTCCTTGACCCCGCCTCCCTTGAGGGACTTCAGCTCGATGTCCGTACCGGGTAGGGCTTCGGGGTAGACGATGGTGTCAGGCTCGTCTTCCAGGACCTCACCCTGAGCGCCAGCGGCACCTTCGAGTGAGAAGGACAGGCTGTACCCCTCCTCCAGTTCCATCCGAGCGAGCTCGTCCGCGTCCGCGTTGGCCGCGAAGGACACTTCCTTGGCACCTGCCGCACTGGTCCAGGTCAGAGTGTTCTCGGGGACCAGGCTGGGATCCAGTTTCTGCCAGGAGCCGTCTTCCGCCTCGAAGTGCAGGGGTTCCTGGGAGAAGTCGGTGGAATGGGTGCCGTCCTCGTTCTCGAAGGTCCGCGAGTACTCGTCGCGTTCCTCTACGAGCTCCACACTCGTTTCCGGGTCGAAGCCCGTGACCCGGGGTTCAGGCTCTTCTTCGGCGAGAGGCGTCGCCGGACTCTCCAGGTCTGGAGGGGCCAGAGTGTCCGCGTCCTCAGGCAGGTCCGGCCACTCATAAGAAAGGGCTCCGTCCGGGGCATCCGCGTTCGGTCCCGCACCCGTCGGCTCGGAGGAGCTGTGGACCAGGGCGCTCTCCGCCTCGTGGCTGAGCCCTTCCGCAGTGCCGTCGTTCTGGTCCGGTGTCTCGACATCCGCCGCGGACACAGGAGTCAGACGGGGCATGGCCGGGTTGGCGGGCACGCTCGTCATGGAGTCCGTCAAGAGGAGCCCCAGGACGCACCCGACAGCCGTGGTCTTGAGCAGCCTACTGCTGACTTTCTGGCGCCACTCCTGGGTGTTTTCACCCTTAGGAAAGAACCGCACGAGAGCTGTGCGCACGGACGACTGCTGGCCGGTCGACACGACCGGTCACCTCCGGATCACCCAGGGCGAGCCGGGTACGGAAAGCACACACCTGTCCCCAGGTATGCACGCTTCCCCCAAAGCCCGCAGATCCGGATCATCGCCTCAAACCGACAAGAACGGGCGTAAAGTTAGCATAAATAGAACCGGGTTCAGTAAGGCACGATGACTCGAAGCTCACCTGTTTCCGAAGCGGGACACCCCAAGAAGCGCTCCGGACCAGCTTCGATGGCGGAGACCGAACCCCGCCGCGGCCGAATCCACGTCACGCCCCTCTCACGCAGAACGCCCCAGCCGTATGCGTCTCCGGCAAGGAGGTCTCATACGGGGGATTTGCCAGCCAACTCAGGTCAAGCCCTCGGCCTCACTTAGAGGGCGCAATCGCATCGCGGTCTCCACACCGTCTTCGTGCAGGATGTGGCGGAGCCCGGAGAAGTCGGGGAAGAACCCCTCCGGGGCCTGGGTCACGAGTCGGGAAACGGCCGTGCTGTACTTAGGCATCGAGTTGCGGCCAGGGAGTTGGATCGACAGCTCCTCCCGAGCCTCGAAGGTCTGCACATCCACCTTCTCAGCCAAGGCCGCGAGCGTTTCGGGGCCAGCGACGATCGGTAGCTTGGCCAGCCAGTGCGGCCCCTGCTCCGTGAGGGCCTGCTCCTTCTGCTCGGTGGTTTCCCCGGCCCAGCTGAACCAAGCGGTACCGGCCACGGCGGCGCCTTGCCCCTCAGCCAGGGTGATCAGCTCTCCCACGGTGGCTGAGACGGCGGCGGTGACCTCCTCCCAGTCGTACCGGTCGGGCTGGCCCCGCCGCCTCTGCACGGCGACCGCCGGAACGGCCTTCGACAGCACCGTCGTCCCCGGTGTCTCCTTGCGCTGGACCTCGGGCCAGGAGATGAGGAGTTCGCGGGCGGTGGCGACCGCCTCGTCCTCGGCTTCGCGCTGGCGCTCCAATGCTTCGGCGTGTTCCTTGAGCAGTGCGGAAGCGGTGTCTGGCGCCTCCAGAGCGCGACGAACGAGCTTGACGCTCATGCCGGTGCCCCGCAAGGCGGTGACCAGCAGGGCGGTCTCGACCTGTTCGATGGCGTAGTAGCGGTACCCGGTCGCCTCATCGACCTCAGCGGGGACCAGCAGGCCCTCGGAGTGGTAGAAGCGCAGCGTCTGCGGCGGCAGCTCGCTCACCTCGCTGAAATCCTTGATCGAAAGGCTCATACCGCCAGTCTCGGGCTTGCAGTAACCGCAAGGTCAACCCAGTGCGCTGATGTTGCCTGGTGGGATACGGGTGCTTCCCCCGTTTCCCGCTGCCCCATGGTTGCCGTCTCCGCTGTGCGCCTCAAGGTCGTCGCCGTCGCGGCTTCGCCGAGTCAGGCGTTCCCCCTTGACCCGCTTCGCTGGGACGGCGGTGGGCGGCTGTCGGGAAACGGGGAGGAGTGGTCGGGGTTCAGCCCTTCACTGCGCGGCCTTCGGCCGGAGCCCACCGGTCGGACGTGTCGCGGCCGATCGCGCGTGCCACCGGACACCCGGCGGCGAGGATGGGGTTCGGCGCTGGGGTGCTGACTCTGGGCAAGCCGGGGGTGTCCGTAACCCGCGCCTGAAGCTGTCCGCTGCTTCCGAAACCCCCTCTTCCCCGATGATCTTGCTACCAGGAGCGAAATCAGCGCCGAACTTGCTACTGGTAGCAAGATCATCTTTGAAAAGGGGGCCGAAACTGCGCTCGGGGGCCTGGGGCTGCTCCTGCCTTCGCTGCCGCTTTCCGTTCGGGTGAATGACCGGCCGCGACACGATCAGGCGTTACCCGCAGGCTTGGAGGACCGACGCTCAGAACGTCAGAACTCAGGCTCAGGCTTCCTTCTCGGGGTGGAAGACCAGGCCGTCGATTTCCGTCTTCGGTCCGGTGGTGACGACTCCGGTGATTCGATCCTCGGGGCCTTCCTCGAAGAGCACATGGGCGCCGGGGAGCAGGACCTCGGTGCCCCGCACCGGTACGCCCAGCAGTTCGCCGAGCCAGGTGGCGGAGTGCTGGGGGTCGGCGGTCTGGACGAGGATCGCCGCGATGTCGTGCGGACCCGAGTCGAACCTGCCCTTGGCGTGTTCGGTGAAGATCTGCTCGCGCGGCGGATCGTAGGTGATGAGGAAGGGCGCCCAGAAGGGGGCGTCGGGGAGGAAGACCTCGCGGAAGCTCACGTCGTAGCCCTCCGGAGAGGCCACGATCTCCTCGACGTGGTGGCCGGCGAGGCGGAGGCGCTGGGCGGCGGCCGCCGCGTCGGTGACGTTGACCGCGAAGGTCATCGCGCCGCCACCGCGGGCGGCGATGTCCTCGATGGCGGGGCGCAGGAGCGTGAGGGCTCTGCCGAAGACACCTTTCCCGTAGGCGCCGTCCTCCAGGACCGTGAAGATCTCGACGTAGCGCTCGTCCAGCCGCCAGAGGCCGTTCTGGAAGCCGTTGGCGGCTTCGCCGACGTGGGCGGGGAACCCGGCGGCGGTGTACTTCGCCGACGCCTCCGTGACATCGGGGACCCAGTGCAGAAGATGGTCGAACTCGGGTCGCTCAGCGGTCACGCCACAGCCTCCTTTGATTAGGTGAGGCTAACCTAATCAAAGGAGAGGGGCGTGCGTCAATGTGCGGCGACGACCTCGTGCACGGTGGTCATGTCGTCGAAGGGGAGCATCTCGTCACCGACGATCTGGTAGGGCTCGCAGCCCTTGCCCGCGATGAGGACGACGTCACCGGAACGGGCCACCGAGAGGGCCCGGTCGATGGCGGCCCGGCGGTCGGGGATACGGGTGAACGGGGTGCCGGTCTCCTCGATGCCCTCGGCCACCTGCTCCATGATCGCCTCCGGGTCCTCGTGGCGCGGGTTGTCCGAGGTCAGCACGCACCGGTCAGAGTAGGTGCCCGCGATCCGGCCCATCTTGACGCGCTTGGTGGTGTCGCGGTCGCCGCCACAGCCGAAGACGGTGAAGACCCGGCCCGGGGCGAAACCCCGGATCGTGGCCAGCACCTTGTCGAGGGAGTCGGGCGAGTGGGCGTAGTCCACGATCACCGAGACCCCGCGCGGGGCCGCGAAGTGCTCGAAGCGTCCCGGGATCTGCGGCATCCGCTCCAGCGCCGCCACCAGCCCGGCGAGGTCGTGCCCCTGAACGTGGCAGGCGGCCAGCGCGGCGAGCGCGTTGGAGACCGAGAAGCGCCCCGGCATGGGAATCGCCGCCGGGTACTTGCGGCCGTCGTGGTGTAGGACGAACCGGGTGCCCGAGGCCTCCACCACCAGATCGGTCGCCCGGTAGTCCGCCTCGCTCTCGACGGAGTAGGTGACCGCCGCGCCCGGCATCATCGCCGGGATCGTGGCGCCCACGGGATCGTCCACGTTGACCACGGCCAGACGGCACAGCCCTTGGAACAGCCGCAGCTTGGCGTCCCGGTAGAACTCCATCGTCCCGTGGTCGTCCAGATGGTCCTGGGTCAGGTTGGTGAAGACCCCGACGTCGATGTGCGAGCCGTCCACGCGGTGTTCGAGCAGCCCCATGGAGGTCGCCTCCAGCACGACGCTGAGGGTGCCCCGGCTGCGCATGCGGGCCAGCAGGTACTGCAGGTCCGGTGCTTCGGGGGTGCTGAGCACGGTGCGGGGCATCGGGACCGGGTCCCCGCCGGTCCGGGCCCCGGAGGTGCCGATGACCCCGACCCGGGCGCCGTTGGCGATCTGCAGCAGGGACTCGTACATGGAAGCCACCGAGGTCTTGCCGTTGGTGCCGGTGACCGCGACGACGTCCATGGCGGAGCCGGGTTCACCGTGGTACCGGGCGCAGACCAGGGCCGCCGCGACGCGGGCGTCGGCGACCCGGACCACACAGGCACCAGGTGGCGCGTTCAGGTCCTCATCGGGAAGCGGTTCTTCCGTCAGGGCGGCGACGGCGCCCCGGGCGAACGCCGTGGCGATGCCCTCCGGGCCGCCCTGGCGGTGCCCCGGGAGCGCCAGGTAGAGGGATCCCGGCGCCACCCGGTCGAGGTCGGCGCAGGGCGCCGCGGCGATGGGGATGTCGGAGTCCCCGTAGATGACCTGGTGGGCATGGCCGTTGAGCAGCGCGCTCAGTTGCAGGGGGTGTCCCTTCGAGAGGCGGTGCGGCCGCGGGCGCGACCCACACCGGTATAACCCGGAGTATACGCGCCCGCCCGCCAGCCCTCAGGAAGCCCTGGAGGACTTCCAGAACACCGGGATGACCGCGGCGACCACCAGGTGGGAGAGCTCCAGGACCACGATGGTGGCGACCGACGCCTCCATGAGCAGCGGCGGCACGAACATCACCAGGAGGGTGAGCACCGCGGCGACCGTCCACACCAGGCGTCCGCGCCCGGCACCCAGGAGGCGTTCGGCCAGGGCGAGGGCGCCCCACCCGAGGAGGGCGAACACGGCACTGAAGAGGGCGAAGTCCACCAGCGTGAGGGGCATCGGCTCCTCCCCCGGGGCCGTGACCACCAGGTCCGCGCCGAGCAGCGGCGCGAGGAGAGCGAGGAGGGCGTTGGCGACGGCGACCGCCACGACGGCGGCCAGGCGCGGCTGCCAGGACGGGCGGATGGCGGGACGGGTTTCGACACGGGTATCGGTCATGGTCGTTCCTTCGTTGTCGTAGGTACGGACTTGACCGTATGAACTTGCGGCAAGACTTCCTATGCGTGAAAAGCTCACCTCTATACTCAGGCGTCTCTTCATGGGGTATGCGTGGATACGGTGGGACCATGGACGTACTCAGTGACGTGATCTCGACGGTGCGCACCGGGCAGCCGCGGTCGGCCCGGGTCGCGTGGCACGCACCGTGGGGTATGCGCTTCACCGGAAGAGAGTCGCCCGCGGCCGCGTTCCAGGTCGTGCTCCAGGGGTCGTGCTGGCTGTTGGTGGACGGCCGTGAACCGGTCCAACTGGGCGCGGGCGACGTGCTCTTCCTGCCACGGGGTCACGAACACGCCCTGACCAGTGACCCCTCCGTGGCGCCTCTGGACCTGAACTGTGTGGACTTCCTCCGGGATCGGAGCGAGCTGATGCTTCCCGACCCGGGTGAGCCGATCCCGAACCTGACGTGCTCCAACGAGTTCCCGCAGCCCTTCCAGCGGTTCGGCGCCACCTCCGTCGGGGACACGGCTTCGGGGGAACCCACCTGTGTCACGGTGGGCGGCTTCTACCACGCCGGCCCCACCCGGCCCCACCCCCTGCTCACCGAGCTCCCCTCCGTGGTGCACCTGCCCGCGCGGGTGGGACAACGCTCCGAGCTCCCGCTCGCGGTCGGGCTGCTCGGCCGTGAGTTGGGATCGAACCGGCCCGGCGGGGACACCCTGGTCCCCCACCTGCTGGACATGCTGATCGTCTACATCCTGCGCACCTACCTGGAGGAGACCGCCACCGGAGAGGGCCCCGGATGCGGTTTCGCGGGAGCCTTGCGCGATCCGGCCGTGCACGCCGCGATTCAGGCCGTCCACCTGGACCCCGCTCACCCGTGGACGGTGGCGGAGCTGGGCGAGCGGGCCGGGCTGTCCCGGGCGGCCTTCTCCCGGCGCTTCACCGCGCTGGTGGGCCAGTCGCCGCTGGCCTATGTGACGTGGTGGCGGCTGGCCACCGCCGGGAGGTTGCTGCGCGAGAGCGACGCGCCGATCAACGCCATCGCGAGGCGGGTCGGTTACTCCTCCCAGTTCGCCTTCGCCAACGCCTTCAAACGGGAGTTCGGCCGCTCCCCGGGGCGTTACCGGGAGGCCGCGCGGCTGGACCCGCCAGAGGGAGCTTTCGACCCCGCGCCGACCGAGCGCTCAGGGTGAGGGCTCCGAAGAGCACCGCCCCGGGCAGTGCGTAGGGCCCGGGTCCGAAGAAGAGGGAGGCCGGGCTCGCGCCGAAGAACAGCGACGCGAACCCGACCGCGCTGAGCAGGACGCTGAGCACCGCGGCAGTGCCGGTGACCCAGGTCAGCCCGCGCCACGGGGCCCGTCCTGCCCCGGGGCGCACCAGGGCGATGGCCGCGGCGGCCAATCCCAGCGTGGCGACAAGCGGGCCGACCATCCAGACCAGGTAGCCCGGCGAGACCTCCTGCTGTCCGGAGATCGCGAACCAGCCGGTGACCAGCAGGTGCGCGACCCCCAGCAGCAGACCAGCGGCGGCTGCCGCGTAGCCGAGCCACACGGGTGCGGTCCGCCTCGGGCCGTCCCCGGTGACGGCCCGTTCCGTCCCCCGTGTCCACACGTCCATGACCCGTCCCCACGCTCGGCTGTCCCGCTCGTGTCCGAGTCTGTTCGACGCGGCCCGGGTGCGCCTCCCCCATACGGGGGAACCGTGTCATCCGGGAGAGGGAGGGGCGGGCGGTGGTCAGTCAGCGGACAGCGCCAGGCTGGCGGGGATCGCGGCGAAGGCCTCGTCCACCCGCCGCAGCAGGCGTTCGCGCCCGCCCCGGACCCGGACAGCGGTCGCAGCGTCGCGGGGGTCGGGGGTGGCGTCCATGGCCGGGCGCCCGATCTGCCCGGGTTCGCGGCCCATCACCCATTCCTTGGCTCCGCACCGCCAGGCGCTGAGCGCGAACTCCCCGAGCATCCGCAGCCGGACGTCGGCCTCGGAACTGATGCCCAGGCGGCGTTCGAGGATGGCGGTGAGCTCCGCGTGGGCGTGGAACGAGGCGACGACGGTGTGATCGCGTAGCGCCGGAGTGGGACTGTGCGCGGCCAGCCGACGGCAGGCGTAGAACCGTTCCTCCCATCCCGGCGGCATCGCCTCGACGGTGTCGAGCAGGGCGGTGCGCAGGGTGTCCAGCACTGCTCCGCGAAGGGGCCGGTCGGCGACCTCGGCGACGTAGCGCCCCCACAGCAGCCCCTCAGGGGCCAGGGCGACCGCCTCCTTGGACCCGTAGTAGCGGAAAAACGTCCGTTTGGAGACCTCGGCCGCCGCCACGACCTCCTCCAGGGTGGTCGCCTCGAAGCCCTGTTCCTCGAAGAGTCTGGCCGCGCAGTCGGCCAGTTCCTCCAGCGTGCGTTGCTTCTTGCGTTCGCGGAGGGACAGGGGTGTGCCTTCGGTGTCATTCACGGCCATGCCACGCATCCTAGCCAGCCCCTTCCTGGACTCCTGGAAAAAATCAGCCCCCAGGTATACAGTGCCCCCAAGTAACCAATGCCACTTGGTGGCACTTTTTCAAGGACCCCCCATGCCCGAAACGGCGATCCCGGCCAACCCCTCAACACAACGGCGGCACGGCACACTGGCTGTCCTCCTGCTCGCCTCCACTCTCGGTGTCATGTCCGGCACGATCCTCATGCCCGTGCTGGAACTCCTCCGCTCCGGTCTGGGGATCAGTTCCACCCAGGCCGGGACCCTGCTCACCCTCAACGGGCTGACCATCGCCGTCGTCAGCCCCCTCACCGGTTGGGTCGTGGACCGGGTGGGGGTGCGCGGCCCGATGTTCGTCGGCCTGCTCGTCTACGGGCTGGCGGGCGGGGCCGGGCTGGTCACCGACGACTACACACTGCTGCTGGCCAGTCGGGTCGTGTTCGGGATCGGCACGGCCATGGCGCTCTCCGCCCTCACGGTCGCCTTCCTGAACGGTTACCGGGGGCGCGACCGCGACCGCGTGATGGGGTGGCGGACCACCGCCGTCAGCCTGGGCGGCGTGGCCTGGCCGCTCCTCGGCGGCGCCCTGGGTGGGATCTCCTGGCAGGCGCCGTTCGCCGTGTTTCTCATCGGCATTCCCATGGGTGTGGCCGCGCTGTTCCTGGTCAGCACACCCGAAACCGGACCGGCCTCCGGCACCGGCGGATCAGTTGTCGGAGCGACCACCCTGCGCGCGGCGCTCGCTGCCCGGCCCGCGCTCCTAGGTGTGTTCGCGCTGTCCAGCGCGTACATGGTCATCACCTACGGGCTGCTCGTGTTCCTGCCCCAGCGACTGGCCGAGCTCGGCGTGCACGACCCGGTGGCGGTCTCGGTGAACGTGTCCCTGCTGACCGGGACCTCCGCCCTGGTGGGGCTCTTCTACGCCCGCCTGCGCCGGGCCGTGGGGATCAACGCGCTGCTGCGGACCACCGCCGCACTGTGGACGGCCGCCTTCCTCCTGCTGGGGCTGGTCGACGCGGTCCCGGCCCTGGTGGCGGCCGCCGTCCTGCTGGGTGCGGGCGGCGGGGTGTGGCTCACCTCGCTGACCGTGCTCATGGGTGTGCTGGTGCCCGCCCCGGTGATGGGGCGGGTGAGCTCGGTCTCCAGCACGCTGGTCTTCGTCGGGCAGTTCCTGTCCCCGCTGCTGCTCGGCCCTTTGATGGCGGCCACCTCGATCGCCACCGGCCACCTGGTGCTGGCTGCGGGCGTGGGGGCGATGGCCCTGGTGCTGCTGTTCGTGCGTTTCCCGACGGACACAGAAGAACGAGGCGAACAGGGTCAGAGCTCGCCCGGACAGGAGGCGCCAGCCTCGGGGAGCTCGCCCTCCAGCAGGTAGGCGTCCACCGCACCGTCGACGCAGGCGCGCCCGCCCGCGTAGGCGGTGTGCCCGCCGCCCTCGTAAGTGAAGAGCCTCGCCGTGACCAGCTGATCGGCCAGCTCCTCGGCCCACACGTACGGGGTGGCGGGGTCGTTCAGCGTGCCGATGACCAGGATCGGCGGCGCCATCAGGGCGTTCACCCCGGTGGGGGCGAGCTCGGTGTCGGGCCAGTGGGCACAGGGCAGGAACGACCAGACCTCGCCACCGCCGAAGAACGGGGAGAGGTCCGCGGCCCGCTGGGCGCCCTTGCGGTAGGAGCGGGGGTCGGTGGGCCTGACGTGGTCGGCGCACTGCACCGCGGTGAAGGCCGACTCGGTCGCGCCCGGGTCCTCCTCCTGGCCCGCGACGTAACGCTCCAGATAGGCCTGGACGAAATCGTCCCCGGTGTCGCCCGCGGCGATGCGAGCCAGGAGGCGGGCTTCCCCCTCCCACTGCCGCTCCAGGTACAGCGAGTCCCTCAGCAGCGCGAGCATCTCGTGTCGGCCGATCGTCTGCCCTTCGACGGCGATCGGATCGGCGTCGAGTCCGGCCAGGAGCGCCTCGGCCTCGGTAGGAGCCTGTTCCGCACCGGTGAACGGGCACTCCGGGGCCCCGTCCAGGCAGTAGGCAACAAAGGCCTCCCAGGCGATCTGCGCACCCTCGCTCTGCTCCATGCCGCCGGCGATCACGTCCCGTTCGAGCTGCACCGCACCGTCCAGGACCAGGGCGCGGGTCCGCTCCGCGAACATCTCCGCGTACAGGGCGCCGATGTGGGTGCCGTAGGAGTAGCCGACATAGCTCAGCTTCGGGTCGCCCAGGGCATCGCGGATCAGGTCGAGGTCGCGGACCACGTTGACCGTGCCCATGGTGGCGAGGAAGTCCGCGCCGACCTCGTCCACACAACTCCGGGCGAACCTCCCGGCCGCGCGATCCAGCTCCCGAAGCTGCTCCTCACTGACCTGCGCGGGTTCGACACCCCGGACCCGCGCCAGGGGCTCTTCCATGGCGTCCCACTCCGAGCAGGTGAAGCCCGAGCTCTCCCCCACCCCGCGCGGGTCGAAGGAGACGAGGTCGAAGGAGTCGCGGATCTGCCTGCTCACGGGCAGCGGCCCGGACCTGAACCGCTCGACCCCCGCACCGCCGGGTCCGCCGAAGTTGAACACCAGGGAGCCCCGGTGCTGTTCGAGGGTGCCCTGGGCCGGGTGTCGGACCACCGCTGTCTCGATCGTCTCGCCCCAGGGGTCACCGTGATCGACGGGGACGGTGACGGTGCCGCATTCCAACCGGGCCGTCCAGTCCGGGTCCCCCTCGGCCGGTTCGGCCGCCGCGAGCTCCTGCGGGGTGAAGCACGGGGCCCAGTCGATGTGCTGGCCGTAGAACGTGCGCTGACCGTCCCACTGGTCGGCCGGGGCGAAACCGGCCGTGACGACCAGTACCGCCGCCAGCCCCGCGGCCCCGAGTACCCGCCCACCCGTACAGCGCACCCGCACATCCACCTCTACTCCGAGTAAGGAAGCATCGAAAGTTCCATACTCTGAGTGGTCATGGCTGGAAGCGCGGAGAACATCCCGGTGGGCGGGTAAACAGTCCGTGCCGCCGCCCCTTTACCAGGCGGGACCTACCAGGCGGGGCAGGAGAGTCCGGCCTCCGGGACCTCACCTTCCAGCAGGTAGGCGTCCACGGCCTCGTCCACGCAGCTCATCCCGTAGCCGTAGGCGGTGTGTCCGTTGCCCTCGTAGGTGAGCAGGGTCGCGGTGGCCAGCTGGTCGGAGAGTTCCTCGGCCCAGGTGTAGGGGGTAGCCGGGTCACCGACCGTGCCGATCACCAGGATCGGCGGGGCGTCGGGGGCGGAGAACCCGGTGGGCGCCTCCTCGGTGTCCACCCAGTAGGCGCAGGGCAGCTGCTCCCACACCAGGTCGGCGCCGAAGAACGGGGAGTCCCCGGCCGCCCGCTGGGCCGTGTCCCGGTAGACGTCGGGGTCGGTGGGGTCAATCCGGTCAGCGCAGTTCACCGCGGTCAGGGCGGCCTCGGTGTCCGGTCCGCCGAACTCCGGGACGGGCTCGCCGGAAGCCTGCGCCCCGGAGTCGCCCTCCCCCGGTTCGGTGTCCTCCGGCTCCTCGTCCTGGCCGTAGCTGTCGTCGTAGAGCCGCTCCAGTTCCGGGTCGGCCTGCGCCGGGTCCTCGGCCACGGCGGCGAGGGCCTCGGTCAGGTCGGCCCAGGCGTCCTCGTGGTACAGCTGCAGACTCACCATGCCCAGCAGTGTGACCCCGTCCACCGGCATGTCCCGGACCACCGGCGGGTCCGCGTCCAGCCGGTCCAGGAGCTCCCCCATTTCCGCGTCCGCCGCCCCCGACCCGCTGAACGGGCAGCCCGGACCGCCCAGGCACTCGGCGACGAACAGGTCCCAGGTGGCCTGGAAGGCGTCAGCCTGGTCGGCGGCGATCTCCACGTTGGGGCGTTCGGTCTCCACCGCACCGTCCAGCACCAGCGCACGGGTGTTCTCCGGGAACATCTCCGCGTACAGGGCGCCGATGTAGGTGCCGTACGAGAAGCCCACGAAGGTGAGCTGCTCGTCGCCCAGCGCGCCGCGGATCAGGTCGAGGTCGCGGACCACGTTGACCGTGCCCATGGTGGCGAGGAAGTCCTCCCCCACCGTCTGGGCGCAGTCGTCGGCGTAGGCGCGGGCGCTCTCCTCCAGGGCCGCCAGGTCGGCGTCGGTGACGTCCCCGGGGTCGGTCACCGCCCGGCGGGCCTCGTCCATGGCGTACCAGTCGCCGCAGGCGATCCCCTCGCTCTCGCCCACCCCGCGCGGGTCGAATCCGACCAGGTCGAACGCGTCCTGGATCTGTTCGTCGAAGAGCGGGTGGTCGAGCATCGCCGCCCCGGACTCCCCGGGGCCGCCGGGGTTGAGCACCAGAGAGCCGATCCGCTCGTCGACGGGTCCGCCGGCGGGCCGCCGGGTCAGGGCCAGCTCCACGGTGCTTCCGTCGGGGTCGGCGTGGTCGAGCGGGACGGCGACCGTCCCGCACTCCAGGTCCTGGAGCCAGTCGGGGTCACCGCCCCACTCAGGCGCCTCGTCCAGTTCCTCCTCGGACAGGCAGGGCGCCCAGTCGACGCTGCCCGCGTCGGGCGCCCCCGTGTCCTCGTCCGGCGCGGTACACCCCGCGACCAGCAGTACCAGCACGGCCGTCGCCGTGATGCCGTTGTTGAACTTCATATCCCGCCGTTCCACTTCTCGCGCGACCTGACGGCCCCGCCCCCTGGTCCACCATCCTGGAGGACGAAGAGTGGGAAGCCGCGGACAGCGTCCCGGTTCCGGCGGGGCAATGTGATCAATACGGGGTCGGGAGAGCGGAAGTGACGGTCTCGTCCCCGGTCTACTGGCCGAAGAGCACGCTCTCCTGCTCCGCCATCACCACGTCGATCGCGGCGCTGTGCTCGGAACAGTCCTCCTCGACGTAGGCGCGGATGAAGGTCCGAGCCGACTCGGCCGCGTCGTCGCCCTTGCCGACGGTGGCCATCCCACCAGCCATGCCCAACTGGAGGACGATCGGCCTTGAGTAGTTCAGGCTCTGGTTTCCCTCGGCGTCGGGCTCCCCGTAGTCGAAGTTCTCATCAGCGCTGGCGCACAGTTCCGCGGCGCCCTCGTGCAGGGTCTCGCGCTGGTCGGCGTCCAGATCCTCCCACCAGTCGTCACCCGCCATCAGGAGCTCGACCGCCTCCTCCGTGGTCTCGGGAGCGGAGTCCTCGGTGGTTTCGGCGGCTCCCTCCGCGGATTCGTCCGCATCGGGCGAACAGGCCCCGAGGATCAGCACGGCGACAAGAACAAGGGGGAGATTGCGCATAGTTCTTCGACTTTCCACAGGAGGGGGCTTGCGCCCAGCCTGGCATACACAGAGGGTGAAGAATCACCCGTGACCGCTTGTGGTCACGCACGGCCTCCGATGGCAACTTTCCCATCGTGCGAGGCGTCTTCTACACCCCCAGCGACAGTGGAATCCCGTACCCTGTCAGCCACTCTGTGCAATAAAACGGGCCGGTTCCAGCTCAGAGCAGGCTGACATCGGTGGCCAGAACCTTCGGCGGGCGGGCCGGGTCCACCGCCACGAGCAGCGGCCGCAGCGGTTCACCGAAGTTGAGCTCTTCCGCGAAGTCAGGGGCCTCGGGATCGGCCTGGGCGATCCAGTCGACCAGTTCCCCCGCCCGGGTCACGTTCCGCCCGGGCCGGGTCAGGGCCAGTACCCTCCCGGCCACGTCGCAGCGCGCGTTGAGGTGCGTGGTCGCCGCGAACACGCTCTGCGCCCACGCACCGGGGCTCACCTCCCGCAGCGGCCCCTCGGCGGTGCGTCGGCGCAACCGCGCCGGTGCGGTCAGCCCGACCGCGCGGTCGTCGAAGGTCAGCACCAGCCCGGGCCGCTCCTGTGCGGTGAGGAACCCCTGCGGGTCGCGCAGGGAGACGTCCCACCACACCTCGCACTCGCCCGTGGCGGCCGCGGCGAGAGCGGAGCCGGCCAGCTCCAGCAGAGCGACGTCCACCTGGTCCCGGGCCGGCCCGGTGACCGTCTCGCCCAGGGGCACGGATAGGGGCTCGTACCCGGACAGCACCAGCGACCAGTCGATCCGTGCCCGCCCCGCCAACCCCCGGCGACCGTGGGCCAGGCACACCACTGCCCGGTCCTTGGGCAGCTGGTAGGTGGCGCAGGCCCCGCCGTGCCGGGCCGCCCGAGCCAGGCCCAGGCTCATCGCCTTGGTCCCGGTGGTGATGTCCACGACCACCGGGCGGGGGGCGCCGTGGTGTTCGCCCGGGCCACGCCCCCGCTCTGTTTCGATCCACTCCTGGACGGCCCGCTGGACCGCGCCGGAGTCGTAGCCGTCCACCGGGTCGGCGGCCAGGCGTACCCGGTCCCGGTAACCCTCGGCACGCAGGGCCGCGCTGTCGGCCGGGGGCGCGTCCGGGCGCTCGGCGGCGCGCAGGGCCCGCGCGGCGGCTTCGCGCACCCTGGCCCGCAGGCTCTGTTTGGAGGGCAGAACCAACGCGCGGGCCGGGCGGTGGGCGTGCATGGCGGCCAGGGTGCCCAGGCGGCTTCCGCCCAGCGGGGTGACCAGGAGCGGGGCCTCCTCCGGCCCGGGATGGTGGGCGGGCGGTTCGGTCGGCGGCCCGGGTTCGGGCACGGGAGCGGATTCGGGTGGGAGCACGTCGGGGACGGCCGCCCCCGGAGGCGTGTCGGCCAGGCTGGGGAAGAAGGCGTCGCGCACCGCATCGAAGGAGTTCACGCGCTCGGTCAGGGCGTCCAGGTTCCACACGTGGACGTGGCGTGCGGACAGCGCCGGGTTGTAGGCGGTGACCTGGTCGCGCAGGTCGGCCACGACCGGGCCCGAGTAGACGAAAAGGACGTGGGTGGCCCCGCCGAAGACCCGCCGGGCCTTGGCCACGGTCCATCCCGCGCGGGCGACCACGTCCTCGGCGCGGGTCTTGGTCTCCACACACAGCACCCGGTGCCGGTGCCGGACCAGGATGTCGAAGTCGGCGATGGATCCGCCGGGGCGGAAGGGGTCGGCGACCCTGCGCGAGCCCAGGACCTCGCTGTCGGGCCGTGCGCCCAGCAGCCGGCGCAGGTGGGCGAGCACGCGCCCCTCTGCGGCGATTCCGTTGAGTTCGCTCTCGGGCAGCTTCGGGAACGCCTCGGCCAGGGCGGCCGGGCCGCCGTCCAGGAACAGGCGCAGGGGCTTGGGGTCGCGGTCGGCCAACCAGCGGGCGCCGTGGATCCCGGCCAGGGTGCTCAGGTCGACGCCGTGCCCGGTCACCGGGCGGCCGGGGCCGGCGGTGTCGGCGCTGCGCAACAGGTCGCTGTGGGAGTCCAGGTAGAAGCGCCAGGCGCGGGCCTCGGGCGGCAGTGCGTGTTCGTGGTGCAGGGCGGCGGCCACACTCATGATCTTGGTTCCGCCGGTGTAGTCCAGGTACCAGGGTCGGCCGTTCAGTGCGGTGCGGACACTCTCCAGTAGTCCGGCGACCCGGCCGGGGTCGTGCGGGTCCGAACCCACGCTGAGGACACGTACGGAGCGGTCGGCGGCCAGGGCTTCGACGGCGCGGGCGACCCGGCGGGCCACGGCCAGGGTCCCGTCGCTGGCGACCAGAAGAAGGTGGTCGACGGGCAGGGTCAGGGCGCTGAGCAGGGCGGGGGTGGGGTTCTGTCCTACGAGGACGACGGCGACACGGGGGGCGGCGGCCACGGTTTCCTTTCCAGGACGCACCGTTTGCGGCCGTCACCAGACAACAGGAACGGGACCACAGTACTCACCCGTGTCCACAGTGCTCGCATTTAACCGCTGTGCTTACTTTTAACCGCAGTGGATCACTGGAGAACTTTCTCCCCTTTGTACCCATACTCGCACTCGTACACCGGAGCGCAGGTGAGGACGAAGGAACGGCAACCCCTGACCACGCCTTTGTCATCACGCACGAGGTCAGAGGGGACCAGCAGGTCGTGCCGCTCCGGGTGGGCCGAACTCACCACGGAGGAGACGATGAACCAGACCCCCTCCACCGGATCGGGCAGGCGGGCCCGGGTGCGCTCCTCCGCCAGCAACGGAATCCCCTCCACCTCCTGGAGGTGGACGCGCACGGCCTCGACCCGGGCGGGGTCGGGCGACCCCTGCCAGGTCCGGATCACCCGCGCGTGCTCGTCCACCACTGTCACCTCATGCGGCGTCAGATTGACCACGGACATCCAGCGACCTCCCGTAACTCTTGTTCCCTGCCGACCGCCCGCTTCGCCCGGACCGCCGCGACGCACCCCGCTCCGAGGCTCTCACCGCCCTCTCTCGGACACCCTTTCGGGCGATGGGCGCCGCCACCAGGAACAAAACACCGTTGTTATTTCTGAGGCCACTGTTTTCTATGACCGTTTTATTAGCCTCTTCGACAGCTAGTCGCCTTCGGTTCCATGGTCGATAATTGACAGTTCAGCCACACTGGCCATATTTTGTTGTATGACCTCCCGTTAACGCAGGAGTGTCATCACGAGTCTCACGCCTCGTTCACACGTTTCCCCGGAAGGGCTGGGGGAGCGTCCCAGCCCCGGAACATCCGGGGAGAAGAGTCCGTGAGCAAGCACCACTGCTCCGCCGGGGAGCTGTTCGGTTCGGCCACCTTCCTGCACGTGTTCACGCGCGTGCTGGGATGCGGACCGTGCTCGGCGGACGGAACCGCGCAGGGCTGCGTCGGCCACTCAGAGCAGTTCTGCGACTACGTCGACCTGTGCTTCGAACACTGTCCGTGCGAGCGGCACCAGGGCGATCCGCACAGCGTCATCGCCGTGCGCATGGTCGCCGTCATGACCGATGCGGCGGCTGACGCAGGCGTGGCAGCGGGCGCGCTCGGCACCGTGCCCGAAAAGCGGCGCGCGGTGGGCGCCAAGAGCGTGTCCGGCGCGGGCACGACGCCGGGTACGCCGCACGGCGTGAACCGCAGCGCGGTGGACCGCACCGCCGCGCACCGGCTCCGTGACGCCCTCGACGACGAACGCCGCGACCGGTCCTACAAGAACCTGCGCCGCGTCTACCCGCAGCCCGCCCCCAACGGCAAGGTTCGCTGCGCCTTCTCCGAGCGCCCCCGCCGCTGGGCCCAGCGGCGCGATGTCGCCCGGGTCGCCACCGACGTGGTCGAGCAGGAGGCCCTGGCCATGCTCGTGCTCACCGCCGGGTGGGGCAACCCCGCCGCCGACCTGCCCGAGGACATCCACCCCGGCGAGTCGGTGTCCTTCACCGAGGACGGCAGCGCGGTCCCCGTCGCCGACCTGCACGGGCGCCCGCTCACCGCGGTCAAGGAACCCCCGATGGTCTCCACCGCCACCGGCGACTACCTGCTGCGCAAGCTCGCCGAACTGGCCGCGGGCCGTGACGCCGACCCCGGCCGCACCCCCGACCAGCGCCGCCGCCTGCTCCTGCGCGGACTCCTGCCGAACCTGAGCGGCGAGGACGTGGCCCGGCGGCTCACCGGGGTCCTGGGACGGATGGCCGTCAACATGCCCGGCCACTTCGAACTGGTCCAGCGCGCCCGGGGCCGGGCCCGCAGCGCCCCCTACACCCCCGTGCCCGACCTGCCCGGGCCGACCGAGGGCGACGCCGAGCACGGTGACGGTCACGACGACGGTTACGGGCGACGGCGCGAGGTCCTGCGCGAGGCCGAACAGGCGTGGTTGAGCTGGCTCGCCCAGGAACTGGCGGCCGAGGCCCAAGCCCACCGGGCGGCCTTCAACGCCGACCCGCGGGGTTCCCTGGACGCCCTGCTGTGTCGCCTGCTGGACGAGGGGCCCGAGGTCCCCGAACTCTGGCGCGGCGCCCAGGACGACCCCGACCGCCGAGCCGACCTGCTGGAGGCGCTCGCCGAGACCATCAACAGCTGACCTGGAGGCTGAGCCGGAAGCCGGGCCGCAGACTCAGCCGAAAAGGAGCCCCTCCCGGAGTGCGGGGAGCACACCGGGAGGGGCGCGAGCTCATGGGAGCGAGCTCGCAGAGAGAAGGTGCAGGAGGAAAACGGTCAGGGGCGGGGCTTGAGGAGCGCGGGGAAGGCGAGTCCCGCACGGACTTCCCCGTACTCGCCCCTGACCGCAGGGAGGAGCGAACTCAGGAAGAGATTCGGAGTGGGGCCGGGTCCTGAGACCGGGTCCGTGCCGGGGCGACCGCGTGCTGGCTGCTCAGCAGGCGGAGCGCGTCACGGTCGGACTCACCGCGAGCGGTGTAGACCTCCAGGTGGTGGTCGGGGCTGTCGGGCTGAAGCCAGACCTGGTAGTCGACGTCCAGCTCGCCGACCGTGGGGTGCCGCAGAAGCATCGTGCCCACCGTGCAGTCACGGACCTCTCCCCTGGCCCACATGGCGGCGAACTCGGGGCTGCGCATGACCAGCTCGCCGATGAGCTCGGCCATCCGGGCGTCCGTGGGGTGGCGACCGGCAGTCAGGCGCAGGTAGGCCACGTGCACCAGGGCCAGCTCCTCCCAGTTGCGGTGCAGGTCCCGGCAGAGCGGATCCAGGAAGAACATCCGCGGGACCGACGGCCGGTTCTCCACGTCCTCGGGGGCATCGAAGTCCAGGTGTTCGGCGACCAGGGCATGCCCGGCCCGGTTCCAGGCCAGCACGTCCCCGCGCCGCCCCAGCAGGACCGCCGGGGCGCCTTCACCGAGGGAGTCCAGCAGGGCCAGCACCCTGGGGTGCGGCCGCTCGAGTTCGGGCCGGACCAGGCGCGGCACCGCCGGGCGACGGGCGAGATTGTGCAGGTGGACGGTCTCCGCGTCGTCGAGCCGCAGCACCCGGGCCAGGGCGTCCAACACCTGCTGGGAGGCGGTGCCCGCCTGATCCTGTTCCAGACGTGTGTAGTAGCCGTGGCTGACCCCGGCGAGCTGGGCCAGCTCCTCCCTGCGCAGCCCCGGCACCCGCCGCGGACCGTAGGCCCGCAGATCCACGTCCTCGGGGGTGACGCGGTCGCGCCGGCTTCTGAGGTAAGCGCCCAGACTCTCCAGTTCCATGTCTCGCATCGTAGGTCGGCGGGCCCGGGCCGTGCCTGCACCTGCCGGGGATACCCACGGCGGTGGTCTGGCCGGCGCCCGGGGCGGCGGGCACCGTCGGAGCCATGACAGAACGACTCTCCCCAACCGAACAGCTCACCTCACCCGCCCCGAGTACACGATCCGACCGCCGTGCGTGGCTGGGCCTGCTGGTCGTCCTGGGCCCGGTCCTGCTCGTGGCGATGGACAACTCCATCCTCCACCTGGCCATGCCGCGCATCAGCGAGTCCCTCTCCCCCAGCGCGGGCCAGGCGCTGTGGATCCTCGACATCTACGGCTTCGTGGTGGGCTCACTGCTCATCACCTTCGGCAGCGTCGGGGACCGCTACGGGCGCCTGCGGCTGATGACGGTCGGTGCCGTGGTGTTCGGCGCGGCCTCGGCCGGAGCGGCGCTCTCCTCCTCCCCCGAAGCCCTCATCGCCTTCCGCGCACTGATGGGGATCGGCGGAGCGACCCTGCTGCCCTCCGGGCTCGCGGTGATCAGCGAACTGTTCCGCGACCCCCGGCAACGCGCGCAGGCGATCGGGATCTTCGCGGCGACCTTCGCCACCGGTTTCGCGATCGGGCCCGTCACCGGCGGGCTGCTGCTGAGCGTGTTCCCGTGGGGGTCGGTCTTCCTGATCAACCTGCCGGTGGTCGTGCTCTTCCTGGTGTTCGCCCCGGCCATGCTGCAGGAGGTCCGCGGGACCCGGCCCGGACGGGTGGACGTGCTGAGCGTGGTGCTGTCCTCCGCCGGGCTGCTTCTGACCGTGTACACGCTCAAGGACGCCGCGAGCCACGGCCTGGGCTGGCACCAGGCACTCACGGGGCTGGCCGGGGTCGCGCTGGTGTGGTGGTTCCTGCGTAGGCAGCACCGGCTCGAACACCCGCTGGTGGAGCTGGGCCTGTTCCGGGAGCGCGTCTTCGCCTTCGCGATCGTCACCGGACTGCTGTCCCTGCTGGTGTGGGCCGCGGCGAGCTACCTCACCGGGATCTACCTGCAGTCGGTGCTGGGGCTGGACGTGCTGACCGCCGCCCTGCTGGCGGTGCCGGGCGCCCTGGTACTGACCGTGACGTGCGTCGTGACGCCCCGCTTCTTCGAACGGATCGGTAGGAGGATCGCCCTGGCGGCCGCGCACCTGTTCGCCGGGGCGGGGCTGGCGCTCCTGCTGTTGGCGGGCACGGAGTCCGGGGTCGGCTGGTTCGTCGCCTCCACCATGATCGCGAGCATCGGGTACGGCATCTCATTCAGCGTGGTCGCCGACGTCGCCGTGTCGGCGGTGCCGCCGGAACGGGCGGGGGCGGCCGCCGCGATCGCCGAGACCAGCAACGAGCTCGGCAACGCGTTGGGCATCTCCCTGCTGGGCGCGACGGCGGCTCTGGTCTTCCGGCTGAGCGGCCCCGATGTGGCGGGCACGCTCAACGAGACCCTGGCGGTTTCGGGGTTGGCGGAGGGCGCGGCCGAGTCCGCGCGGGCGGCGTTCCTGAGTGGGATGCATGTGGCGGTGGTGATCGGCAGCGCGGTGTCGTTCGCCGTGGGGCTGCTCATCCTGCGTCTGGTTCCCCGGGCTCCCCGGGCTGCCCGGGTTTCTCAGGCCGCCCCGGCTTCCCGGAGTGTTCGGTGAGCCGGAAGCGCTCGGTGAGCGGGGGCAGGACCGGGTACTCGGCGAACTGGCGCAGGGACATCACCGCCGTCTCCGACCACGGCAGGCGCCCGCGCCAACGACTGGCCAGGAGCACGTCCACCACCTGGTCCACCTGGCGCCAGTCATCGACCGCACGGTACTCCGCCAGGGGTGTCGAAAAGGCGTCCAGGAAGGCGGTGACCTGTCCGGGGGTGGCGGCGGTGACCCCCGCGGCGGGGTCCAGGGACAGGTCGGCGGCGCGGGCGCGGCGGTCCACCAGGTGGAGTTCGGGGCGCAGGTGCACACTGCCCATGCCCAGGGACTTGCCCATGCCGATCTTGTGGGCGTGCTCGGGGCCGGCGGGGTCTCCGCCGTCGACCGGGTTGGCCAGGAGCAGCGCCCGCAGCAGCGCGCCGAGTTCGGCGTCGGTGAGGTTGGTGAAGGTGATGCGGGAGCGCAGGGTGAGACCGTCGCGGAGCGGGACGATGTCGCGCTGGGTGTCCCGGGGCGGCGCGGCCTCGGATCCTGCGGGGATCACCTCGAGCCCGAGTTCGTCCTGGGCGCGTTCGTCGTAGCGGACGGGCGAGCCGAGGCGGGGGTCGTGCCGGTGCAGGTAGGTCTTGTATCCGCCCAGGCGGATGCGTCCTTCGTGGGACCACGTGACGATGTCCGGTCGCTCCCCTGCCGCGGTGTCGGGGCCCTGGACCAGGTAGTTGGCGAAGCAGCCGCGCTGCGGGGAGAGCAGTTGGACGCGCAGGGTGGCGCCGTCGGGGTAGTCGGGACCGGGGTCGTGGTGGTGGGGGTTGTCGGTGTGGCCGGGGAGCAGAACCGGGTGGCCGGGTTCGGTGGCCAGGGCGGGGCCGAAGGAGACCCTGCCCTTGAGCGCCCCCGCCTCCCCGGCGAAGACGTCGACGTCGCCGAAGACCGCCCGGCACACGTCCACGGTGCGCCCCGCCCGGTCGGCGCGGTCGGGGTCACCGTGCTGGGGGCCGAGCACCGGACCGGGGACTGCGCGGCGGATCGGGTTGTCGTCGCTGACCGCGATGCGGTAACCGCCGGAGCGGCCGAAGGAGACCACGTGGCCGGACGGGTCCACGTCGAACCAGACCGGTTCCAGGCTCCGCCGGGGCAGTCCGCCGCCCCCGGTCCCGGCGACGGGCGGCCGGGCCGGGTCGCTGCCCCCGGCTCCCAGCGTCTCGGGGAAGGCCACGCGCTGGTAGTCGGTGACCTGCTCGGCGGACTCGAACAGCTCCACCATGGCGTCGGGGACCGGGAGCCGGCCGGTACGCAGGTTCGGGGGCTGGGGGAACAGGTAGGCGTTGCGCCGCTCCCCGGCGGCGGCCCCGGTCAGGACCACCAGGGCCGGGATCACCCCGCCACCGCCGCCGGACCCCGTGTGCGCGGTCAGGTGGGCGAGGGCTTCGCCGCGGGTGGGGGCGACCGCGGCGACCCCGCGCTGCCCTGGCAGGTGGACGGCGTGGACCCAGCGGTGCTGGAGCCGGCCGTGCTGTTCGTGGGTGGTGGGCACGTAGGTGTTGCCCCGGGGCGGGTCGGGGAAGTCCCCGACCCCGAAGTCCCAGGTGCGCAGGCTCTGCCGGAGTACCTCGAAGGGCACCTTGAGCACCCGGCCCGGTTCGGGCTCGAGCGTCGTGGCGGGGACCTCGACGACGTACCAGCCCGTGTCCTGGGGTGACCGGTACAGGAAACCCTGCTTGGTGTGCGTCCCGGCGCGGCGTTTGCGGTAGTGGTCGTGCTGCTGGGCCATGACCTGGCGAGCGCGCGTGGACAAGGAGGTGTCGGTGCCGCCGGGATCTACGCGCACCGGGGCGCGGAAGAACAGCATGGGGGTGTTGACCGGGCCGCTCTCACCGCTGGTGAGCATGCGCAGCGTGTTGCGGATCAGGCCGCGCAGGGTGGAGCCGGGCACGACGGGCACAGAGCGCTCTCCGTGGGGGAAGCGGGCGGAGCGGTGCACGCGGCCCCGGCCCGGGGCCTGGCCGACGAAGGTGGGGGTCAGGGTGGTCAGGGTGAGATCGATCCACCCGGTACGGGTACCCGGGACGGTGTGGTCGTGCGAGCGGAGCAGCTCCCGGGTGTCGTGGTCGGGGTGCAGCGCGGCCGCGGGCACGGGGGCCTCGGCCAGCCGGACCAGGCCGTAGGGCGCTGTGGCGCGAAAGGGAGCCGTGGTCTGGTGAGGGCTCTTTCCGGCAGCGATCTGTCTCGGATCCACCATCAGCGCTCCTCCTCCTGCCCCCGGCCATGATCCAGGCCCCCGGGTTCGACCTGGTCACCGGTGCCGACGTCGAACTCAGGGCCGGTGGGCTTGGTCCCGGCGCGCAGCCCGGTGAGCCGGTGGAAGGCCACCCCCACCGCGCCCGTGAGGGGGTCGGCCGCCCAGTACTCCCGGACGGTCAGCCAGGTCCCGGAGCTCTCCAACGCGCCCCGGCCCCGCTCCGGCAACGGCCGGAGCCGCCCAGAGAAATCGGTCCAGGCCACCGGGAGCACCGCCTCGGCCCCTGACGGCTCCCTGGTCACGGATCGGGGCACGTCCCCCTCCAGCGTGCGGCTGTGGTCCGCCCCGGGCCACCCCTGCAGCAGGAACGACCGGTCGCGGGGGCGCAACCACTCCGGGACGTCGCCCTGCCCCTCGGCGCTGACCCACCCCGATCCCGCCCCCTCACCCAGGCGGATCTGCGCGTGCGGACCGAACACCAGGACCTCCAGCACCCGCCACCGGTCGGTGCCGGGATCCAGTGAGGGCGCCGAGAGGTGCTCGGTGGGCGGGGTGTCCGAGCGGGACCAGCGGTCGCCGGGGCAAGCCCCGGTGATCCGCCCGTCCCCGAGCTCGGCCAGCAACCACTGGGGACCACCGGAGGTTCCCGGCGGCCCGGCCGCGTCGAGCGCACGACAGCGCCGGGCCCGGACGAACACGTCGTCGAGGACCTCGTCGATCATCGCCGCGGAGAGCCCCCTGACGTCCACTCCGACCGGAGCGGGAGGTTCGTGGGAGTGCCGGTTCATGAAAAATCCCCATCATCGACTGGTCGGGGTGCGGAGATCCTGCGGTGCAGGGCGGGCAGCCAACCGCGTGCGACCTCGGCGTCGCGGCCGTGCGGGTTCGCAAGGGCGGCGATCAGGTCCACCTCCTGTGGTGCGGAGCCGTCCCCTTCGTGGCTGACCAGCACCGCGCGGGTGGCGACGAGCCTGCCGTTTCCGCTCCCCGAGCCCGCGCCGAGTGTGTCCAGGGGGACCGTGGCCAGCTCACGCACGACCAGGGCGAGCAGCCCCCGGACGGCGTCGTCAGGTTCGGTGACGTCGAAGACCACCTCGGCCGACCCGCCGCAGTGCAGGTCGGTGGTGAACAAGCGCCCGTCCACGGCGTCACCGAACAGTGCGTCCACGGTCAGGCGAGTGGTGGTCAGGGCCGCACCACCGGTGAGGGCGGGGGTGGCGCGCAGGCGCACACGGGAGGGGGCGGGCGGGGGGTCGAGGCGCTGGTCGCCCCCTCCCGTGTGTGGCTGCGCGCCCCACCAGTACGCGTGCCACTCCCGCCAGTCAGTCTCCTCCCCCGCCAGGTGTTCGGCCGCGTCGCGGACGAGCCGACCGCCGATCCTTTTGAACAGGGCGAACAGTGCGGTGTCGCCCAGAACCGGACGCAGCTCCACCGCCGGGTTCCCGATCTCGGAGCCGGTGCCGGTGACGACCGGGCGTCGCCGGTGAGCGCGGTCGACCTCGGCCAGTCGGTCGTCCGCGGGGATGTCGCCGATCATCAGCAGCCCCGGTCGCAGTTCCCGGGAGAGGGGTGGCCGCCCCGTGGGAAGGGGTTCAGGGCGCTCGGCCACGTGCAACCGCATGCGCAGTTCGGCCCGATGCCGACGGTCCACGCCCACGGCCCGGGCCGCCAGACGGGCCGCGGCAGCGTCCCGGCCGTTCTCGCGCAGCAGGACATCCAGGAGCCCGGCCAGCTCCGCACCGGAACGATACTTCGGGAAAGCGCTCTTTGAGGCCTGGTCCTCCGAAGCCCTGATCCCGGAGGTCTGTCCCTGATCAGGCCGAACCCCAGGAGAGAGCTCTCTGGTGGATTCGCGTCGGTGGGGAGGGTGCTCGGTGGGCTGGTCGGCGGGGGTGGCGAGGGCCGCCTGCCCTTCCTGCCAGCGGGTGGACCAGTCGCTTGCGTGGTAGGCGAACCATCCGTGTTCGTCGGTGAGGTCGTGGCGGCGGGCGACCCAGCGGACGGCCCGGACCGCCCCGTGGCCCCGGCCCGAACGGGCGCCGATCCGGATGCCCGGGCCGTCGTCGCCCAGCCCTCGGGCGGCCAGGGTCAGCAGGGTGAGTAGATGGGCCTCCTCGGCCGGTGCGGTGATACGCAGTCGCAGGTGAGCGGTGAAAACCGTGCCCGCCGGCAGGACCTCCCATTGCCACATCCGACCGGGGTACACACTGCCGGTGGCCGGGTCCACCCGGCTGCCCACGCGAACCGTGACACCGGCTTCCTCCGGCAGGGTGGCGTGGGAGTCATCGATGTCCAGGGGGCTGGGCAGCGTCGTGAGAGCGCTCTCCTCGGTGAGTTCCCCCGCGTCACTGGACCCCAGCAGCGCGGCGGCGCCGACGGGGTCGGCGGTGCGCACGAGCAGTTCGTGGCGGAGCAGGCCCGCGAGGGTGGTGGCGCGCAGCCGGGGCACCCCGGTGCGCGGATCGCGGTCCAGGTGCAGGTCCACGTCACTCTCAGCGGTGTGCCGGGGGGTGGCCCGGGCCGCACCGATGTGGGTGTCGGTGAGCAGGAGAAGCCGGACGGCGAACTCCCAGACCGGCCCGGCCGGTCCGGGACCGTGCGCAGGCTCGGGGCTGGGGCCGGGGCCGGTGTTCAGCACTGCGCGGCTCCGGCCCGGTCCGGTTCGGTACGCAGGACTCGCGCGGCCTCGGCCAGCCAGGAGGAGACCAGCAGCAGACACAGGCGGGCCGAGGCGCGGCGCTCCCACTGTTCCGCGCCGGCTGAGAGAGCGCTCTCCCGGGTGGTCGGGGGCAGACCGTCGGGCGAGGCCAGGTCCACGGCGGCCAGCGCCTGGGCGTAGGCCGGGTCCTGTACGAACCGGGGGCGGTTCCGCTGCCACCAGGCGACGGCGGCGGTCCCGCCCGAGAGCCCGCTCAGCCAGGTGTGAACCGCGACCGGACGCTGCTCCCCCGGGTGGACCAGCCGGGCCCGTTCCAGTGCCCGCACCGCCCGTTCCCGCAGGATTTTGTGGGCGCTACGGCCATCCTCACCGTTGAGGGTGTCCCCGAGAGCGGTCAACGCCTCGTCAGCGGTGCGGTCGGGGTGGGACACCACCTCGCGCAACCGCCCCAGGAGACTGGGGGTGAGCGGGGCGAGGGTGTGCACCGAGGCCTGGGCCAGGGCCCGGGCGTGGTCTCGGACCCGCTGGGCGGCGGCGTTCCACAGGAGTTCGTCGTAGAGGGTGCCCGACTCGGAATCTGATTCGGGGGCCAGCGGTGCGGGTGCGGGCAGCACCCGCCCGTCGGGCAGGGTGACGGTGCCCTCGCTGCGCGCGGTGATCGGTTCCGAGGTCGGTGGGAGCGGTTCGGGGTGAGGCGGCGGGTCGACCAGGGCGAACTGGCCGTACCCGTCCACGAGGCGCTCGCCCAGCGGGTGGGCCTCCAGGTCGCGGACCAGGGCGGTGGTCAGCTCCCGTTCCACGCGCAACCGCACCACTGAGCCGGGGGCAGCGGCCCACCGCTGGGCCATCGGGCCGCGGTAGGCGCGGTGGTAGGCGCCGACCAGTACCGGTTCCACATGGGCGGCCACCACCGCCACCGCGGTGCCGGGCAACCGCCGGGCCAGGAGTTCGTGTACCGCGGGGACCAACGCGTGCGGGCGGCCCTGGCCCTGTTCGCCCACCAGCAGCGCGGGCGAGAGAAGCAGGAGGTCGACCTCCTCCCCCGCCCGCCGGGAACGGTCCGCCCCCGGCCACTCCACCCGGTCCGGGGACAGTAGCCGGTCCGGGCGGACCGGCCCCACCGTCACCCCGCCGTGGGCCCGGGTGCCGCCGCCCCCGAGGGTGAGGGTGCCCTCGGCGTCGGTCAGGACGGTGACGATCCGCTCGGCGAGGCCGCGCAGGAAGGCGTGGTCGGGGCCGCGCAACTGCCACCGGGCCTCGAAGACCTGTCCCGGGTCCAGGCTCGTGGTGAAGAAGGGCACGCCCCGGCCCGTCTCCCCGGTTCGGGAGCGTCCGAGATAACGCTCGGCGGTGGTGCGCACGGCCGCCCGCAGTGACCGGTCCGGGGTGAGCGGATCGCGGACCGCCCGGTAGGGGACGCCCGGCCGATCCGCTCCGGGGGCGAACACGTCCACGAGGGTGTCCCCGTCCTTTCCCGGGGTGTACAGGTGGGCGGGCGGCGGGTGGGCGACCACCTGTACCCCGTCCCGAGCGTGCTGTTCGAGCCGAGGGTGGGCCGGAGCGAAACGCACGTGCTCACCCCTCGCCACCCATGCGGTGAGCTCCTTCTCCAGCCCGGCCCGTTGCAGGGCCGCCGCGAGCATGCCGCGCTGTGCGCGCCCGCTCACCGTGGTCTCGGAGTCCACCCGCAGGGGGTCGAAGGAAGTACGCACCGCCAAGGAGTCGGTGAGCACATAGCGCAGGGGGAGATAGGCACTCACGGGATCGGACGGCAGGCGCTGTTCGGGACTTGCGTGCTCTTGCGAGTTCAGGGGCCGAGGGAGGTGGGCGGGTTGGTCGGGGTGCACGGACCGGGTCAGCTCCGAGAGACGAAGGGGGTGCGGGTGGGGGGAGGGGGTGGGCCCCTCGGTGTGGGTGGGGTCCAGGTGCTCGGCGGGGGTGGAGGTTCGATCGGGGGGCAGGGATCGGGTGGAGGTCATGGTCGTGGGGCCTCCCCTGCCCGGGCCGGGGGCGCGGCCAGGGCCAGGGTGGTGGCGCGGGGGTTCGGGTCGTCGGGGAGGGCCAGGTGCACGTCCACGCGGCCGCGGCCCCGGCTGGCCTTCCGGCCAATCTGATCGGTGGCCAGACAGGCCCGGGCCAGGCAGCGCCAGTGCTCTTCCTCCGGCGGAACCGCCCAGGTCAGGGGGGCGATCAGGACCAGTCCGGGCAGGAGCACCCGGTTGGTGCGCAGCCGTCCCGGTTCGGGTGCACCGTGCGGGCCGACCTCGATCCCCGATTCCAGGGTGGTGTGCGCGTCGGTGACCGCCCGGCGCAGGGTGGAACGGATGGGTTCGGCGCGGCCCGCCAGCGCGTGGGCGACGGCGGCGCGCACCTCGTCGCCGGGGACCGCGTGGCCCGTCCTCAGGATGCGGTCAGCACCGTGGGAGCGGCTCCGGCCGAATACCTGGTCCACCGCTTCGGCGAGGTCCGGGGCGACCCGAAGAGCGCTGAGCGCGCCCGTGCGCAGTCGGGCGGCGAGCCGGTGGCGGGGCAGGTAGGGCAGTCCGTGCTCGTCGGTGACCACGTCGGTGTCGGCTCCCGTGCCGTCCGCGCTGGCCCCGACGAACAGCGCGGGAGAGGCCAGACGCACCACGATCCGGTCCGGATCGGTCATCGCGGCCCACCTCCGGCGGGCAGGCGGGGGTCGAGTGCCGCGGACAGTCCCGGATCCACGTGCAGATCCATCACCCCGACCGCGTCGAGCAGCTCCCCGGGGGTCCACCCCTCGGGCAGCGCCACGGGGTTCCCGGTCACGTGGGCGCGGCGGGCCAGTTCCGGGGCGGGGTCCGCACCGGACTCCAGCAGGGGGACCAGCGCCGAGACCAGCCAGCCCCGGTGGCGGGTGTCGCCGTCCGCGACCAGACCGCCGTGTGCGGACAGGTAGCGGTCCAGGAAACGGGCGAAGGCGGTGCCGGTCATCGGCAGGGCGGTGCGCGGGCGCTCGGCCCGTAGGGCGAGTTCGAAGCGGCGCACGACCCGGTCGACCCCGTCGAAGCGGGTCGTCCAGGCCACGACGTGTTCCTGGGCGGCGGTCGGGTCGGTGGCGGCCGCGGCCAGCCGTCGCGCCTTGGCCAGGCGACACATGGCCTCGCACAGGTCGTACCCGAGGGAGAGCGGGGCGCCCACCGGTTGCACCGCGATCCCCGCACCGACGGTGGGCACGCACGTGGTGTGGCGGCGGCCGTCGGCGGTGGCCACGGTGCGGCCCGGGACGCGGGCACGGGCCAGAGCGCGGTGCAGGGCCACCCTGGGATCCCCGGGGTCCCCGATCGCCTCCGGGTCGGCGTCCAGCCACTCCAGCGCGTACCGCACCATGCTCAGCGCCAGCCGGGCGTCGCACAGCACGGTGAGGTCGTCTCCGGCGACCACGATCGGCCGCACCGGCAAGCGGATCGGGCCGGGTGGTTCGTGGTCCAGGGTCAGGGGTCCGCCCGCACCGGTGCCCGGAACGGTGGGGGCTCGTCCCGGCTCCGTCCGGACGGTGGCGGCCACCGCGTGCACCAGGGCCCGGGCCAGTCCTTCGGTGAGTCCGGCGATCCGGGTGGAGAGCGCTCTCTGGGCCAGGGCACCGGAACCGGGCACCTCCGGGTCGCCGGCTCGCTCGCGGTACTCACCCAGGATCGTGCCCAGGCCGTTGACGTCCAGGTGCACCACCGCGACCCGGCTCACCTCGCCGTGATCGCGGCCGAGCCGGTCCACCTCCATCGGCAGAGCGAGTCCGGAGCCGTCGGCGGAGCCCGCCCCCGCGAGCCAGGCGTCGCTGTGCGCACGGTGCCAGCGGCGGCCGATCCCCCGGGCCCGGGCGACGTCGGCGGCCACCCGCTCGTGCACGCGCCCCCGGTCGCCCAGGGGCCTGCTGCTGTCCACGGCCTCGGCCGGGGCGCCGCTGACCGAGCACACAGCCGTGATCCCGTAACCGTGCGCTGGAGTGTGCAGCGCGGACATGTGGCGGCGGGCGCGGCGCAGCCGGACCGGGAGTTCGGCCAGCGCGGTGTCGAGGTCGGGCAGGGCCGGCTCCCCCGGGACCGGGACGGCTCCCGGCCCGTAGGGGACGTGGGCGACCACCGGGGTGAGGCCCCCCGCGCGGTCGCGGAGCCTGCGCGTGTAGCGTCCGGTGAAGTCCCGGGCCACCGCCGGATCGGCCACGACCAGGGTCAGGGCCCCGCCCGCGTCCCGCAGCACCAGGCTGCCCGGGGGAACCAGGTCGGCCACCCCGTGGACGGGGTCGGAGGTGTCGGTGAGCTCGGCGACCAGGGCGGCACGGCCCACGGCGTCCAGGATGCGGCGGCCGCTGTAGACGTAGGCCTGGATCCCGCGCAGGTCCACGCCAACGAGCACCCCGCTGACCGGTGGGGCGCCAGAGTGGTCTGGATAATGGGCGTGTTCGGGGACGAAGGGGCCCGGAGTGCGGGGTTCGGTCGGTCGGTGCTCGGGGGCCTGGGTCACCGCGACGGACTCCTCATGGCCGGGGGACGGCGGGGACGGCGTGGGGGCGCCGAACGGGAAGCGGGTGTCCTGCTGACCTCTCTCGGACGGTGACGCCGTCAGCACCACCGATACCAGGTGTCACGGGCCCGCGTCATCTTGTTGGCCCCTTCCGGTCACTCGTGCCCCTGCGGGCGCGCGACCGCCCGTGTCTGTCCGAGAGAGCTCAGTGCACGGACCGTCCCCGTCCGGAACAGCGTCCAGAGCAAGGAAAGGCCCTCCATGGCGACCCCGCACAGTCACGACCAGCTCTCCCGATCCGAGCGCGAGCGGCCCTCCGCCGGCAAGCGGACCGGTCCCGCGCTGACCCCGGAGGACCTCGTCCCGCACCTGCTCGGCCTGGCTCGCTCCCTGCGGCAGGGCGACGGGCGCACGCCGCCGGGGCCGATGCCCCACGAGAACGGCGCCTGATCCGCTCGGCCTGAGCAACCGTACAGGCCGAGAACGCCCCGGCTCCTGGACACGAGAGGCGCAGGGCCGTCCGCACCTCTGGAACCCGCCGAGAGCCCTGGGCCCGCCGAGAACGGAGTGCGCTGCCAGCAACCCCGTCGGCAGCGCACTCGGGCCATCAGGCGGGCGATCAGGCGGACCGTTCAGCGCAGGCCGACAGCGCGGTGCCCGCCTACGGCACGGCGTCCCGCAGAGCGGACCAGAACAAGAAGGAGGCTCCCACCCCGTCCACCGGGTGGGAGCCATGGAGGCGGCCGAACAGCCGTCAGGGTGGGGCACCGGCCCCCGCCCGCCGTCCTCGGGCGGGAACCGGCGGTCTGTGGGTCAGTCGAACAACGTGCCCCCGAAGTCCTCGGCCTCGGCGACCGCGTGCGCCCGGCTGTCGGCCGCCCGAGGCGGGTTGCGCCGCACCCGGCGTGTGGCCCGACCCGAACGCGGGGCGGGGACCTGGGGCGCGCGCTGGCTCTGGGTGACCGTGTCCACCCGCACCGACCCGAACCCCTGGGCGGTGTACTTGCCGACACCGGCCAGCTCCAGGAGCTCCAACAGGGCCGCGAAGGTCGCGGTGCCGCGGTGTCCGCCGCCGACCGCCTCCAGATGCAGCCCGCCGCGCCAGCCCAGGACGGTCCGGCTCTCCGCGTGGTGGTGTTCGGCCAGCCGTACCTCCTGCCCGGGCAGGGTCGAACGCCGCACCTGGGCCAGGTCGGTCAGCGCTTCTTCGAGCCAGGAGGCGGCCAGGGCGGGCGGTGCGAACCGGGCCACCGCGCCCACCGCGCCGCTGCCGCCGACGATCTCGCCGCTGGAGCGGTGCACGGCGCCGAAGAGGCGCCGGGGGTTGGGCCAGATGTGCGGGACCCGCTCACCGGTGGCGTCCCTCGTGTTCATCACCACGGGGGTCTGGGTGCGCACCTCGGCGGTGCGTACGACGGCGGGGCCGCGCGTCTCGGTGAGCATTTCGGTGTAGGAGGAGTCGAAGGTCCGCGTGACCGAGAGGGGTTCGAGGACGTGGTCGCCGACCCGCTGGGCGGAGCCGACCAGCTCCCCCGGGTCCAGGGGCGCCGGATTCTCGTCGTCCAACCAGGTGAGCGTCCAGTGGTGCAGCCGATCGCCCAGGGGGCGGAGCCAGCCGTTCATCGCCCAGCGTTTGGCGGCGGCGTGCTCGGACGCGGGCTGGGGCCACCAACGGTTGAGCAGCCCGTGACAGTCCTCGGGCCGGATCGGCCGCGCCGTGTCCGCCTGGTCCCGCAGGATCACGGTCCACCGTCTGGGCACCGCACACCACCCCTTCACGTGGTCATGACGGCGATAGTTCCCGCCGTACTCAGTTCACCGATGACTTCTCTCGGACAGTCCCGCGCAACCGGGCTCCCACACGCCCTCAGCTACGAACATGCGCCGCCGACCGCCCCGGTCGCTCGCGGGCACCGTTCCCGGGGACGCTCGTGCGCCCTCAGGAGCCTCCGGCCATCTCCAGCAGACGCAGTACCGTACGCCAGTTGCGCGCGGTGATCTCCCCCGGGCAGTGTCGTCCGACCACGGCGGGCAGTTTCGCCTCGCGGGCACCGCACTCGTGGTAGGTGAACACCTCCGTGGGCGTGATGGCGATGCGCTCACCGGGGTAGGCGGCCAGGTCGATCGAGGTCAGACCGGCGGTGTCCACGGGTTCGGAGCAGAACAGCACCATGAACACGGAGGGGTCGGCCACGTCCAGGGGATTGGCGGCGACCACCGCACGGAACTGCTCCAGGGGGCGCACCATCACGGGAACGTCGAAGCCGAACCGCGCATGGACCGCCTCGCGCACGGCCGCTCCCACCACCTCGGGGTCGGGCTCGTCCGCGGCGACCACCGCGTTGCCGCTCTGGATGTAAGTGACCACGTCGGTGTACCCGAGCCCGGCCAACAGGGCTCTGAGGTCCGCCATGGGCAGTTTCCGGTGCCCGCCGACATTGATCCCGCGCAGCAGCACGATGTGTCTGGTCATACCAGCCATGGTGCCGCAGACCCGTGACAGTCGGCTGTGCCAGGCCAGGGCCCGGTGCCGCTTGTCCCTCCGTGCGAGCAGGGACCACAATGGCCTGGCCACACTGACCAACATCGAAGCGGAGGGGACATGCCCCGCCTGAGCCACACCCTGGACCTGACACCGGTGGACCGGGGGGACGTCGCCCGGGCGGTGTCCGCGGTGCACGAGGTCCTGCGTAGTGCGCGCTTCGACGACACGGGCGAGCTGATCCTGCCCACCGAGCAGGAGTCGGAGCGCCTGGAACGGCGGGCCGAGGAACTGGGGATCGTCCCCGCCGAGGCCGAGCGCGAGGAGAGCGAGCGCCGGAACCAGGCCCGGCTGGCCGACCTCCCGGATCCGGAACAGCCCGCCGGGGCCCCGGGCTGTGACACCGAACGGGAGCTCTGGGAGCAGGACCGCTCGGACGAGGCCGCCGTGCGCGAGGCGACCCTCACGCTGCGGCTGCTCTCCGGGGAACACCTGGTCCCCGGCAGCACCTATCTGGCGACCGAGGTCGACGCCGACGGCGAACCCCTCTTCGCCGAGGGCGGCGAGGGCTGGCTGGGCACCGACCTGACCGTGACCGCCTGGGACGAGTCCGGTGTGTGTTCGGTGGACTTCAGCATGCGCGAGGACGCCGCCTCGGCCGAGGACGGCGCCCCGCCGGTGACCACCGGCAGTGTGGTCCACGACCGCGCGGAGGAGACCCTCACCGTCCACGCCGACATGCGCTTTCCGATGGAGAGCGCGATGGCGCGCTGGGGTTCGAGCCTGCTGCGCGCCCGGATCACCGCACGGGTGGAGCTGCGCGGCTGGTTCGCGGCGGCCGCCGGAGGTGCGACCGCTCCCCCGGTGACCCTGGAGGTGGAGCACAGGCTGGTCCGGGCGCACGGCGAGGTGGTGCCCGCCCCGGGCCCGAACGGGCTCTGGTCGGTCTCCGGCGACCTGAACGTGCGCGGCCGCGGACTGGCCCGGCCGCTGGTGGCGGCGGTCTTCTGGGCGCTGGTGCGCTCCGTCCGCCGGGCCGACAGCGTCTCCGTGGCGGAACACTCCGCGGAGCTCGCCCGAGGCTGGGACGACCTCGCCCGCGCCCTGCCCGAGCTGCCCGGCTTCTTCGGCGAGGTAGCCGAGTCCCTCGCGACGGCCCGGCCGCGCAGCCGCGGCTGACCCTCTCCCCGGGCACCGCCGGTCAGTCGCGGTCAGCGCCCCAGCCGGTGAGGGAGCGCACCCGGAGTTCGGTGAAGCGGGCGCTGTTGCGCTCCGGGGAGAGCAGGCTGCCGATGACCGCGCAGGCGAACCCGACGGGCACCGCGACCAGGGCCGGGTTCTCCATCGGGAAGAACTGGATGTCGATCCAGGCGGGCAGCATGGACAGGTTCTCTCCGGTGACCGGGTCGGTCTTTCCGGACATCACCGGGGAGAACAGCATCAGCAGCAGGGTCGTTGACAGCCCGCCGTAGATCCCCCACTCCACGCCCTTGGTGTTGAAGCGGCGCCAGAACATGGTCAGGACGATGACCGGCAGGTTGGCGGCGGCCGCGATGGCGAAGGCCAGCCCGACCAGGAAGGCGACGTTCTGGGACTGGGCCTGCACGGCCAGGGCGATGGAGATCGCGCCGATCACACAGGCGGAGAAGCGGGCCACGCTCACCTCCTGGGACTCGCGCGGGCGCCCCCACATGAGGATGTGGCCGAACAGGTCGTGCGCGATCGAGGACGACGAGGCCAGGGTGAGGCTGGCGATGACCGCGAGGATGGTGGCCAGGGCCACCGCGGAGATCAGGGCGAGCAGTACCGCGGCGCCCACCGGGCCCGCGGCCAGGCGGCCCAGTTCCTCGGCGAGCATCGGGACGGCGGAGTTGCCCGAGGGGTCCAGGGACATGATGCGTTCGGAGCCCACGATCGCGGCGGCGCCGAACCCCAGGGCGAGGGTCATCAGGTAGAAGGCGCCGACCATGACGATGGTGCGGTTGACCGAGGAGCGGGCCGCGCGGCCGTCGGTCACGGTGTAGAAGCGGATGAGGATGTGCGGCAGGGCCACGGTGCCCAGGACCAGTGCCAGGCCGAGGCTGATCAGGTCCAACTTGTTGAAGAAGGTCTGCGCCGCCTCGCCGGGCACCTCGACGCCGAAGCGCAGACCGGGTTCGAGGAAGGCCTGTCCGTGTCCGCTGGCCTCGGCCGCACCGCTGAGCAGGGCTCGCGGGTCGAAGGAGTACAGGGCCAGCACCATGACGGTGAGCAGGCCGGTGGCGCTGAGCAGCACCACGGCCTTGATGATCTGCAGCCAGGTGGCGGCCTTCATCCCGCCGTACATGACGTAGACGATCATCAGCACGCCCACCAGCACGATGGCGCCGGTGCGGGCCTGGCCCGCGCTCAGCCCCAGGAAGGTGCCGCCGTCGTGCAGTCCGAGCAGGACGGCGACCAGCGCGCCCGCACCCACCATCTGGGCGACCAGGTAGAACACGCACACGGTGACCGTGGAGACGGTGCAGGCCAGACGGACGCGCATCCGGCGCATGCGGAAGGCGGGCAGGTCGGCCATGGTGAAGCGGCCGGTGTTGCGCATCAGCTGGGCCATGGGCAGCACCAGCAGCCAGGCCACCAGGAAGCCGATGGAGTACAGGAATCCGTCGTAGCCCTGGAGGGCGATCATCCCGGCGATGCCGAGGAAGGAGGCGGCGGACAGGTAGTCGCCGGTCAGGGCGAGGCCGTTCTGGGTGCTGGAGAAGCCGCGACCGCCCGCGTAGAAGTCGACGGCGCCCTTGGTGGTGCGCCGGGCGCGGATGGTGATGGCCAGGGTGACCAGGACGAACAGGGCGCACAGGCCGACGGTCCAGGCGTGCGCGACGCCGAACTGACCGCCGAGCGCGCTGCCCAGGTCGGGAGCGGCGGTGTCCAGAAGACGGATGGCGCTGCCCGAATACATGGCACTGCCCGGATCGAGGGTACCGGTGTCCATCAGCCGATCACCCGTCCGTTGATCGTGTCCTCGTCGCGAGCGCGGTCACGGATCTCCTCGGCCAGCGGATCGATGGAGTGGGCGGAGAAACGGCCGAAAGCCCAGGCGAGCACGAAGGTGAGCAGGAACTGTCCGATACCCATGAGCAGGGCGACGTTGACGGAGTCGACGATCTGCACGCTCATGAAATCGCGCGCGTAGGCGGAAAGGAGGAGATAGGACATGTAGCTGATCAGGAAGGCGCCGACCAGCACCCCCGCCTGAAGTGCGAATCTCCTTCGTAGTTTCACAAAACGCGGGTCGACGGACATGCGTTCACAGGCATGCGCCATATCCGCCTCGGCCCGCATGCGGGCCGACCTCCCACCAGCCGGTCGCGGTGATTCCCCCGCGCCGTCACCACGCCTTCTGGACGTGCCTTCCATGTACTCGACCACGGCCATCCCCCCGAACACGGCAAAGTCCCTCCCCGCGCGAGCGGGGCCCTTGTCTGTGGCGCCCAATCCGCTCCCCCACGGACTGCGGCCTTTCACCGGCGCGCGCCGCCAAGGGCGCGTCGGCCGGTTTCCCGGGGCGAGTCGTCACCGTCGCGGGACGCCCCTCTCCCCAGGGTGGGCATCACACTAACGACACTCCGCGCGGCGTGTTCACCAAATACACAAATCGGCTGGCACAAATACGGTGAGCGAGAATGAGAAAAGGGACGAAGGGCATTGCCGAACCACAGCCCGGACCAAATACCCACGCCCGCCCCACCCCGAAGAAGACCGGACGGCGACCGGGATCACAGTGCGCATCCCAAACGGACTGCCTGGTCATCCCAGCCACACGCGCCGCGGGACGGCGCAGCGACCCCTCCGACTTCGCTAGGCTTCGGGGCGACCCCGACCCATCACGGAAACCGGGCTCAACACCCGTTTCCGCGTTCGTACATGTGTATGATTACGGGGTCCGCACAGTTCACGCGATACCGAAGGGAAATCCCCGCCGTGGTCACCGAGGTCTTCACGCGCAAGTACTGCGATCCCCACGCTGTTCGCGAGGAGAAGGTCGAGGCGACTGAGGTCATCCAGTTCGCCTGGGAAGGCGCTGTCCGCGAGGTCGACGCCTGCGAGGAGTGCTTCAAGGAGCACGAGACCCGTTACGAGCCCCTCGTCGACTACTCGCGTCCGGTGAAGAAGCGCCGCGTCACCAAGAAGGCCGCGCCCGCCGCCGAGAAGACCGAGCAGCCCGAGAGTTCCGACTCCGCCGCGGACAGCGAGGACGACTAGGTTCACCTGCGCGGTCCCTCGGGGCCGCGCGAGAACGACCTCATCGCGTCAACCGCGAAGCGGGGGTCGGCGACACCCCCAGTGGCCGCCGACCCCCGCGTTCGTATCCGCCCTCGGCCGGGCCCCTTCAAGCGGGGTCCGACCGGGCGGATGTCCTCGGGAGAATCCGTCACACGGCTCCCCTCGCGCTGGCGCCATCACGCAGGCCCGGTCACGCCGACCCCATCAGGCGCGCGACCTGGCCGCCCTTGCGGCTCTCCTCACCGAGTCCGCCCTGGACCGCCGCGGCGACTGGCAGCCGGGCGTGTACGTACACACCCTCCTGGGTCTGTACCGAAGCCCCCAGGCGGCGCATGATCCGCAGCATCCCAGTGTTGGCGAGCGTGGTCTCGGCCCGCACCTCGGCCAGCCCCCAGTCGCCGGCGATGACCGTGAGCGCGCGGGTCAGGGCGGTGCCCACCCCGCTCCCCTGCCAGGAGTCCTCGACGAGGAAGGCGATCTCGCCCACCCCGGGGTCCAGCGTGTACATCAGGTGACCCAGGGCGATCGGTTCCTCCTGACCCTGCGGGCGCACCGCGATGGTCAGGCCGCGTCCGGCGTCGCAGAACACCCGGAGCATGCGCGGGCCCAGCTCGCTGATCCCCGCGAAGTACCGGTTGCGCAGGGTGTCCGGTGAACAGCGGCGGTGCAGGTCGCTCAGGGCCGGTGCGTCCGTCTCGCGGACCTGGCGCAGGGAGAGCGCCGCGCCGTCCGCGGTGCGGATGACGCGGTCGGTGGGCACCGGGCCGGTGGAGGGCATCACCGAGCGCACCAGTGCGTCGGCGCGGCTCGACTCTGTCCAGGTGAAGGGGTGTGAGGCCCGGCTGACCAGGACCCCGCGCAGGGGTCCGACCGGGACCAGCATCGAGGTGCCCCGGGCCACGTCCTCGGCGTCCTCCGGGGTGAGGTTGGTCCAGCGGGCGTCGTCGGCGAGCAGCAGCTCGGCCAGGGACTCGGGGAGCCGGTTCGGGTGGGAGCGCAGCCGCGCGGTGAGCAGCAGGGCCCGGGTGACGTCGTCGCCGACCTCGCGCCGCCCGGCGGCGACCGCCGTCACGGTACCGGCCGGGCACTGTTCGGTGAGTGCGCGGACGGCCGCGCCGTGGTTTCCGGGGATGTCCACGACGAACTCGTCCACCACCCCGGAGACGTCGGTGTGGATGGCCAGTCCCACGATGTTCCCGCCGTGTTCGGCGAGGGTGCCGACGACCCCCGCGAGGCCGCCGGGGCGGTCCTCGACCGCGGTACGGATACGCCACAGGCTCATGGGCCAAACCTCCTGGTGGAGAAGGTGCTCCCCCCGCCGCGTCACGACGCTGTGGGCGCGGCGGGGGACGCGCACCGACGTGGTTCCACTGTGGTGGCCCGAGGTTTCGCGGAGGTTAGGCCGCGGTTGAGTTCGGTGTGCGGTCCGGGAACGTCGCGTAACACCGGCTGCGTCCCGGAGTCTCTTCTTGTCCGGGAGGGCGCGTGCTCAGGTGCCGTCGCCGCTCCCGGGGCTCAGGACCAGGTCGGGAGGGAGCTGCCCGGAGGCCAGCCGGTGGGCGATGTCGCTGAGCCCGGTGTGCCTGGACCGCGCGTACTGGCGCAGTGCCTGGAAGGCCTGTTCCATGTCGAGCCCTCCTGCGTGGGCGAGCAGCCCCTTGGCCTGTTCGATGGTGACCCGGCTGTTGAGCGCGCCCTGGAGCTGCTCGGTGAGCACCTCGCCGTGGCGGATCGCGCGTTCCTGGAGGATCCCGATGGTGGCGATGTCGGCGAGCGCCCGGGCGACCTGCGCGTCCTCGGCCGAGAGAGCTCCGGCACACTGGTTGAAGAGGTTCAGTGTGCCGATGACGTCGCCGCGCAGACGCAGCGGGACGGCGTGCACGGCCCTGAACCCCTGTTCCAGGGCCTGGGGTGTGAAGACCGCCCAGCGACCCCCGGCCGTGGACAGGTCGGCCTCCGTGACCGTCTCGCCGGTCCGGAAGGACTCGACGCAGGGTCCCTCGTCGGTCTGGAGCTGGAACAGTTCCAGCAGCCGTGTCCGCTCGTTGGAGGAGGCGACCAGTTGTAGGCTGCCCCTCTGGTCGGACAGCATCAGTCCGGCCGCGGAGACGTGCAGGAGGCTGACGCTGTGGGTGGCGAGCTGGTGCAGTACCTCGGGGACGTCGTAGTCGTCGACCAGGGTGTCGGCCAACTGGACAAAAGCGCCCACGAGGTCCGACTCCCGCCGCGTGCCCGAAGGTAGTGAGTCGTTCATGGGCTTTCCTCTGCTTTCGCTCCGGGTTCGGCGCGGTCCTGCTCCGTGCCCTGTCTGATGCCGCGCGCGGTGTCCGCCGCCATGGCGCGTGTCCGTACTCTCACACCCGCTCCTCAGAGTTCGATGTCGGCCGGGAGGATCCGGCCGCAGACCAGGTCGTCGGCGATCTCGTCCACCATGCGCCCGACGGCGAACGCGTGGGCCCGCAGTTTGGCCAGCGCCTGCTCCGCGGTGACGCCCAGCCCGGAGATGAGCATCCCCGTCGCCTGGTGGACCTGGGCGCGCTCCAGCGGCAGGGCCACGACCCACTCCCCCTGGAGTGAGTCCACCCGCAGTGCCAGCAAGGCCAGCGTGGCGATGTCGACGATGCGCAGCGCGATGGTCACCTCCTCGGAGGACAACCATCCCGGCTGACGGCGGTACAGGTCCAGGGCCCCGATCGTGATCGCTCCGCGCTGGAGCGGGAAGGCGAACAGGGCACCGACCGGATAGGCGCCGATCTCGGTGGCGAACACCGGCCAGCGCGTCCCGGGGTCGGCGGCGAGGTCGGGGAGCAGGATCGGTCTGCGCATCGCGTACGCCTGGTAGGAGGGCCCTTCGCCCAGGCTGACCTGTAACCGCTGGATCCGGTCACTCGTCTCGTCCCCTGAGTAGAGCGCCTCCCTCGTTCGGGCACCGGCCACCATCGAGATCGAGGCGCCGTCGACCGGAAGCAGCTGTGTGCACACCCGCCCGACCAGCGCCAGCACTTCCGTTCCGCCGGAACCGCCGCTGATGGACGCGGCGACGGCGACCCACACCCGCTGGAGGAACTCCTCGGGGCTCTGCGGAACACTCACTGGCTACGCACCGCATTCCTCCTCCTGGTAGGTGGAGACGGCCGGAGCCGACAGCAACGGCACTCGGGGAACAGCTGCGAGGAAGGAGCGGAGGCCCGGTGTCTGCTCCTACGAGTCTCGCACGGGCCGCACGGGATCCGGTCAGCTTGTGCGATCTGCGCCACACGTGCTAAGAGTTGAGGGCTCTCCTTCGTCTCCCGTAAGCACCGCGCGGCCCGGGTCAACGGGATCCGCGCACGGGCCCCGGGCACGAAGTGCGGGTGTGCTGCCCCAGAAGACCGGCGGCCGAAAGACATATGTCCGACGGCTCGAGGGGCGACCGCCCATGAAGACTTTCGCGCACCCCAACCCGCCGACAGGTCTCGACGACTTGTTGACGCGCACGGGTTCCGGTGACCAACAGGCGTTCGCGCACCTCTACGATCGCGGCGCGGCGACCGTCCACGGCCTGGTCCTGCGCGTCCTGCGCGATCCCGAGGCGGCCGAGGAGGTCACCCGGGCGGTGTGGATACGGGTGTGGCACCGGTCCGGCCAGTACACCCCGGCCCAGGGTTCGGCGCTGGCCTGGGTGATCGCACTGACGCAGCGCACGGTGGTCGAGCGGCTCCGTTCCTCTCCGAGCGACACCGCTCTCACCCGGATCGATTCCGCGTCCACCGGTCCGGCCGGTGCCGAACCGGATCCGAACGCCTACCTCTCCATCGCCACGCGGCGCCGGGCCGTTCTCCTGGCCTACTACCAGGGGTGCACCTCCGAACAGATCAGCACCGTCCTCGGGGTGCCGCACGAGACCGTGGCGACCATGATCCACTCCGGGCTGATGCACCTGCGGGCGCATCTGCGTATGGCGGACTACCGCGGCCCGGACGTGTCCTCCCTCAACACCGCCATCGACGCGGACCGGTGGTGACGACGGTCGGCGCTGATCCGCCATGCCCCTGACCTGAGCAGGTGGTCTCCCCTACGTGGGGCGCGCGGTGTTTCGCGGGGGCGAGCACCACTCGCCCCGCACTTCTTCGCCCGCTTCTACCCACTCGGCACCGCCCACGGGCACGGGGCGTGTGCGGGCAGCGGCCTCAGCTGAGTTCCAGAGCGGTCAGGCAGGTGGGGTCGTCCTCGCCCGTGGAGACCTGTGCGGTGCCGGACCGGCCTTCGTGCTCGACGGTGACGGTGGCGTCGACGCCTCTAGGCAGCCAGTACCCGACGAACCCGTTGTCGAAGGTGGTGCCGTCCTCCTCCACCAGGACGGTGCCGTCGGAGTCGTCGGTGACGGTCACGGCGACTGCCTCACCGCGCAGCTCCCCCAGGCAGGAGGTGAGACTGTGGAAGAAGCAGTCGTGCGTGTGGTCCACGTACGGCGCCATCGACAGGTAGAAGAGGTCCTCGGGCAGGCCGAGTTCGACCTCCTCCCCTTCCGGCCCGTCGGCGAGGACGAGGACGTCGGAGCGCACGGAGGCGACGAGGCCGGTGGGGCGTTCGTCCACCGGCAGCAGGTCCAGGCGGTCCACGATCTCCTCGGCGGTCAGACCGTCGAGGCCGTGTTCGGCCAGCAGCTCCGCACCCGGACCGGACTCCGGCGCCGCCTCACCCGCTGTCCCGTTGCCCGTCTCGTCCGGGAGAGCGCTCTGCTCCTCTGAGCCGGCGCACGCTGTGAGCACGAGTGCCGCGGCGGCGAGCCCGGCCATTGCCGTGTACCTCATGACTGTTTCCCATCCGATTCTCGGCGTCGACCGGCGCCAGACTACGCCCGGCAGTCGGCGTCCGGCTACGCCCGGAACGGATGCGAACCGAAGACCACCGCGGGAGACGGCCTCGACCCCGGGTCCCGCCGCCCGGGCGGCTAACCGTCTGCGATCCCCTGGGGGGTGACGGACTGGTCGAGGACGAAGTCGAGGTAGGCCGAAGCACCCGCGCCACCGGGCAGTACCCCGGGGGTCGCGTGGACCAGCTGCATGTAACCGAGCCAGGCGGTGAAGGCGAGCAGGGCCTGATGCCGTGACCGCTCGGGTGAGGCGCCCAGTTCCTCGTACAGGGAGGCTACATAGGAGACCCGGCGTTCGGTGATGCGAGCGACGGCGGGTGCCACCAGCGGGTGCGAGGCGGTGGCGAGCAGGGCGACCTCGATCCGGTTCTCCGCTGCGCTGGCGGCCCAGACGGTCACGTCCCTAAACAGCCTCCGAAGCTTGGCGTGAGCGTCCGGTTCGGCTTCCACGTATGCGACCACGGCCTCGGTGTGCTCGCGCTCCCACAGATCCAGCGCCGCCGCGATCAGTGCGTCGCGGTTGGCGAAGTGCCAGTAGAAGCTGCCCTTGGTCGCGCCCAGGCGGGCAGCGATCGGCTCGACAGCGACGGCGCTCAGACCGCCCTCGCTGATCGCTGCCATGGCCGCGCGGGCCCAGTCCTCGGCGGTGAGTCGCTTGCGGGTCTTTTCGTCGGCCATAGCCATACGGTACCGTACGGAAAAGCACCATACGGTACCGTATGGTGAACTCGATGGAGGTCCACGTGGCACTCGTCCGCAACACTCATGAACGGGTCGTTTCCGCGCCCCCCGAGGCATGGGGCGATCTGATGGCCGCACTCGGCGGCGACCGGGACCGGCTGTGGCCGAACCCGGAGTGGATGCCGCTGCGATTGGACCGGCCGCTATCGGTCGGCGCCGACGGCGGGCACGGGCCGATCCGCTACCGGGTGAGCGAGTACGAGCCCGGACGCCGGGTGCGGTTCGAGTTCGGCCAGCGGACGGGGCTCGGGGGCTTCCACGAGTTCACCGTCGAGCCACGCCCCGACGGCTCCTCGATGCTGCGCCACCACATCGAGGCGAGCCCGCGCGGAAGCACACTCCTGATGTGGCCGCTGGTGATCCGCCCGATCCACGACGCCCTGATCGAGGACCTGTTCGACAACGCCGAACACGCCGCGACCGGGCAGCGTCCAACGGCCCGCCGCTGGTCACCGTGGGTACGCCTGCTCCGCCGCGTGGCACGCCCACGAGCCCGGTCCTGTCCGGTACCGGAAGCGGCGCGGCTCGCCCGCACGGCCTTCGAGAAGACGGACCACGCAGGAGCCTTCTCCGTCGGCCTGCGCCCGGGCATCAGCACCGACCCCCGGGAGTGGGCGGACGCGGTCTTCCGCGACCCGCCCCGCTGGGTGCTGTCGCTGCTCCTGCTGCGCGAGGCGCTGGTGGGGTTGGTCGGCATCGAACGCGGGGGCCGGACCGCCTTCGACACGGTCGCGTCCCGCCCCGGCGAGGTACTTCTGGGCACCGACTCCGGTCACCTGGACTTTCGGGCCTCGGTCCTGGTCGAGGAAGATTCCGGCACCGTCACCCTGAGCACGGTGGTGCGCCTGAACAACCGGCGCGGGCGGCTGTACTGGGCGGTGGTCCGCCGCCTGCACCCCTTCGTGGTCCGCGCCATGCTGCGGCGCGCCGCGGACCGGTTGGCCGAACGGGCCCGGACAGCGCGCATCGGCGCCCGGGCTCAGGGCTGACCGGCGACCAGGGCGCCGGGGCATAGGGGCGTAGGGGCGTAGGGGCGCCCCGGGATCAGCCACCGGAGCCGGGGCTGTGGTCGCCCGCCCCGGTCAGGGAACGCGGGTCAGGAGCAGGGGGATCGGACTGGCCTCCAGCATCTTGGAGCTGACACTGCCCAGCACGATCCGGGGCAGACCCACCCGGGCGTGGCTGACCAGTACCGCCAGCGCGCCGGGGCGCTGCGCGAAGAGCTCGATGAGGCTCTCCGCGGGATCCGCCCCGGTGGTCACCGTGGCGCGGGCCGCCAGGCCGTTCTCCTCCAGGCGCACGGCCGCGTCCGAGATCCGTGCGGCTGTGCCGTCGTCCGCACCCCTGCCGAGGACGTGCACGAGTTCCAGCTCCAATTTGAGCTGTCGGGCCCAGCTCTCAGCGGCGGCGAGCGTCACTTCGTCACGGTGACCGCCGTCGCAGCAGACCACGGCGCGCTCATAGAGGCCCTCGGCCTCGCCCGGCAGGTACCGCGGCCCCACCATCACCACCGGCGCCTCGGCGTGGCGCAGCACGTGCTCGGTCACGCTCCCCGCGACCAACCGCGAGAACCGGTCCCGGCTGTGCGTGGCCATGCACACCACGGTGCCCGGATGCTCGGCGACCGCTTCCACGATCACGTCACCGGCCCAGCCCGCGCCCACCACGGCGACCTCGACGTGTTCGTAGAGCAGACCGGCAGCGGTGTCGTCGATGTCCCGAGCCCATGTACCGTGCACGGGCTCGTGCACCGTCATCAGTTCGACCGGCACCTGCAGGGAGCGGGCGATGCGCAGCGCGGGGTCGATCGCCGAGGCGGCCTCAACCGAACCGTCCAGCGGAACGAGCAGCCGACGGATGGCCGACGGCCGCGCCGCCGTACCGTGTCCGCGCCACTTGAGTCCCCTCAGCACCGATAAACTCCCTGTGAACCATCACATACCCGACAACGGGGGACGATGAGCGTTCAACTACCTGCCGACGGTTGGATCCTGGCAGGAGGCACCCTGCTGATAGCGGCCATCCTAGCGGCCGGGTTCGCCAGCCGGATCCGGCTACCGGGTCTGCTGCTCTTCCTCGCACTGGGCATGCTGATCGCCGACGACGGTCTTGGTCTGGTCAGCGTCGAGGACCCCGGCCTGGCCCAGGTCGCGGGCACAGTAGCCCTGCTCATCATCCTGTTCGAGGGTGGCCTGACCACCAAACCGGGCGACATCCGGCGCGCGGCCGCACCAGGGTTCCTGTTGGCCACGTTCGCCGTACTCATCACCGCCGGCCTCGTGGGTTGGGGCACGTACCTGCTGCTCGACGTCGCACCGCTCACCGCCTTCCTGATCGGCGCGGTGGTGGCCTCCACCGACGCCGCGGCCGTCTTCGCGATGCTGCGCCGCGCCCCCTTGCCCCGTCGGCTGGCGTCACTGCTGGAGGTGGAGTCGGGCGGTAACGACCCCATCGCCATCATGCTCACGATCGGGCTCCTGGCCACGTGGCAGGGTGCCCCCACACCCGCTGACTGGACGGTGTTCGCCCTCCTCCAGCTGGGCGGAGGCATCACGGTGGGCGCTCTGGCCGGCCTCGCCGGAAGCTGGCTGCTGACCCGCGTCAACCTGGGGCCCGCCGGGGTCTATCCGGTGCTCGCGCTGGGGGTGGCGGGGCTCTCCTACGGGTCAGCGGCCGTGTTGGGGGCCTCCGGCTTCCTGGCCGTCTACGTCACCGGGCTGATCGTGGGCGCCCGGGCGCCCCTGCACCGCCGCGGTATCCGCAGCTTCCACGAAGGGCTGTCCAACACCGCCGAGGTCGGGCTGTTCCTCATGCTGGGGATGCTGGTCTTCCCCTCCCAACTGCCCTCCGTCGCCGTGCCCGCGCTCGCGGTCTCCTTGGTCCTCATCCTCGTGGCCAGGCCCGTATCCGTCGTCCTGTGCCTGGTGTGGTTCGGCTACGACTGGCGGGAACTGGTCTTCATCAGCTGGGTGGGGCTGCGCGGCGCGGTGCCGATCGTGCTGGCCACCTTCCCGTTCGTGGCCGGCTACCCCGACGGCGCACTCATCTTCAACGTGGTCTTCTTCGTGGTCCTGGTATCGGCCGCGGTGCAGGGGATGAGCATCCAGACGGCGGCGCGCTGGCTCGGGCTGGCCCGGGGTGAGGAGCACACGCTCTCGCCCGTGGCCACGGACGTTCCGCTCAGTGACGTCAACACCGAACTGGTCGAGGTCCGTGCGACTCCGGGTCTGTACATCGTCGGCCGACGGCTGGAGAAGCTGGACCCCCCGCACGGCCTGGTGACCACGATCGTGCGGGGCTCACACGTGCTCCTGCCGACCCCCCGCACCAGAATCAGGGAAGGTGACCTGATCATCGTGGCGATGCCGAGGCGTCCGGACGCGAACAAACTGGTCACCGCATGGGCCAAGGGCGAAACCCACACCTGAGGGTCCGGTAACGCCCCCGCGGGGCGGCTTCCCCGGGGCCGGAGCGCCGGCCCCGGGGACACCGAAGCTCAGGGGCGCCCGGCCACCATCGCACCGTCCTTCCACACCGCCGCCACCTGGGGCACACCGGGACGGTAGGCCAGGTAGAGGTGGTTGGGCGCGTCCAGCAGGGTGAGGTCGGCGCGGGCCCCCGGGGCCAGGTGGCCCACGTCGGTGCGGCGCAGCGCCAGGGCCCCGCCCTTGGTGGCCGCCCACACGGCCTCGTCCGGGGTCAGTCCCATGTCGCGCACGCCCACCGCGATGCAGAAGGCCAGGCTGGACGTGAAGCACGAACCAGGGTTGCAGTCACTGGCCAGGGCGACGATCGCGCCGGCGTCCACGAGGGCGCGGGCGTTCGGGTAGGGCTGTCGGGTGGAGAAGTCCACGCCGGGCAGCAGCGTGGCGACCGTGGGTTCGGGGCGCTTGGCGGCCTGGGCGAGGGCGTCGACGTCCTCGCCGGTCAGGTAGGTGCAGTGGTCGACCGAGGCCGCTTCCAGCTCGACCGCCAACCGGACCCCGGGCCCCTCGCCCAGCTGGTTGCCGTGCACGCGGGGCAGCAGGCCACGCCCGATCCCGGCGGTGAGCACCCGGCGCGAGGCCTCCTCGTCGAAGGCGCCGCGCTCGCAGAACACGTCCACCCAGCGGGCGTGCGGGGCGCAGGCGTCCAGCATCGGCCCGGTGACCAGGTCCACGTAGCCGCCGGGGTCGTCGGCGTACTCGGGGGCGACCACGTGCGCGCCCAGGAAGGTGACCTCGTCGGTGACCCGGGCGGCGATCTCCAGGGAGCGGCGTTCGTCCTCGACGGTGAGCCCGTACCCGGACTTGACCTCCAGGGTGGTGGTGCCCTGGGCGTTGGCCTCGCGGACGAAGCGGCGGGCGCCGTCGAGGAGTTCGGCGTCGGAGGCGGCTCGGGTGGCGGCCACGGTGGTGCGGATGCCGCCCGCGGAGTAGGGCTGTCCGCTCATCCGGGCGGCGAACTCGCGGCTGCGGTCACCGGCGAAGACGATGTGGGAGTGGCTGTCCACGAAACCGGGCAGCACGCAGCGTCCGGCCGCGTCCACCCGGGCGTCGGCGGCGGGCGCCTGCGCGCGGGGACCGGCCCAGGCTACCCGGCCGTCCTCGATCACCAGGGCGGCGTCGCTGATCTCCCCCAGCGGCCCCTCCCCCAGTGCGGGGTCGTTGGTGACCAGGGTGCCGATGGTGTCGACGAGGATCGTGCCGGGCGTCCCGGGAACGGTTTCGGTCTCGGTCCTGGGGTCGGTCAAAGCAGCTCCTTGATGGCGGCGTCGAGTTCGCGAGCGGTGTCGGGCAGGCGGACGTGCACGCCGTCGCGGACGGCCCACTGCCCGTCCACCATCACGTGGCGGACGTCGGCGGCGGTGGCCGCGAAGACCACGGCGTCGGTGGCGCGTTCGGGGTCGGCCCCGGCCAGGCGCACGCTGTCCAGGGGGACGTTGACCAGGTCGGCGCGGGACCCGGGCAGCAGGGCTCCGGCGTCGTGCCAGCCGAGCCCGGAGTGGCCGGCCGCGGTGGCGGCGCGCAGCAGGGTCCCGCTGCCCAGGGTGCCCCGGCGGTGGGTGCGCAGGCGCTCGTGCAGTTCCACCGCGCGGGCCTCCTCGAACAGGTCCAGCTGGGCGTGCTGGTCGGTGCCCAGGCTCAGCGGGACCCGGTGCGGGGCGGCGACGAGGTCGCCGGTGCGCGGCAGGCCGTCGGCGAGGTCGCGCTCGGTGGTCGGGCACAGGCACACGGCGGACCCGTGCGTGCGGAGGGCGTCCACGTCGGCGTCGGTGAGGTGGGTGGCGTGCACCAGGGTGGTGCGTTCGGTGAGCGCCCCGGCCTCGGCCAGTACCCGCACCGGGGTGAGCCCGTGGGCGGCCAGGCAGGCGGCGTTCTCGGCGGGCTGCTCGGAGACGTGCACGTGCAGAGGCAGCCCGCCCTGGTCGGCGAACCCGGCCACCTCGGGCAGGTCGGGTCCGGGCACCGCTCGCACCGAGTGAGCGGCCACACCGACGCGAGCGTGCGCCCCGCCCGGGGTGAACGCGCTGACCCGCTCGGCCCAGGCGCCGACGGTGTCGTCGCCGAAGCGCAACTGGGGGCCGGTCAGCGGCAGGTGGGAACCGTGTTCGTCGAGCCCGCCGGACAGGTAGCACACGTCAAGCAGGGTGATCCGGATCCCGGCGTCGGCGGCGGCCGCGACCAGGGCCTCGCTCATGGCGTTGGGGTCGGTGTAGCGGTGCCCGCCGGGGCCGTGGTGCAGGTAGTGGAACTCGCCCACGCAGGCCACCCCGGCCAGGGCCATCTCGGCGTAGGTAGCCCTGGCCAGGCGGTAGTAGGAGTCCGGGTCCAGGCGTTCGGCGGCCCGGTACATCACCTCGCGCCAGGTCCAGAAGGACCCGCCGTGCCCGTGACCACCGGCACCGTGCCCCTCCCCGCTGTGGGTGCGGCCGCGCAGCGCCCGGTGGAAGGCGTGCGAGTGAGCGTTGGCCAGACCGGGCAGGGTGAGCCCGGTCAGGCGTTCGGCGTCGGCCGGGGGCGCTCCCCGGCTGACCGAGGCCAGGCGCCCGGCCCGGTCGACCTCCAGGAGCACCCCGGGTTCGGGGGCCTCTCCCCCGAGCCAGGCCCACTCGCACCAGTACCGGCGCGACCCGGTACCCGGCGCGTAGGGGTACGGCGTGTGCGCGCGTTCGGCGGACGGCTCCGTGCGCGAACGTTCGGGGCCCGCTGTGCCCGATGCATCCGAAGACGGCGCGTGCTGGTGTTCGGAGTACGCGGTCATGACGCCCCTCCCGGAACGGCGAGCAGGTCCTGGAGGACGTCGGCCAGGGCGAGGACCCCGGCGTGGCTGTCCTCGGGCCGGGCCCACTCCTGCGGTGAGTGCGAGACCCCGGTGGGGTTGCGCACGTACAGCATCGCCGTGGGCACGTGCGCGGAGAGCACCCCGGCGTCGTGTCCGGCACCGGTGGGCAGGACCGGGACCGGGCCGGCGGACTCGGCGGCGCGGGTGCCCACGATCGCGGCCATACGGTCGCGCAGGTCGTGCGAGAACTCCACCAGCGGCGTGGTGGACTCGGCCGCCATGGTGTGGGTGACCCCGTGGTCGCGTGCGGCCCGCTCGGCGGCCTCGCGTACGCCCTCCACCACCGCGGCCAGGGCGGCCTCGTCGGCGGCCCGCGCGTCCAGCCAGGCGCTGACCAGCGAGGGGATCGCGTTGGTGCCGTTGGGGGTGATGAGGCTCTTGGCCACGGTGGCCCGGGCGTCGTGCTTCTCGGCCAGGGTGCGGGCGGCCAGGATCGTGTGCGCGAACGGCAACATGGGGTCGTTGCGATCCTGCAGACGGGTCGTGCCCGCGTGGTCGGCGCGACCGGTGAAGTCCATCCGCCATCGCCCGTGCGGCCAGATCGCGCTGGCCACGCCGACGGGGTGGTCGATGTCCTCCAGGGCCCGGCCCTGCTCCACGTGTAGCTCGACGAAGACGTCCAGCCAGCCGAGGAGTTCGGGGTCGGGGCCGATCCCCTCGGGGTCCAGACCGGCCTCGGCCATCGCCCGATCCCAGGTGACCCCGGCAGCGTCGGTGAGGCCGCGGGCACGGGCCGGGTCGATCTCCCCAGCGCTCAGACGGCTGCCCAGGCACGGAACCCCGAAGCGGCCGCCCTCCTCCTCCACGAACACGCCCAGGACCAGCGGCCGCGCGGGCGTGAACCCGCGCGAGCGGAGTTCGTCCACGGCGGCCAGAGCGCTGGCCACCCCGAGAGGACCGTCGAAGGCCCCGCCGTCGGGCACCGAGTCCAGGTGCGATCCGGTGGCCACGGCGCCGGGTCCGGGCGTGCCCCACCAGGCCCACAGGTTGCCGTTGCGGTCGGTGCGCACGTCCAGGCCGCGGGCGGCGGCCGCCTCGGTGAACCAGGCGCGGGCGTCGGTGTCGGCGCCCGCCCAGGTGTACCGGTGGTAGCCGCCGCTGTCGGCGGAGCGCCCGACGGGGGCCAGGTCGGCCCAGAGCCGGTCGAAGCTCACTCGCCCTCCTTCATGGGCACCCGGATGCCGTGGGCGTCGGCGACCCGTTCGGCGTCCTCGTACCCGGCGTCCACGTGGCGGATGACGCCCATGGCCGGGTCGTTGGTGAGCACCCGCCGCAGCTTGGCGGCGGCCAGCTCGGTGCCGTCGGCGACGCTGACCTGACCGGCGTGGATGGAGCGGCCCATGCCCACACCGCCGCCGTGGTGGATGGACACCCAGGAGGCGCCGGAGGCGGTGTTGACCAGGGCGTTGAGCAGCGGCCAGTCGGCGATGGCGTCTGAGCCGTCCTTCATGCCCTCGGTCTCGCGGTAGGGCGAGGCCACCGAACCGGTGTCCAGGTGGTCGCGGCCGATGGCCAGCGGAGCGGAGATCTCACCGGAGGCCACCAGCTCGTTGAACCTCTGACCGGCGGCGGCGCGCTCGCCCTGGCCAAGCCAGCAGATACGGGCGGGCAGGCCCTGGAAGGCGACCCGGTCCTGCGCCATGCGGATCCACTTGGTCAGGTGGTCGTTCTCGGGGAACAGGTCGAGGATGGCCTGGTCGGTGCGGGCGATGTCGGCCGGGTCACCGGACAGCGCGGCCCAGCGGAACGGGCCCTTGCCCTCGCAGAACAGGGGGCGGATGTAGGCGGGCACGAAGCCGGGGAAGTCGAAGGCGCGGGTGAACCCGCCCTCGCGGGCCTCGTCGCGGATGGAGTTGCCGTAGTCGAAGACCTCGGCGCCCGCGTCCAGGAAGCCGACCATGGCCTCCACGTGCGCGGCCATGGACTCGCGGGCCCGGAGGGTGAACTCCTCGGGCTTGGCCGCGGCCAGGTCCTTCCAGTCCTCGAACGACACACCCGCCGGCAGGTAGGCGAGCGGGTCGTGGGCCGAGGTCTGGTCGGTGACGATGTCGATCGGGGCGCCGCGGGAGAGGAGTTCGGGGAAGACCTCTGCGGCGTTGCCCAGGACGCCGATGGACAGCGGTCGGCGCTCGTCGCGGGCGCGTACGGCCAGTTCCAGGGCCTCGTCCAGGTTCTGGGCGCGCACGTCCAGGTAGCGGTGCTCGATGCGGCGGTCGATCCGGCTGCCGTCGCACTCCACCACGATCGCCACGCCGTCGTTCATGGTGACGGCCAGCGGCTGGGCGCCGCCCATGCCACCGAGCCCGGCGGTCAGGGTGATGGTCCCGGCCAGAGTTCCCTCACTGTGCTTTTCCGAACCCAACTTCGCGGCCACGGCGGCGAAGGTCTCGTAAGTGCCCTGGAGGATGCCCTGGGTGCCGATGTAGATCCACGAACCGGCGGTCATCTGCCCGTACATGGTCAGGCCCTCGGCCTCCAGGCGTCGGAACTCGGGCCAGTTGGCCCAGTCCCCCACCAGGTTGCTGTTGGCCAGCAGCACGCGGGGCGCCCATTCGTGGGTGCGCATGATGCCCACCGGACGGCCGGACTGCACCAGGAGGGTCTCGTCGCCCTCCAGGTCACGCAGGGAGGCGGTGATGCGGTCGAAGCTGCGCCAGTCGCGTGCGGCCTTGCCGGTACCGCCGTAGACCACCAGGTCCTCGGGGTGCTCGGCGACCTCGGGGTCGAGGTTGTTGTGGAACATGCGCAGGGCCGCCTCCTGCTGCCAGCCCTTGGCCGACAGGGTGAGGCCGCGGGCCGCGCGGACGGTGCGTGGGTTGCTCATCGTGGTCTCCTTCGAGAGCGGAGGGGGCGGGGCTGGTGCTAGGCGAGCGGGGTGACGGACTCGGCTGCCGCGACCACCGAACCGTCGGCGACCAGGGCGGCCACCGCGGCGATCTCGGGGGCCAGGTAGCGGTCGGGGCCGGGGCCGCCGACCTTCTCGCGCACGGTGCGCAGGACCGCGCCGGTGGCGGGGCCGGGCTCCAGCGGGGAGCGCAGGTCCAGGGCGCGGGCGGCGGTGAGCAGCTCCACGGCCAGCACGTTGGTGAGCCCGTCCACGGCCCGGCGCAGCTTGCGCGCGGCCGACCAGCCCATGGACACGTGGTCCTCCTGCATGGCCGAGCTGGGGATCGAGTCGACGCTGGCGGGCACGGCCAGGCGCTTGAGCTCGGAGACGATGGCGGCCTGGGTGTACTGGGCGATCATGTGCCCCGAGTCCACGCCGGGGTCGTCGGCGAGGAAGGCCGGGAGCCCGTGGGAGCGGGAGACGTCGAGCATGCGGTCGGTGCGGCGCTCGGCGATCGAGGCGGTGTCGGCCACGGCCACGGCCAGGAAGTCCAGCACGTAGGCGACCGGCGCCCCGTGGAAGTTGCCGTTGGACTCCACGCGGCCGTCGTCGAGCACGACAGGGTTGTCGATGACGCTGTCCAGTTCGCGCCCGGCCACGAGCAGGGCGTGGGAAAGAGTGTCGCGGGCGGCCCCGGCGACCTGGGGGGCGCAGCGCAGCGAGTAGGCGTCCTGGACGCGGTTGCAGTCCGGGCCCCGGTGGGAGGCGACGATCGGCGAGTCCGCGAGCATCGCGCGCAGGTTGGCGGCGGAGGCGGCCTGGCCGGGGTGCGGGCGCAGGCGCTGGAGCTCCTCGGCGAAGACCCGGTCGGTGCCCAGCAGGGCCTCGACGCTCATGGCGGCGGTGATGTCGGCGACCTTGAGCAGGCGCTCCAGGTCCATACAGGCCATGGCGAGCATGCCGAGCATGCCGTCGGTGCCGTTGATGAGAGCAAGGCCCTCCTTGGCGCCGAGCTCCACCGGCTGGACGCCGGCCTCGGCCAGGGCCTCCTCGGCGTCCTTGAGCTCGCCGTCGGCGTCGCGCACCCGGCCCTCGCCCATCAGTGCCAGGGCCACGTGGGACAGCGGCGCCAGGTCACCGGAGCAGCCCAGGCTGCCGTACTCGTGCACGACCGGGGTAATCTGGGCGTTGAGCAGGGCGGCGAGGGTCTCGACGGTGGCGACCTCGACCCCGGTGTTGCCCGAGGCCAGCGTGCGCAGCCGCAGCAGCATCAGGGCGCGCACGACCTCGCGCTCCACCTCGGGACCGGCCCCGGCGGCGTGCGAGCGGATCAGCGAGCGCTGGAGACGGGCGCGCAGGTCGGGGGCGATGTGCCGGGTGGCCAGGGCACCGAAACCGGTGCTGACCCCGTAGGCGGGGACCTCGCCCCGGGCGAGCGCCTCGACCTGTTCACGGCCGTGGCGCACGGCCTTGCGGGTCTCCTCGCTGAGAACGACGTGGGCGCCATCACGGGCGACGGACAGGACCTGGGCCGGGGTGAGCGGGGCACCGCCGACGGCTACGGAAGCAACTGCTGTGGACATGCCCCCATTCGACCCTGTCCGCGACCCCGCCGGAAGTGCCAACACGTGAGTTCTGTCCGAAATCCCAGACACGCCAAGGATGGCCTACCGGATCACCCGCACCTCGCACCTGAGCCCCGGTGCGGCCGCCAGGCGAGCGTCACCGGTGACCAGAGCGCAGTCCAGGGCCTCAGCCACCGCCACATAGGCCGCGTCGTAGGCCGTCAGATTGTTCCGCAGCTCCCAGACCCGGTCTGCGACGGAACCCACCACTTCGATATACGCGATCGTCTGCAAACCGTAAAGCTTGCGAGCGGCCTCTGCGTCGGCGACGGAGAGCTTCCGCCCCAGGACCAGTCCACGCAGCGAATTGAGCAGTTCGACCGGCTGATGGCTCGGCGCGTACCATTCGACGTTCGACCCCACCACCTTTCGAGCCGTGTTGGACGTGCGCCCAGGCGACCCCGCGTAGAGATCGATCAGTACTGAAGTGTCAACAACGATCATGCGGCTCCGCTTTCAGTCCCGGATCCGCTGTCACCTCGGGCTTCGCGCACTGCGGCGACGATCTCATCCATACTCAGGTTGGCTCCCGGCAAGGGCGTTTGCTCCACGATCTCCCTGTTGCGCGCAAAGCGGGCTTCCTTCTCCAGAAGGCCAAGCAGGTAGGCCTGGAGCGACTTGCCCGACCTCTTGGCTTCCGCCGCCAGCGCCTCTCTGACCTCGTCCGGAACATCCTTGATCTGAATAGCAACCATGGCGCCACAGTAGCAAGAGGACCACTATAAGCACATGCATTTTGGCGCCACTGGTAGGCATGAAATGCCCATAGCGACACCGAAAGAGCGCCCGTGCGAAGATGAGGGGATGAGTGTTGTTCCGGCGGCCACCCGTGCGCTGCGGCTGCTGCGGTTCCTGGCCTCACGGCCCGGGCCCGTCTCTGCCTCGGCGATCGCCAACGGGCTCGGCCTTCCTCGGTCCAGCGTCTACCAGCTGTTGGAGGCGATGGCCGAGGAGGGGTTCGTGACCCATCTGCCCGAGGAGCGGCGGTGGGGGCTGGGGGTGGCGGCCTTCGAGATCGGGTCGGCGTACCTGCGCCACGACGGGATCGAGCGGCTGGCGCGCCCCTTGCTGCACCAGTTGACCGAGACCACCGGGGCCACCGCGCACCTGGGAGTACTGCACGGCGCCGACACCTTGTACCTGTTGAAGGAGCAGCCGCCGCACGCGCCCACGCTCATCACCGGGGTGGGGGTGCGGCTGCCCGCGCACCTGACCGCTTCGGGGCGGGCGATGCTGGCCCAGCTGCCGCGCGCGCAGGTGCGCGCCCTGTACCCGGACGCGGCGGCCTTCACCGACCGCACCGGACGCGGGCCGGGTACACCGGGGGAACTGCGCACGCTGCTCGGCGAGGAGCGCCAGCAGGGGTGGTCGATCGAGAGCGGCCAGGTCACCGAGGGCTTCCTGTCGGTGGCGGCGGCCGCCGCAGACCACAACGGACGGCCCGCCGCGGCGATCAGCCTGACGGTTCCCAGCGCGCGTCCGGTCACCCCGCGGGCGCTGGCGTCGCGGGTGCGGGACGCCGCCGGTGAGCTCACCCGAAAACTCAGCGGCCGCGCCTGATCCGCCCGCTAGCGTCCGGATCAGGCGTGGCGTGAACGCAGCGGCCGGGACCGTTCGACGATGGCGGGCAGCGGCGCGGTGCGCTCCACCATCTTGAGGATGTGCTCCTTGCGGTCGCGCGGTACCTGCACGAAGAACTGCGTGGCCGCCTCGGGGTCGACCTCCAGGTCGAGGCTCTCGGGGGTCTCGGCCCAGCTGGGCAGTTCGGGATCGGTGCGGATGGTGTCCAACGCGAACTCGATGAAGTAGGTGACCCTGCGCCCGCCGGTGTGCACCTCGCGGATACGGCGGATCTCCGGCCAGGCGATGAAGGTGCCCTCGCCGGGGAACCACCACTTGCGCTCCTGGAGCACGGTGACGCCGTCGCTGTCGGCGCTGATGCCCTGGCGGGTGATGCGCTGGGGCAGCCCGCGCACCAGGAAGACGTTGCTGCCCGGGCCGATGAAGAACATGACCAGCGCCGCGAACGCCCACAGCGTGACGGAGCCGACCGTGGTCTCCTCGCGCAGCACGTGCCAGAACATGGAGCCCACCACCACCAGGAACCCCAGGGTGAGGCCGACGGAGAAGTAGGCCGCGGTCATCCACATACGCACGTTGGGGCCGCGCAGGCTGACATAGCGGCGCAGGTGGGACACGCTCGCGGGTGGCTGGGTCAGGTCCGAGGGGACGCCCCGTGCGTCAGGGGTGACGTCCGGTGGTTCGGGGGAAGCCATACCCCCATTCTTCCAAGGTTCCGGTGTGCTTGGTTCGGTAGCTCACCCCGGTTTGTCGTTCGTGTGCGGCCGTGTTCGGTCAATCCCAGCGAACGCCTGATGTCCGACGCTCGCCGGCGCTACAGTCCTGTCTCATGAGGCGCAGCACACGAGAGTACGAGACCGCGCTCCTGGTGGACGGGGAGGTCCTGGCCATCGAGGGGATCGTCTACCGGGGGCAGACGATGCTCGACGAGGAGGGGGAGGCGCGGTTCGCGCCGTTGGAGCGCTGGGCCAAGGGGGTCGCTGAGAGCCTGGGGCGACCCGTGACCTGGCGGGCCAAGGCCAAGAACGAACCCGAGGCCCGGGGCACCGCCCGGCCGGGCGGCGTGACTCAGAACCGCCTGGCGCTCTGAGCTCCGCACTTGGCGCACTGGAACTTGCGGTCGTCGCCGAGAATCCAGTCGTGGTCCCCGCCGGTAGGGCACGCTGACATCGACACCAACTCCTCAGGAAGGGGGCTTCGGGGGTGTGTCGGTCATCGTATTTCCCACCCGCCACATCAGTCCCGAGAATGAGAAGGTCTGTGGTTTCCTCATGTCTTTCTCGGGCCCCTGGGCCTGATCTGGTCATAGTGGACACTGATCCGAGCGACTCGGACCTGTGATCCGGGCACATGTCAGGCATGCCGGACCTGAATCCAGGCACGCGTCGGGGCCCGCCACCGGATCAACACCGGTGGCGGGCCCCGCCGGCGCACCGGACGCCTGCAGGGCGGCGCGGCGCGCTCAAAACTAGTTCTGGGAAGCCCGCATGTGGGCCTCGACCGCGGCGCGGTCGGCACGGAGCTTGGCGAGGGCCTCATCGAGGATGAGCTTGCCCTCCTCCTCGCTACGACGCTCCTTCACGTACGCCAGGTGCGTCTTGTACGGCTCGGTACGCGGCGGCGAAGGCGGGTTGGCCTTGTCCTTGCCCGCGGGGAAACCGCAACGCGGGCAGTCCCACTCGTCGGGGACCGCGGCTTCGCTGGCGAAGCTGGGGATGACCTCGTGCAAGTTCGCACAGTAGAACGGAACCCGGACACGGGGAGCAGCCTCGCCCCGCTCCGCCTCGCCCATAGGGCCGGCTCCGACTCGGCTGCCACGGATGGCACTGCCACTACCCACGAATAACTCCTTCGGCGAACTCGCTCATGTACTCGCGCGAGATTGACTGGACGAGGGGCCTGCGGCCGATCGGCGCGCTACATTCCCCGGTTGATCAGCAGGCCGAGAACGACGATCGTCAGAATCCACACGACCGCGATGACCACGGTCATCCGGTCGAGGTTGCGCTCGACAACCGACGATCCGCCGAGCGAGGACGTGACGCCACCGCCGAACATGTCGGACAGGCCGCCGCCCTTGCCCTTGTGCATCAGCACAAGGAGGATCAACAGCACGCTGAGAAGCATCACGAAGATGGACAGACCGAGGATCACACGCTCACCCGTAGCTCGACCCCGCAGCGGGGGGATGGACACCTCGGCCCCCTTTCCCCACCCGTACCAGCGACGGCATGAGGGAGCCGAGCGGGAGCGGGTTACGGAAGGAGGAGACCGGGGACGTTTTCGGATTTTACCGTGCCGCTGGCGGCACGGGAGGGGAAACCACGAGGCACGGGAATCCCCACAGCGAAGTCTAGCCCGACCGGGGCACCTGTCGGGCACCCTGCCCGTCACCCCTGGACGTCAGAGAGTGACGGGCCGGGTTTGACAAGACGTTTGGTCAGCCGTTCTCGTTGAAACGGATGATCTTGGCGAACTCGTCGGCCTTCAGGCTGGCACCGCCGACCAAGGCACCGTCGACATCGTCCTTGGCCATGATGTCACCGGCGTTGTCACCCTTGACCGAACCGCCGTAGAGCACGCGGACCGCACCGGAGACCTCGGAGGAGTACAGCTCGGACAGGCGGACGCGGATCGCGGCGCAGACCTCCTGGGCGTCCTCGGGGGTGGCGACCTCGCCGGTGCCGATGGCCCACACGGGCTCGTAGGCGATGACGATCTTCTCGGCCTGCTCGGCCGGGATCTCCTTCAGGGCGCCGTCCAGCTGAGACAGGACGTGCTCGACCTGCTTCCCGGCCTTGCGCACCTCCAGGCCCTCGCCCACGCACAGGATCGGCACGATGCCGTGCTTGAAGGCGGCCTTGACCTTGGAGTTGACCACCGCGTCGTCCTCGTTGTGGTACTCGCGGCGCTCGGAGTGGCCGGCCAGGACGTAGGAGCACTCCAGCTTGGCGAGCATCGGACCGGAGATTTCACCGGTGTAGGCGCCCTTGTCGTGCGCGGAAATGTCCTGGGCGCCGAAACCGATGCGCAGTTTGTCGCCGTCCACCAGCGTCTGCACGCTGCGCAGGTCGGTGAACGGCGGCAGGACGACGACCTCGGCGTTGTCGTAGTCCTTGTCCTTCAGGGCGAAGGCCAGCTTCTGGACGAGCGCGATCGCCTCGAAGTGATTGTTGTTCATCTTCCAGTTGCCCGCGATGAGCGGCTGACGCTTGGTCATCTTTGACTCTCTTCGAATCGTCGGAGGAGGCTTGCTGAGCTGAGCTGGTCAGGCGAGGGCGTCGATACCGGGAAGGTTCTTGCCCTCCAGGTACTCCAGGCTGGCGCCGCCGCCGGTGGAGATGTGGCCGAAGGCCGCCTCATCGAAGCCCAGCGAGCGCACGGCCGCGGCGGAGTCGCCGCCGCCGACCACGGTGAAGGCACCCGAGTCGATGAGGGCCTGGGCCAGGGCACGCGTGCCGCCCGCGTAGGGGGCCAGCTCGAACACGCCCATGGGGCCGTTCCAGAACACGGTCCGGGCGTCAGCCAGCTTCTCGGCGAACAGCGCCTGGCTCTTGGGGCCGATGTCCAGGCCCATGCGGTCGGCCGGGATGGCGTCGACGTCAACGGCGTCGTGCGCGGCGTCGGCGGCGAACTTCTCGGCGGCCACGACGTCCACGGGCAGGACGATCTCCACACCCTCGCGCTCGGCGCGCTCCAGGTAGCCGCGGACGGTGTCGAGCTGGTCGGTCTCCAGGAGGCTGGAGCCGACCTCGTAGCCCTTGGCCTTGAGGAAGGTGAACACCATGCCGCCGCCGATGAGCAGGCGGTCCGCGGTGCCGAGGAGGTTGTCGATGACGGCGAGCTTGTCAGAGACCTTGGAGCCGCCCAGGGCCACAACGTAGGGGCGCTCGGGGGTCTCGGTGAGCTTCTTGAGCACCTCGACCTCGGCCAGGACCAGGCCGCCGACGGCGTGCGGGAGCTTGCCGGGCAGGTCGAAGACGCTGGCGTGCTTGCGGTGGACCGCGCCGAAGGCGTCGCCCACGTACAGGTCGGCGAGCTGGGCGAAGCGGTCGGCGAGCTCGCCGCGTTCAGCGTCGTCCTTGCTGGTCTCGCCCGGCTCGAACCGCACGTTCTCCAGCAGCGCGACCTCGCCGTCCTTGAGGGCGGCGGAGGTGGCGCGGGCGGACTCACCGGCGGTGTCGGCGGCGAAGGCGACCTCTGTGCCGAGCAGCTCGCCCAGGCGGGCCGCGACCGGGCGCAGGGAGTACTGGGGGTCCGGGGCGCCCTTGGGGCGGCCCAGGTGGGCGGCGACGATGACGCGGGCGCCGCGCTCACGGAGCTTGGTGATCGTCGGCAGGGCCGCGCGGATACGGCCGTCGTCGGTGATGCGCTCACCGTCCAGGGGCACGTTCAGGTCTGCTCGGACGAACACGCGCTTGCCGGAGACGTCGAGGTCGTCGATCGTCCGCATGCTGGTCTCCTCGTTGGGGTTGCGAAAGTCTGGGGTCACCGGCGGGGCCGGCGGGGCCGGCGGGGCGGCGGGGGCACGTACGCGACGGCACCCCTTGCCGCGCACAGGCGGAAGGGGTGCCGGGTCACGCGACTGCGTCCACGGGTCGGGGCCCGGTGGTTACAGGTTGGAGCCGACCAGCTTGGCCAGGTCGACCAGGCGGTTGGAGTAGCCCCACTCGTTGTCGTACCAGCCCAGGATCTTGACCTGGTTGCCGAACGCCATGGTCATACCGGCGTCGAAGGTGCAGGAAGGCGAGGTACCGACGATGTCGGAGGAGACGATCGGGTCCTCGGTGTAGACCAGGACGTCCTTGAGCTCGCCCTCGGCTGCGGCCTTGAACGCGGCGTTGACCTCGTCCTTGGTGACCTCACGGTCCAGGGTCACGACCAGGTCGGTGGCGGAACCGTCCGGCACGGGGACGCGCATGGCCATGCCGTCCAGCTTGCCCGCGAGCTCGGGGATGACCAGGGCCGTGGCCTTGGCCGCACCCGTGCTGGTCGGGATGATGTTCTGCGCGGCCGCACGGGCGCGACGCAGGTCCGAGTGCGGGAAGTCCAGGATGACCTGGTCGTTGGTGTAGGCGTGCACCGTGGTCATGAAGCCCTGCTGGATGCCGAAGGCGTCCTTGAGGACCTTGGCCATGGGCGCCACACAGTTGGTGGTGCACGAGGCGTTGGAGATGATGTCGTGCTTGGCGGCGTCGTACTTGTCGTCGTTGACGCCCATCACGATGGTGATGTCCTCGCCCTTGGCCGGGGCGGAGATGATGACCTTCTTGGCACCGGCGGTGATGTGCTTGCGGGCGGCCTCGGCCTTGGTGAAGATACCGGTGGACTCGACGACGACGTCGACGTTCAGCTCACCCCAGGGCAGCTGGGCGGGGTCGCGCTGGGAGAGGACCTTGAGGGTCTTGTCACCGATGCGGATGAAGTCGTCACCGGCCTCGACGACACCGTCGAGGGTGCCGAGCACGGTGTCGTACTTGAGCAGGTGCGCGAGCGTCTTGGTGTCGGTGAGGTCGTTGACCGCAACGATTTCGATGTCGCTGCCGCCAGCGGCGACCGCTCGCCAGAAGTTACGGCCGATCCGACCGAAGCCGTTGACGCCTACACGGATGGTCACGGAACCATTCTCCTCATTTTGTCGCACAGCAGTTTCACCCGAGCGTTCGGCTGCTCCCGGGATCCCGGACTGGTACAGCCCGGGTCAACCGTGTTGAGCAGCGTGAACGCATAACAGGTGTTCACAAAGAGCCTAGCGGAGCACTGGCGGGGAACCGTTCTCGCCCCCGCCCAGCGGCTCATCGCCCCTCGCGGATTCGCGTCCATCCTGACATCGCGAAGCAGAGAGGTCTATACCATTTTCGGAAGTTATCCCGGAGTTTTCGCAGTTAACAAAGCCGAACATCGGTGTTGCGGAAGCGTTCCAGAGCACCCGTGCCCTGATGCGGGGATCGTGCGCCCTCAGGGAACCAGCATGTCAGGAGTGAGGTTCGCCTCGGTTCCCTCGATGCCCAGGTCACTGGCCCGCTTGTCCGCCATGGCCAGCAGCCTGCGGATACGCCCGGCGATCGCGTCCTTGGTCAGCGGCGGGACCGACAGCTGCCCCAACTCCTCCAGGGACGCCTGCTTGTGCGCCAGCCGCAGCTGACCAGCAGCCACCAGGTGCTTGGGGGCGTCCTCGCCCAGGATCTCCAAAGCCCGCTCCACGCGCGCGCCGGCCGCGACCGCGGCCCGGGCGCTGCGCCGCAGGTTGGCGTCGTCGAAGTTGGCCAGCCGGTTGGCGGTCGCCCGCACCTCCCGGCGCATCCGCCGCTCCTCCCAGGCCAGAACACTCTGGTGAGCGCCCAGCAGGGTCAGCAGCGCACCGATGGAGTCGCCGTCGCGCACCACCACCCGGTCCACCCCGCGCACCTCGCGGGCCTTGGCGTGCACCTTCAGGCGTCGGGCCGCACCGACCAGGGCCAGCGCGGCCTCCGGGCCGGGACAGGTGACCTCCAGCGACATCGAGCGGCCCGGTTCGGTCAACGAACCGTGCGCGATGAAGGCACCGCGCCAGGCGGACTCCGAATCACAGGCGCCGCCCGCGACCACGTGCCGAGGCAGACCCCGCACCGGGCGCCCGTTGTTGTCCACCAGGCCGGTCTGGCGGGCCAGGGACTCGCCGTCCTTGATCACCCGGACCACGTACCGGTTACCCTTGCGCAGGCCGCTCGGGGAGAGCACCACGACCTCGGACTCGTGCCCGAAGACCTCGGAGATGTCCTTGCGCAGCCGTCTGGCGGCGGCCCCCGTATCGAGCTCGGCCTCAATCACGATCCGGCCGCCCACGAGGTGCAGGCCTCCGGTGAACCGCAGGATGGTGGACACCTCCGCCTTGCGGCAGCATGGCTTGAGGATCGCCAACCGGCTCAACTCATCCTTCACCACGCCGGTCATCGCCATCGCTGCGATCCTCCCCTTGTTCTGGCAGAACACCGGCACCGCACACCCTGGTACCGGAGGTGCCGACACGAGGCCCTGCCCCGGGCGGCTTTCTCGTTGCAGACTACGTGACTCGGGCCTTTACGCCGACCCCTGCACGGCGTGTCGTCGATCCCCCCGCCCTGCTCAGAGGCGGCGTGTCGGCCTTCGTGACGGTGTGCGGTCAATTGCTCCCGGAGCTCGGGGAGACGCTCCGGGAGTCAGAAGAGGACAGCTGCGACTCCAGGTGGTCCCGGAGAACGACCGCGTGGTTGTGCTCGGTGTCCCTGGCCACGTACAGCAGGGTGACCGGCCCTCGGAGCGCGGCCACCAGGATCGGTTCGAGCACCTCGGGGCGCGCCTCCAGCTCGGTCCGGTGGCACTCCGCGAACTCGGCGAAGCGGCTCGGGTCGTGCCCGAACCACAGGCGCGGCCCCGGGCTGGGGGCGACGTCCTTGGCCCAGGTGTCCCCCGGTAACCGCGCTCCTACGCACACCCCGGGGCCAGAGGCGGTCCACGAGGAACCGGGGCCCGGGCGGGAAACCCTCCTCCTGCCCGGGGTGTTCCTCGGCACGGACCCCGTCGTAGCCGCGTTCCAGGCGAATGCGGTGATCAGCCATACGACCACCCTTCCCGGCCGGAGGTCACCACCACCCCGGCCGGACACCCATCATCAGCCCGCGGAGCCCACGCTAGTCCGCCAGAATCCGTTCCAGGGCGGTGGCCAGTTTGTCGGCGTCGTGGCGCGGAGTCCCGTCCCCCCGGCTCAGATCGGCCAGTTCCAGACGGCCGCCGAGCTCGCCCACCACCGAGGTGAGCGGGGCCGCGTCCTCCACCGTCCCGGTGTCGGCCAGCACCACGTCCACCCCCAGCTTGGGCGCGTGCTCGCGCAGTACCTCCAGGTAGGTCTCGGGCCGGAAACCCTCGGTCTCCCCCTTCTGGGGCGACAGGTTCAGCGCGACCACCCGCTTGGCGCGCGTGGTGACCAGGGCGTGGGCCAGCTCGGGCACCAGCAGGTGCGGCAGCACACTGGTGAACCAGGACCCGGGCCCGAACACCACCCAGTCGGCCTCGCGCACCGCCTTGACCGCCTGCGGACTGGCCGGGGGGTCCTCGGGGATCAGCGAGATGGACCGCACCTGACCACTGGTACTGGCGCAGGCCACCTGCCCGCGCACCGTGGTGAGCGCCTCGGGTTTGCGCGGGTCGATCCCCGACACCTCCGCGGAGATCTCCAGCGGCACCGACGACATCGGCAGGACCCGGCCGTGGGCGCCGAGCAGCTGCCCCACCCAGTCCAGCCCGGCCACCGAGTCACCCAACAGCTCCCAGAGCGCGACGATCAGCAGGTTGCCGACGGCGTGACCGTGCAGGTCGCCCTCCGAACGGAACCGGTGCTGGAGCACCTGGCTCCAGGTGTGCCCCCACTCGTCGTCCCCGCACAGCGCGGCCAGGGCCATCCTCAGGTCCCCGGGTGGAAGCACACCCAGTTCTTCACGCAGCCGGCCACTGGAGCCGCCGTCGTCGGCGACCGTCACGATCGCCGTGACGTCCGTGGTCACCCTGCGCAGCGCCGACAACGAGGCGTGCAGGCCGTGCCCGCCCCCCAGCGCGACCACCCGGGGCGGACGCGAGGCGTCGTCCCCGTCCGGAGCGGTGATCTTCGACATGCCTTTGGCCTGCCTCCTCGTCCCGTGTCCGGCGGACGCTTCGGGCCGCACCCCGAAGGATGTGCGAACGGCCGACCCGCGCCCCCGGCCCGCCGTGTCCCGGTCCCTTGCCGGACCGGCACCAATAATGACCGGGCCAATGTAAGGGAAGACGCCATTCTTGGCGATTCGGTTCACTCGGCGGGCGGGCGCGCGTCACCCGTCGGTCATTCGCGACCCACGTCCCGGTGGACCACGTGCACGTCAACGCCCTGCCCGCGCAAACGCTCGGCGAACTGTTCGGTCATGGCCACGCTGCGGTGCCTGCCGCCGGTACAGCCCACCGCCAGGGTCATGTAGTGCTTGCCCTCCCGCTGGTAGCCGGCGATCGTCAGCTTCAGCACCTCCGAGTAGGCCTCCAGCATCTCCTTGGCGCCGTCCTGGGAGAGCACGTAGTCACGGACCGGCTCGTCGCGGCCGTTCATCGGTCTGAGGTCGGGCACCCAGTGCGGGTTGGGGAGGAAGCGGCAGTCCAGGACCAGGTCGGCGTCCACGGGCAGGCCGTGCTTGAAACCGAAGGAGACCACGTTGGCGCGCGGGCGCACCTCGTCGCTCTCCCCGAAGAACCCGATCACCCGAGCCTTGAGCTGGTGCACGTTGAGCTGGGAGGTGTCGATGACCAGGTCGGCCTCGCCGCGGATGGCGCGCAGGGTCTCGCGCTCGCGGGCGATGCCGTCGGTCACCCGACCGTCACCCTGGAGGGGGTGCGGCCGGCGTACCCCCTCGAACCTGCGGACCAGGGCGTCGTCCCCGGCCTCCAGATAGAGCACGCGTGCGGTGATGTCGCGCTTGCGCAACTCCTCAACCGTGGACAGCAGGTCTTCCGTGAAGGCGAGCGAACGCACGTCCACCACCACAGCGACCCTGGGGACCGCACCGTGGGTACGGCCCGCCAGTTCGATCATCGTCGGCAGCAGGCCCGGTGGCAGGTTGTCCACCACGAACCAGTCCAGGTCCTCCAGGGCCCTGGCCGCCGTACTCCGGCCCGCACCGGACATCCCGGTGACGATGACCACCTCGGGCGGTAGCTCCCCGCCTAGTTCGACCGTCATGTGTCTCCTCCCCCGTCTGTACTCTGCCTTACCGTCGCCCCGTCGCCCTCCCCGTCCTTCCGGCCGGGGCCGCCGGACAGGTGCGCGTGCACGGACTCGGCCAGTTTGGGGCCGATCCCGGGCACCGCCGCGATCTCCTCGGCGCTCGCCGAGGCCAGTCGTTTCACTGAGCCGAACTCCTTGATGAGGGCGGTCCTGCGCGCCGGGCCCAGGCCCGGGAGCTCGTCCAGGCTGCTTCCGGTGAGCGCCTTGGCGCGCTTTTGCCTGTGGTACTGGATGGCGAAGCGGTGCGCCTCGTCGCGCACCCGCTGGAGCAGGTAGAGGCCCTCGCCGCTACGCGGCAGGATCACCGGGTCCTCGTCGTCGGGCAACCACACCTCCTCCAGACGCTTGGCCAGACCGCAGACCGCCACGTCCTCGATCCCGAGCTCGTCCAGCGCGCGCTGTGCCGCCTCGGCCTGGGGCCGGGCGCCGTCCACCACCACCAGGTTAGGCGGGTAAGCGAACTTTCCGGGAGCCGGCTCCTCCCCTGAGCCCTGGGTCACACCGCCGCCGTGCGCTGTTTCACCACTTCCGCCACTGTGGTCTCCGAGCTCACCCATGCGCGCAACCTCGCCCGAGCGGGAGCTCTCCTCCAGGTAGCGGCGGAACCTGCGCCTGACCACCTCGTACATGGCGGCGACGTCGTGCTGCTCGGCGCCCCCGGCCCCGCTGCCGCGCACCGAGAAGCGCCGGTACTCGGACTTGCGGGCCAGGCCATCCTCGAAGACCACCATGGAGGCCACCACGTGCTCGCCCTGGAGGTTGGAGATGTCGAAGCACTCGATGCGCAGCGGCGCCTCGGTCAACTCCAGCGCCTCCTGGATCTCGTTGAGGGCGCGGCCGCGGGTGCTCAGGTCCCCGGCCCGGTGGGTCTTGTGCCGGGCCAGCGCCTCGCGGGCGTTCTTGTCCACGGTCTCCATGAGGGACTTCTTGTCGCCGCGCTGGGGCACCCGAAGGTCCACCGCGCCACCCCGGTGCTCGGCCAGCCAGCCAGCCACCGCCTCGGGGTCGTCGGGTTCGTGGGAGACCAGGACCTCGCGCGGCACCGAGGTTCCGGTGCCCTCGGTCTCCTCGCTGCCGTCCAGGGCGCCGTAGAGCTGGCGCAGGAAGGTCCGCATGAGTTCGCCCGCACCGGCGTCGGTGACCTTGTCCACCACGTAGCCGCGCTGGCCGCGGATGCGGCCGCCCCGGACGTGGAAGATCTGCACCGCCGCCTCCAGCGGGTCCTCGGCCATCGCGATGACGTCGCAGTCGGTGGAGTCGGGCAGGACCACGGCCTGCTTCTCCAGGGCGGCGCGTAGGGCCTCGATGTCGTCGCGGATGCGCGCGGCCCGCTCGTACTCCATCTCCCGGGCGGCCTCCTTCATCCGCTTTTCCAGCTCACGCATGAAGCGCCCGGTGTCACCGGCCAGGAACGAGCAGAAGTCCTCGGCCAGCGCGCGGTGTTCCTCCGGGCTCGCCTTGCCCACGCACGGGGCCACACACTTGCCGATATAGCCGAGCAGACAGGGGCGGCCGCTGTTGCGCGCGCCCCGGAAGACCCCAGCCGAGCAGGTACGCACCGGGAAGACCCGCAGCAGCAGGTCGACCGTCTCCCGGATCGCCCAGGCGTGGGAGTAGGGGCCGAAGTAACGCACCCCCTTGCGTTTGGCCCCCCTCATCACCTGTACTCGGGGGAACTCCTCATTGAGGGTGACCGCGAGATAGGGGTAGCTCTTGTCATCGCGGTACTTGACGTTGAAGCGCGGGTCGTACTGCTTGATCCAGGAGTACTCCAGCTGGAGGGCCTCGACCTCGGTGCCGACGATGGTCCAGTCCACATCGGCGGCGGTGGAGACCATCTGCTGGGTGCGCGGGTGCAGCCCAGCGAAGTCACGGAAGTAGGAGGACAGCCTCGACCGCAGGTTCTTGGCCTTGCCCACGTAGATGACCCGGTCAGCGGCGTCCCGGAAGCGGTAGACGCCGGGTGCGGTCGGGATGGAGCCGGGGGCGGGGCGCAGGTGAGGAGTCGCAGCCATGCCCCCATTCTGGTCTGTCCCGGGGACAGACGGCCACTCGCCCGCGCGAGGCGCTCCGTGGAGCGGATCACTTCGGCACGATTCGTTCAACCAAACGTCACGATTGGATATCTAGATGCTCTAGGTTGGGCGGGTACAGCCGAACCTTCCGACATGAACGACAAGGAGGATCTTCGTCGTGTCTCCAGCCCAATGGATCGTGATCGGTGTCGCCGTCGCGATCTCGATGACCCTGGTCTTCGTGTTCCAGTGGCTGCTCAACCACAAGTTGGGCAAGGTCTGGCCGATGGCCCGCTACGTGGTCTCGCGCTCAGCGGTGACCGCTTACACCGCGGCCGCGGTCGTTGGTGCCAACCTGGCCCTCCCCAACCGGGGAGACGTGCCCTGGAGCACCTTCCAGACCATCGACCACGCGATGACGATCCTCATGATCGGCACACTGACCGCGCTGATCCTCAGCCTGGCGTACGCGGCCACCGACATGGTCCTGGAGCGACTGTCGGTGCGCAACGGTGACGCCGACCGCCGGGCCCGTCGGCTCCAGACCCAGGTACGGCTCCTGCGACGGGTCATCACCTCCGTCGTCGTCGTCCTGGCGATCGCCGCGATCCTGTTCACCTTCGACGGGGTCCGCGCGCTCGGCGCCGGTCTTCTGGCCTCGGCCGGTGTGATCGGTATCGTCGCCGGTGTGGCCGCCCAGTCCACCCTGAGCAACCTGTTCGCCGGACTCCAGCTGGCCTTCAGCGACGCCCTGCGCATCGGCGACGTCGTCGTGGTCGAGGGCGAGTGGGGACGGGTCGAGGAGCTCAGCCTGGTCAACGTCACCATCAAGATCTGGGACGAGCGCCGCCTGGTCGTGCCGGTCGCCAACTTCACCACCACCAGCTTCGAGAACTGGACCAAGTCCGGCACCAACATCACCGCGAAGGTACAGCTGCCCCTGGACTGGGAGGTGCCTGTCGGCGAGCTGCGCGAAGAGGCCGGCAAGCTGATCACCGCCAGCAAGTTCTGGGACGGGCGCAGCTGGTCCTGCCAGGTCGTGGACATCACCGAGTCCGGTGAGGTCGTGGTCCGTGTGGTGGCCAGCGCCTCCGACACCGGCAACCAGTGGAACATCGCCTGCGAGATCCGTGAGCACCTGGTCACCTGGCTGGTCGAGAACTACCCGCAGTCCCTGCCGCGCAAGCGCACCGAGTTCGTCGGCGGCGCCGAGGAGGACTTCTCCTATGCCGAGCAGTTCCCGACCTCGGCGTTTCGTCGGGCCACCGCCGCCTCCGGCGCTGCCCACGACAGCAGCAACGGGACCGCGCAGTCCGGCAACGCCGAAGAGGTCTGAACCGCGCCCCCACCCCTCAGAACGGACCATGACGGAGCCCCACCAAGAGTGCTTGGTGGGGCTCCGTCGTTCTGTACCTGGTGATCGACCGGGTGATCAGTCGAGGATGATGTCGGTCCCGTCGATCGTGACAGTGAAGGGCACCAAGGGCTCCTTTGCCGGTCCGGCCAACGGCTCCCCCGAGACCATGTCGAACTCACTGCCGTGGCACAGGCAGCGGATCACCTCGCCGTCGACCTCCTGCACCGTGCAGCCGCCGTGGGTGCAGGCCGCGCTGAAGGCCTTGTACTCGCCTTCCTCAGGCTGGGTGACCACCAGCTTGCTGTGGCTGAACACCTTCCCCCCGCCCTCCGGCACATCCGTGGTCTGACCGACCACGTGACCGCGCCGCACCTCCTGCGGGCTGGGAGGCTCGCCGCAGGCGCTCACAGCGGTGACGGCGGCCGCCGCCCCTGCCGTACCGAGCAGACGGCGCCTGCTCACACCGCACCCGCATGTCCTCTTTCCAGCCACGACCGAACGCTCCTCACCTGCGCCTGAATTCCACTACGAACTGTAGTAGCTCAGGTGGGGTGCCCCGCACCGCCCCCGGTCAAGCCTGCCCGGGGTAGCCCTGCTGGGGCGGCTGGTAGCCACCGTCGGCCGGGGGCTGGTACCCACCGGAAACCTCGTACGGCGGGTAGGAGACGGGCGGCTGCCCAGCACCCGGCTCCTGTGTCGGGTACTGGCCGGACTGACCGTAGTAACCGGACTGTCCGTACGGGGCGGGCTGTCCGTACTGACCGGGTTGCCCGGGCTGCGCGTACGGGGCGGGTTGACCGTACGGGGCGGGTTGACCGTACGGGGCGGGTTGACCGTACTGACCCTCCTGTTCCTGCATCGGCTGCGCCTCCGATGCGAACCCGCCCTCGGGCCAGTAGAAGGCGGTCGCCTCGGCCCTGAGGATCACCGCCGGGGAGCGCCCGTACTGGGCCAGCCGGATGCGGACCCGGCGGCCCGGCTCCAGATAGTCCTTCCAGGAGTAGGTGAAGTGGGCCTTGCCGCCCGCGTGCACCGGGCTGTCGATCGGCCGGTCGCGGGCGATCTCCCACCCGTCCTGGGTCCTGACGTACTCGCTGGCGCGCAGCTGCACCTCCGAGCCGGGGTCGACCTCGTCCAGGACCACGCCCACGGACAGGTCGTACAGGGCCCCTTGGGGTTCGCCCTGACCGACCAGGGCGTAGAACTTACCCTCATGGCCCTGGTCGTCGACGTCGAACCTCAGGCTGCGCCAACTCCCCGCGGGAAGCTTCTGAGGCTGGGTCTTGTGGAATTCACGGTGTAGAGGCACGTGGCCCTCTCTGACTCGGGGGAACTCGGTTCTTCGCGGGGTGAAGGAAATCCAACCGACAAAGTACGCGAAGCGGCAAGTTCCGCGCGGGTTCGGGCCACGAGTGGTTAGCGCGAGAACTCCAGACAGAAGGGGTGACCAGCAGGGTCGGCGTAGACCCGGTAGAGGTTGCCCGGGTCGTCCTCGCAGGCGGCCAGCAGCCGGGCACCCCTGGCCAGCACCCGCTCCTGGGCGGCCTCGATGTCGGACACCTCGATATCGAAGTGCACCTGCTGGGGCCGTTCCGGGTCCGGCCAGGCCGGGGGTCGGTGGTCACTGAACTGCTGAAATTCGATGCCCGCAGAGCTGCCGTCGCCGATCCGCGCCCAGTCGGCGACGCGCCTGGTGACGGGCAGACCGAGAAGCTCGGAGTAGAAGTCGGCCAGGGCACTCGCGTCCGGGCAGTCGATGGTCACCGCGCGAAGTCGTCCGATCATGCGTCCAAGCATGGCGGAGCCCGCGCCGTGCGGACAGGGCGCGGGCTCCGCTGTTCGGAACTGTTCGGGTCAGAGCATCTTGGCCAGGAACTGTCCGGTGTAGGACTCCGCGACCGCGGCGACCTCCTCCGGGGTGCCCTCGGCCACGAGCGTGCCGCCGCCGGAGCCGCCCTCGGGGCCCATGTCGATGACATGGTCCGCGGTCTTGATCACGTCGAGGTTGTGCTCGATGACGATCACCGTGTTCCCGGTGCCGGTCAGCCGGTTGAGCACGCCCAGCAGCTTGCGGATGTCCTCGAAGTGCAGACCGGTGGTGGGCTCGTCGAGCACGTACACGGTCCGGCCGGTGGAGCGGCGCTGGAGCTCGGCGGCCAGCTTGACCCGCTGGGCCTCACCGCCCGAGAGCGTGGTGGCGGGCTGGCCCAGACGCACGTAGCCCAGCCCGACGTCGGCCAGCGTCTGCAGGTGGCGGCGGATCGCGTTGACCGGCTCGAAGAACTCCAGGGCCTCCGAGATCGGCATGTCCAGCACCTCGGAGATGTTCTTGCCCTTGTACTTCACCTGCAGGGTCTCCCGGTTGTACCGGGCCCCGTGGCAGACCTCGCAGGGCACGTACACATCCGGCAGGAACTGCATCTCGATCTTGAGCGTGCCGTCACCGGAGCAGGCCTCGCAGCGGCCGCCCTTGACGTTGAAGGAGAACCGGCCGGGCTGGTAGCCGCGCGTCTTGGCGTCCGTGGTCTGCGCGAACAGCTTGCGCACGTGGTCGAAGACCCCGGAGTAGGTGGCCGGGTTGGAACGCGGGGTGCGGCCGATCGGGCTCTGGTCGACGTGCACCACCTTGTCGACCTTGTTCATACCGTTGACCCGCAGGTGACGGCCGGGCACGTTGCGCGCCCCGTTAAGCTCCTTGGCCAGGGCCTTGTACAGGATCTCGTTGACCAGGGTGGACTTGCCCGAACCGGACACACCGGTGACCGCAGTGAACACGCCCAGTGGGAAGGCGACGTCGATGCCGTGCAGGTTGTTCTCCCGTGCACCCCGCACCACGAGTTCGTGCCCCTTGGTGAGCGGGCGCCGCGAGGCGGGCAGCTCGATGATGCGCCTGCCGGACAGGTAGTCGCCGGTCATCGACTCGGTCGAGGTGAGCAGTTCGTCGACGATGCCCGAGACCACCACGTGGCCGCCGTGCTCACCGGCACCAGGGCCGATGTCCACCACCCAGTCGGCGGCGCGGATGGTGTCCTCGTCGTGTTCGACCACGATGAGCGTGTTGCCGATGTCGCGGAGCCGCTGAAGGGTATCCAGCAGGCGGGCGTTGTCGCGCTGGTGCAGGCCGATGGAGGGCTCGTCCAGGACGTAGAGCACGCCCACCAGACCGGAGCCGATCTGGGTGGCCAGGCGGATGCGCTGGGCCTCACCGCCCGAGAGCGAACCGGAGGAGCGGGCCAGGCTCAGGTAGTCCAGGCCCACGTCCAGCAGGAAGCCGAGCCGGGCGTTGATCTCCTTGAGCACCTGCGCGGCGATGACCATGTCACGGTCGGAGAGTCGCAGATCGGCCAGGAAGGCCGCGCTCTCACCGAGCGCCATGGAGGCAACCTCGGCGATGGACTTGCCGCCCACCGTCACCGCCAGGACCACCGGCTTGAGACGGGTTCCCTCGCAGGTGGGGCAAGGCACCGAACGCATGTAGCCCTCGAGCCGCTCACGGGTGTGGTCGCTCTCCACCTCGGAGTGGCGGCGCTTGACCCAGGGCACCACACCCTCGAACTCGGTGTAGTAGGAGCGGTTGCGCCCGTACCGGTTGCGGTAGCTGACGTGCACCTGGGTGTCGTGGCCCTCCAGAATGGCTTTGCGCGCGCGGCGCGGGAGCCGCTCCCAGGACGTGTCGGTGTCGAAGCCCACGGCCTCGCCCAGCGCCTTGAGGATGCGTTCCCAGTAGCCGCCGTTGGGCCCGCCCGACCAGGGGGCGATGGCACCTTCGGCCAGACTCTTCTCCGGGTCGGGGACCAGCAGGTCGGCGTCGACCTCCATGCGGGTGCCCAGCCCCGAGCAGTCGGCGCAGGCGCCGTAGGGTGCGTTGAAGGAGAAGGAGCGCGGTTCGAGCTGCTCGAAGGAGAGGTCGTCGTAGGGGCAGTACAGGTGCTCGGAGAAGACCTTCTCGCGCTCGGGGTCCTCGGGCTCCACGTCCACGAAGTCCAGGACGATGGTGCCCCCGGCCAGTTTCAGCGCGGTCTCCACCGAATCAGTGAGCCGCCCTTCCGCGCCCGGCTTGACGCTGAGCCGGTCCACGACCACGGCGATGTCGTGCTTGTCGTAGCGGCCGAGCTTGGGCGCCTCGTCCAGCCGGACCGCCTGGCCGTCGACGACGGCGCGCGTGTAGCCCTTGGACTGCAGGTCCTTGAAGAGCTCGACGTACTCGCCCTTGCGGCCGCGCACGACCGGCGCGAGCACCTGGAAGCGGGTGCCCTCGGTCATCTCCATGACCCGGTCCACGATCTGCTGCGGCGTCTGCCGGGTGATCTCGCGACGGCACTCCGGACAGTGCGGAACGCCTACGCGGGCCCAGAGCAGGCGCAGGTAGTCGTAGACCTCGGTGATGGTGCCCACCGTGGACCGCGGGTTGCGGCTGGTCGACTTCTGGTCGATGGACACCGCGGGGGACAGCCCCTCGATGAAGTCGACGTCGGGCTTGTCCATCTGGCCGAGGAACTGGCGGGCGTACGCCGAGAGGGACTCGACGTATCTGCGCTGCCCTTCGGCGAAGATCGTGTCGAAGGCAAGCGAGGACTTGCCCGAACCGGACAGGCCGGTGAACACGATCATGGAGTCGCGTGGCAGGTCCAGGGACACGTCCTTGAGGTTGTGCTCCCGTGCTCCACGGACCACGAGTTGTTCGACCATCGAGTGAGACATCCTTCGGCTCTGACGCACAGGACGTGGACCACGTCGGGTGACGTCGGTGGACCCGTGTGTGGCTTCGCTTTGCGGCGGTCGCAGACCCCTCGGGGCCGCTGCGGACCCGGAACCGGGCCGCTGAGGAAGTGGGCGGAGGATGAGATCCCTCCCCGTCCGACAAGACTAACGATCGCCTGTGACGGTTTCTTCCACCACGCAGAAGTGGTGGTGTCCGTGGTGCTCAGGCACCAGGACACCACCACTATAGGCGAACAGCAGTTCGAACGAGGTCGTTTTCCACAGATCCGGTGAACGCCCCGCGAACGGGCTCTGGTCCCGCGCGGGACCGGGTTCACACGGCTTCACGCAGGGCCGGGAACGAACGGGATCAGGAGCGGTCGGCGGTGACGTCCTCGTCGTCGCGACCCGAGACCTCGGCGGGCTCGCGACGCTTGTCGATGCCGGACTTCACCAGGCTGCCGACAACGGTGATGGTCATGACGCCCAGGATGACGGTCAGCGAGGTACCGATGCCGACCTCCACCACGTGCACGCCGTTCTCGTGCAGCGCGTGCAGGATCATCTTGACGCCGATGAACACCATGATCGCGGACAGGCCCCAGCTGATGTAGGCCAGGCGGTCCATCAGACCGGCCAGCAGGAAGTACAGCTGGCGCAGACCCATCAGGGCGAAGGCGTTGGCGGTGAAGACGATGTAGGCATCCTGGGTCAGACCGAAGATCGCCGGGATGGAGTCGACGGCGAAGACCAGGTCGATGACGCCGATCGCGACGATGACCAACAGCATCGGGGTCACGTGGCGGCGGCCGTCGAGCTTCACGGTCAGCTTGGCGCCGTGGTAGTCCTTCGTGACCGGCCAGAAGCGCTTCACCAGGCGCACGACCGGCGTCTGCGTGAAGTCCTTCTCCTCCTCGCCACCCTTCACGTGGTCACGGACGATCTTGTAACCGGTGTAGATGAGGAAGACGCCGAAGAGGTAGAAGACCTCGCTCCAGGCGTTGATGACCTGGGCGCCCAGGACGATGAAGATGCCGCGCATCACGATCGCGATGACGATGCCGACGAGCAGGACCTCGTGCTGGTACTTCTTCGGAACCGCGAAGGCAGTCATCAGAAGGTAGAACACGAAGAGGTTGTCGATGCTCAGGCTCTTCTCGGTGACGAACCCGGCGAAGTACTCGGCGCCTGAGGTCGGGTTGCCGAAGTACATGACTCCGAGGCCGAACACGATGGCGATGCCGATGTAGAAGGCCGCCCACCAGGAGGCCTGCTTGATCCCGAACTCCTTGGGACCCTTGGTCTTACTCCACGGGCGGTCGACGATCACGAGATCCACAGCCAGGATCAGGATCATGGCTGCGATCGTGGCGGCCCAGACCCACAGGGGAACGTTCACGGACGGATTCTCCTCCGGTTGGTGCGCGCGAGCGTTGTGCACGCACGGCGATTAACCGGAGGTCTCTCCCGCTCACGCCCGGAAGGCGTGAACCGACGGAACCGGGAGCACACCGTTGTACTCCGTGATGACGGCACCGCCGCGACAGGGATACTCCCCTCACGTGGTGAAGCAGGCGCGAAAAGCGCACCAGAACAGGTTACGCCATCCGCACCGGCCCCCAGCATGCCATCAAAAACCTCTCTGAGGAAGTCACCCACACGGGGATGACCACCCCTCCGCGAGGACACACCTTCCGCACCGGCCGGACATCCTCCGTTGGCCCCACCGCTTCGGGACCCCCGTCCCGTACCGGACTTGTCCACCACGGTGTTCACCAGCGGGCCACCGCCTTGTAGACCGAGCAGGCGGCCTCCACCGCGTCCTCCTCCGAAGGCAGCTCCCGAGCCGCCTCCGCGGAGCGTGCCCGCAGGTCAGCGGCGAGAACCGGATCGTCCAGCACCCGGCCGACCGCCGCCGCGAACGCCTCGGGATCGCCCGGCGGCACCATCAGGACCGTCCCCGCGTACAGGTCGGGGATACCGCCCACCCGGGTGGCAACCACGGGCAGCCCCGCCCGCAGCGCCTCCATGATCACCAACGAGGGCCCCTCCCACTGACTGGTGAGACAGAACACGTCCGCCGCGGCCAGCAGGTCCGCCACGTCACTCCGGTGCCCCAGCATCCGCACGTCCACATCCATCTCGGCGGCGGTGTCGTGCAACTCCCCCCACAGCGGACCGTCCCCCGCGATCGCCACCACCGGCTCGGGCGCCCGGTCGGCGATCCGCGGCGCCGCGGCCAACAACATGTCCAGCCCCTTCTGCTCCGCGAGCCGGGCCACCGTCAACAACAGCGGCCGCTCGGGGAGCACCGCCAGGTCCGCCCGGGTCTCCGCCCGCCCCTTGAGCGGCCGCCCCGTCTCCGGAGCCGCCACCACCGCCATGCGGGTGTCCCGCGCCCCCGCCGCACGCAGTCGGCGCACCAGGTCACCGGACACGCCCAGGGCCACTTCGGCCCGGAGCGCCACGATCCGCTCCAACACCGGGTAGACCGCGCCCAGCGCCCCCTCGACCACGGGTGGGGCGTTGTGCGCGGTGACCACCAGCGGCCGGGCCCCCGCCAACGCGCACAGGGCACCGGCCCGCAGCCCGTGCGCGTGCACCACGTCGGCCCCGCGCAGCAGGGCGCGCAACCGCAGCACCACCCCGGGGTCGCCCAGGGAGGGCGCGGGCCCGATCTGCACCGGGGAGAAACGCATCCCCAGAGCGGCGAACCCGAACTCCCGCTCGGCCGAGGGCGGCCCGACCACCGCCACCCGATACCCCCGCCGCAGCAAACCCTCCCCCAGCGAGCGGACATGGCGGCCCACCCCGCCGCTGACGCTTCCCACGACCAATGCAATCCTGCCGTTCACCGCGTCTCCCTCCTGCGTTCGCGTACGTTCCGAGCACGATCGGCGACCGTGCGCAGCGCGGAGCGGTCCACCAAAGCCGCGACCGCACCGAAGACCACCAGCGCCGTCGCCCCCGCCACCGCGGAGTCCAGCACCGTCCACCAGATCCCCTCGCCCCGGGCCGTGTCCAGCCCTCGGGCCAGGGCCGCGGCCACCGCCCGCCCGGCCGGCCAACCGGCGGCGCCCGCCAGCAGCGCCGCGATCAGGGATCGGGGCAGCCCGGCCAGGGCCTGACCGCCGTGGGCGCGCAGCACACCCGCGCACAGCAGGAGCGCGGCCAGGCTGAGCCCCGCCGTGCTCGCCGCGCCCAGTCCCGCGATCGCCCAGCCCGGCGGCAGCGCCCACACCAGCCCCACCGCACAGGCCATCACCACGATCCAGCCCACGACCTGTGCCGCGGCGGCGCTACGCCCGTGGTGTGAGGCGTACAGGGCCCGGCTGAGCAGGGCCACCAACCCGAACCCCACCACACCCGGGGCGTAAGCCAACAGGGCCCGCTCCAGCGGCGGAGGATCCAGCTGCGCGAAGACCACCGCGATCGGACCGGCGGCCGCGGCCAGAGCCGTACCCACCCCGGCGGTGATCACCACACACGCCCGGGCGCTGCCCGACAGCAGCCGGGCGAACCCAGCCCGGTCCCGTTCGGCGTCGGCGACCGCCAGCGCGGTGAAGGCACTGGTCGCGATGGGCACGGCGATCACCCCGTAGGGCAGGGTGAACAGCGCCCACGCGTAGCTGTAGAGCACGGCCGCGCCCGCTCCCCCGCCCCAGTTGGCCAGGGCCACCGAGAGCAGCAGGCACACCTGCATGGCTACCAACGGCAGCAGGGAGGCCGCGGCCAGGGACCGCACCCGCTCCCCCACACCCGGGGGAAAGGTCAGGCGCGGCCGCAACCGGAGCCTCAGGCCCCGGGCGGGGCCCAGCACGGTGAGGAAGAGCGCCACCACCCCGGCGGTGGTGCCCAGGGACAGCACCAGCTCGGCGGAGATCGGCAGGGCGTCGATGTCCTGACGGTGCTCGCTGCCCAGCGGAACGAATGCCAGGTAGGCAGCAATGACCACGAGGCTGGAGATCAGCGGGGCCAGGGCCGGGGCCAGGAAACGGCGGTGCGACTGGAGCACCCCGTAGAGCACCGCGGCCAGCCCGTAGAAGACGATCTGGGGGGCGAACACCACCAGCATGCGCGCGGACAGGCCCAGCAGGGCCCCGTGGTCGCAGCCGGTCCCCGCTCCCAGCATCAGGGTCATGGCCGGAACCGAGACCAGCGCGAGCAGGGTGGCCAGCGGTAGCGAGAGCAGCAGGACCCAGGTGACCAGGGCGGAGGCGGTGTGCCGGACCTGCTCGTGGTCGCCGCGCTTGACCGCGGCGGCCAGGACCGGGACAACCATGGCGGTCAGGGCGCCGCCGATGACGATCTCGAACAGCACCGCGGGGAGCTGGTTGGCGGTGACGTAGGCGGTGCCCAGGCAGGTGTCGCCCACGGTCTGGGAGAAGACGACCGTCCGACCGAACCCGGCCAGCCGAGCGCCCACCGTGACCACCGCGATGAGCGCCGCCGCCGTGGCGACCCCGCGGGTCACCCCGGTGCCGAGGAGGCGGCCGATCGCCGCACCCGCGGAACGCGCGTGGGATCGGCCTCGGCCGCTCCCCGCTCGCGCACCCCGTCGGGGCCCGGGGTGGCGGCTTCGGTGCGAGTACCGGATGCGGCGGCGTCGGCGGGTTCGGCTTCGGCGTTGGCAGCGGATCCGGTGGCGGCGGCATCGGGAAGATCGGGGCCCAGGCGTCCCCAGCGGTCCAGGCGGCGCAGAGCGGGAACCCGGTCGATGACCTTGGAGAAACTGACCCGCTCGCTGAGCAGGGTCAGGCCGACCACCCCGCCCAGCAGGGCCAGGCGCACCGGGCGCGGGGCCCGGGCCGCGGCGGCCGCACCCAGGGCGGCACCGAGCGCGTTGGCCCCGGCGTCACCGAGCATCGAGCGCTCGGCGAGGTCGTCGGGGAGCAGGGCGGCCGAGGCGCCCAGGACCGGGCCGACCACGGGCGCGGCCGGGGAGGCCAGCGCGGGGGCCGAGGCCAGGAGTGCGAACTTCACCGCCCGTCCCGGGCGCAGATCGAACAGGTTCACCAGGTTGGCGCTGGCCGCGATCAGGGCCCCGTCGGCCAGGGTGTCGACGATGCGGGTGCGCAGCGGTCCGCGGCGCAGCAGGGAGGCGGCGGCCAGACCGGTCACCCCGATGCCCGCCATCTTGACCGCGCCCGTGGTGACCTGCCCGTGGGCCAGCGCACCCAGGTGTCCGCGCAGTCCCTTGGCCCGCGTATCTCCGGCGAGGTCGTCGTAGGCGCCGAAGACCGCCGAACCGGCGGCGGCCAGGGCCGTGGCCGCGCGCACGCGCGGGGGCAGTCCAGGGGCGAGCACGCAGCCCGCGCACACCCCCGAGACCAGCGCCGGCCCCTCCTGGAGGGTGACGGTGCGGCCGCGGAAGTTGACGCGCTGCCAGGTGGGAGAGCGCTCTCCGTCCCGGTTGAGCAGCCGGTAGGCGGAGCGGGCGGCCAGGGCACCCAGCGCGGCCCCGGCCAGTCCTCGGGCGGCCTGGGTGGTCGGGGTGACAGGGGTGATCAGGGATGTGGCGGTCACCGGGGTCACTCCCCGTTCCTGGGCACGGTGCGGCGGGCCTCGTCCTCGACGCCGGGCTCAGCCGCGGCGTCGGCCTCCACGTCCGCCTCCGATTCGGAGTCGCTGTCCGCGTCGGGGTCCGCAGGCTCGGCCGGACCGGGCAGCGGGGTAGGAAGAAACCCCGTGACCCCCTCACCGATGCCGTAGGCCGACCCCGAACCGGACAGGGCCTCGGCCAGGGCCAGGACCGCGACCAGGTCTCCGGTCGGGCGGCCGGCCACGTCCACGGTGGCGTAGGCGGGCTCCAGGGCGCGGGCCTGGGCGATGAGCCCGCCCGAGCGTCCGGTTTCGGTGCCTCCGGCCAGGACCGTGGGTCCAACCTGCTCGTGCAGGGCGGCGGTGAAGCTGGTCAGGGCGGTGTTGGCGCGCTCACCGTCGTCCTCGGGGGCGGCGGTGGCCGGGGCGAGCACGATCACGGTGTCGGCGGAACGGGCCGGGGAATCCTCGATGGTGAGGAGGCCGCCCTCGGCGAAGGCGGACAGCACCGTGCTCGCGTCGTGGCGGGGGTCGCTCTCCCCGTCCTCGTCCTCGGCTGCCCCGCTGGCCTCGGTGTCCCCGTCCCCGTCGTCCTTGTCCTCGTCGTCCTCGTTCCCGTTGTCCGTCTGTCCGTTCTTGGCGGCCAGTGCACGACCCAACTCGGTTCCGGCCTTGTCGTAGGGGTTGCCGGACAGGTCACCGGGCTCGGTCGAGACCTGGAGCGCGAGCTCGTCCACGAAGGTCGCGCTGCCCACGTCCAGGAACGCCTCCTCCAGCAGCAGCTGACCGACCACCTCTGCGCCCGCCTCCTCGACGCGTCCGCCCAGGGCGAGCAGCACTTCCTCGTCAGCGCCGGGCGAGGCCACCAGGACCACGCTGCGGTCGAGCAGCCGGTCCTCCAGCATGTCCCCGGCCACGGCGTCGGCGAGCTGGTCGGCCCCGGCGTTGAGCAGTTCGGAGTCGTCGCGTTCGGCGCGCAGCTCCTCGCTCTGCCCGCGCAGGTCCGCGGTCTCGGACTTCATGGTGTTCAGGAGCGGGTCCTGGAGCATCGTGGTGCCCAGGACCAGGCCGACGGTGAGTGCGAGGAACACCGCCACGATGGACACGAGGTGGTAGCGGAAGTCGATCACGTGAACAGCCCCGTCATCCAGTAGACGAACGCGTCCCAGCGCGCCGCGAGAAAGGTGAGATAGACCTGCCCGGCCGGTGAGCTGTAGGCGGCGACCAGGATGGTGAGCAGGCACGCGGCCACCAGGCCGAGCAGTGCCCACGGAGAGATGCGGGAGCGGTAGAGGCGGCTCACGCCCTTGGCGTCCACCAGCTTTCCCCCCACCCTCAGCCGGGTCAGGAAGGTGCTGGCCATGCCCGAGCGTCCCTTGTCGAGGAACTCCTCCAGGGTGGCGTGGGTGCCCACCGCGACGATCAGACTGGCACCCGAACCGTCGGCGAGCATCATCGCCACGTCCTCGCTGGTTCCGGTGGCGGGGAAGACCACCGCTTCGTGGCCCAGGTCGTTCAGGCGTTGCAGACCGGGGGCGCGGCCGTCCCGGTAGGCGTGCACCACGAGTTCGGCACCGCTGCTCAGGGCCTGGTCGGAGACCGAGTCGAAGTCGCCGACGATGATGTCGGGCCGGTACCCGGCCTCCATGACGGCGTCGGCTCCCCCGTCAACGGCGATGATGACCGGCCGGAACTCGCGGATGTAGGGGCGCAGCGCGGCGATGTCCTCGCGGTAGTGGTAGCCGCGCACCACGATCAGGACGTGGCGGCCCTCCATGACGGTGCCGATCACCGGGATACCAATGCCGTCCAGCAGCAGGTCGCGTTCGCGTTGGAGGTAGGCCATGGTGTTGGCGGCAAAGGCCTCCAGCTGGGTGGCGAGCCCGGCGCGGGCCTCTGCCATGGCGGCGGCCACCGTCTCCTTGTCCTGGCGGATGCCGCGGGCGATGACCTCCTCGCCCCGGTAGAGGGTGTCCTCCACCAGCCGCAGGCGTTCGCCCTCGCGGACCCGGGTCAGGACCTCGGGGTCGACGTCGTCCACCAGGGGGATTCCCGCGGCCACGATCATCTCGGGGCCCTGGTTGGGGTAGCGCCCGCTGATGCTGCGGGCGACGTTGAGCACCGCCGACACCCCGCAGCCCACCAGTGCCTCGGCACTGACCCGGTCCAGGTCGACGTGGTCGATCACGGCGATGTCGCCGGGGCGCAGTCTCTTGGTCAGATTCTTGGTGCGGCGGTCCGAACGGACGGGCGCGACCAGCCCGGTGGGGGCGTCCGCCCGCGTGCGGCGGAATCGCATTGTGGCTCTGAACGCATCCGATACCTTCATCGCTGGCATAATGTCAGAACTTGATCACCCTGAGTTACAACACTCGATCGATCGGCGTTTTCGGGGCAAAACACCCAGTTCTGCAGCAGCATCCGGAAAACAACAGTGCCCGTACCGAACCGGTACAGGCACCGCTGAGAGCCAGGGCCAGGACGAGTTCCGGGCCTTCCCTGGTCGAGGAGCCGCACCCGATGGATACCCGGGGCCTGTTCACCCCCCGTTTCCCCGTGATCTTGCTACCAGAAGCAAGTTCGGCGCCGAACTTGCTTCTGGTAGCAAGATCACGGGGGATATACGGGCAGCGGGGCGTCAGGCGGCTGGGTAGGCGCGATCCGGGTCGGCGTTGTCCAGCAGCTCCTCGGCGTGGGCCCGGCCCAGCTCGGAGTCCTCCAGACCGGCAAGCATCCGCGAGAGCTCACGCACCCGCCCGCCCCGGTCCAGACGCACCACACCGCTCTCGGTGACCAGACCCTCGGTGGACTTCTCCACCACCAGGTGCGCGTCGGCGAAAGCCGCCACCTGTGGCAGGTGCGTGACCACGATGACCTGGGCGCGCTGGGCCAACCGGGCCAGCCGCCGCCCGATCTCCACCGCGGCCTTACCGCCCACACCCGCGTCCACCTCGTCGAACACGAAGGTGGGCACCGGGTCCGCCCCAGCGAAGACCACCTCGATCGCCAGCATCACCCGCGAGAGCTCACCGCCGGAAGCGCCCTTGTGCAGCGCCAGCGGCGGTGAGCTCGGGTGCGGCGCCAGCAGCAGCTCGACCTCGTCGCGCCCGTGCTGACCGAACTCCTCACCCGTGGTGATGCGCACGCTCACCCGCGCGTGCGGCATGGCCAGCGCGGTCAGCTCCTCGGTCACCGCCGCGCCAAACCGCTCGGCCGCGGCGGACCGGATGTCGGTCAGCGCGGTCGCTGCCTCGTCCATCCGCGCGTACAGTTCATCGGCCTCGGCGCGCAGGGCGTCGATGTGCTCGTCGTCACCGTCCAGCTCACCCAGGCGCTTGGCGGCGTTCTCTGCCCAGGCCAGCACTTCGTCCGTGGTCGCGCCGTACTTGCGCGAAAGCTGGGTCAACAGCGCCCGGCGCTCCTGGATCGCGGCCAGCCGGGCCGGGTCGGCATCCACCGACTCCGCGTAGGAGGCCAGCTCGGTGGCGGCGTCGGTGAGGATGTAGGACGCCTCGTCCAACCGGTCGCCGATGGCGGCCAGCTCCGCGTCGTGCTCACGCACCGAGCCCACCGCCTGGCGGGCCGCGGATAGCAGCCCCACCACGTCGGCCTGCACGTCCGCCGCGGCCGGGTCACCGGCCAACGCCTCGTGCGCGGTGGTCGAGGCCACCCGCAACCCGTCGGCGTGCGCCAGCCGGGTCTCCTCCGCGAGAAGCTCCTCGTCCTCCCCCGCGAGCGGCTCGGCGGCGGTGATTTCCTCCACCCCGAACCGCAGCATGTCGGCCTCCTGAGCACGCTCACGCGCCCGCTCGACCAGCTCGTCCAACTCCGCCGAGACCTCACGGTAGCGACGGTAGGCGGACGAGTAACGCTTCAACGCCTTGGCCAGGTCGTCACCGGCGAACCGGTCCAGAGAAGAGCGCTGACGGTCCGCCCGCAGCAGACGCTGTTGGTCGGACTGCCCGTGCACGGCCACGAGGTCGTCGGCCAGGTAGGCCAGCAGGCTCACCGGGGCCGAACGGCCGCCCATGGTCGCCCGGGAACGGCCCTCCGCCGAGACCGCGCGGGTCAGGATCAGGACGTCGTCGTCGATGTCACCGCCGGCCTCCAGCACCCGGTCGGCCACCCGGCCCCCCTGGGGAACGGTCAGCCGCCCCTCGACCACCGCACGGTCGGCCCCCGGGCGTACCCGCTGAGGGTCGGCGCGCCCACCGAAGAGCAGTCCCAGCCCGGTGACGACCATGGTCTTACCAGCGCCGGTCTCACCGGTGACGACGGTCAGGCCCCGTGACAGCTCCAACACGGCGTCATCGATGACACCGAGGCCTTGGATGCGGACTTCTTCGAGCACCGATCCCTCTCCTGAATAGTTGACGCCCTTTGCATGTGACGGCGCTGCTTCAGCGTCCGTGTTTGGCCCGCCCCCGCCACCCGGTGACCGGCAGGCCGAACTTGGCCACCAACCGATCGGTGAAAGGCGCACGGTGCAACCGGGCCAGCCGGACCGGCGTATCGGCACGGGTGATCTCGATTCGTGCCCCCGCGGGCAATTCGACCATACGCCGTCCGTCACACCAGAGCACGCCCGGCGTGGTCTCCGGCAGGACCTCGAGCGCCACCGTCGCCTCCGGCCCCACGACCAGGGGCCGCGCGAATAGGGCGTGCGCGCTGATCGGCACGACCAGCAGCGCTTCCACATCCGGCCACACGACCGGGCCACCCGCCGAGAACGCGTGGGCGGTCGACCCGGTGGGGGTCGCGCACACCACACCGTCACAGCCCCAGCTGGACAGGGGACGCCCGTCCACTTCCAGGACCATCTCCAGCATGCGACGGGTATCGGCCTTCTCCAGAGTCGCCTCGTTGAGCGCCCACGAACGCACCGGAGGCGTCCCGTCACCGCGACCGCCGTTAAAAACGGCCACGTCCAGGGTCATGCGCTCCTCGACGACGTAGTCGCGGTTGACCACGCTGTTCACCGTGGCACCCAGGTCCTCGCGCTCGGCCTCAGCCAGGAAACCCACGTGCCCCAGGTTCACACCCAGCAGCGGCGCACCGGCCGGACGCGCGATCTCCGCCGCCCGCAGCAGGGTCCCGTCCCCGCCGAGCACCATGACCAGTTCCACACCCTCGGCGGCCTGCGCCGCCTCCACCGGCTCGATCGGGGACAGCTCGCAGCCGCTGGCCGCCAGATCCTCGACCTCGCTCTTGAGCATGCGCACGGTCAACCCCGCGCGGCTGAGCCTCTCGTGGACGAGCTGGGCGCTGCGTACCGCCGCGGGCCGACCGGTATGGGCCAGCAGGAGAACACTGCGTCCGCTGGTCATCGCCGTCCCCTTACGTTCACTCCCCGACGGGAAGCCTGGTGCCGACCGGATGCTCGACCGCACCCGGCCGGGTCACGTTACCGGACTCCTGCGACAGGAGGCCATGCTCTCAGGAGGGGCCCTCCTGGATCGCCCGCTCCAACACCGCCGGGTCCAGCGGCGACGCCCCTGCACGCATCCACAGGAAGTACTCGACGTTGCCCGAGGGGCCCGGCAGGGGGCTGGCTGTCACGTCGACCACACCCAGCCCCAGGGTCAGGGCGTGCGCCGCCACGTCGGAGACGGCCTCCGCCCGCAGCTCAGGTTCACGGACCACACCGCCCGCGCCCACCCGGGCCTTGCCAACCTCGAACTGGGGCTTGACCATCATTGAGAAGTCGGCGTCGGGGGCCACGCACTCGCGCAGCGCGCCGAGCACGAGTTTGAGGGAGATGAACGACAGGTCACCGACGACCAGGTCCGGGCGCGGCTCACCAATCTGCTCCGGGGTGAGCTCGCGGACGTTGACGCGCTCCATCACCCGCACCCGGTCGTCGCTACGCAGCGACCAGGCCAGCTGCCCGTACCCGACGTCGACCGCCGTGACGTGAGCGGCGCCGCGCCGCAGCAGGACGTCGGTGAAACCCCCGGTGGAGGCACCTGCGTCCAGGGCCCGACGGCCCTTCACATCCAGTTCGAAGGCGTCCAACGCCCCGATGAGCTTGTGCGCGCCCCGGGAGACATAGGGCGGCTCCTCCGAGGGGGTGCGCACCACGATGGGTTGATCGGTACCGATCTGGGTCGCGGCCTTGGACGCCACCATGCCGGACACGAGGACGAAACCGCTCTCGATCATCTCGGCCGCGTGACCCCGGGAGCGTGCGTGACCGCGGCGGACCAGTTCCGCGTCGAGCCGACTACGTTTTGCCATGGTCACCTAGGGTACCGGCAGCTCCGGCCATTATCGGGAACCCTGGGCGCTCTGCCCCAGTGCGCCCAGAACACCCGACAGCTCCTGCTGAAGTCCGTCGAAGACCGCCACATGCTCGTGGGTGGGCAGGGCGTCCAGCCCGGCCAGCCGCTCCCTGGTCGAGCTGAGAGTCTGCTCGGCCATGGCCTCGGCCTGCTCACTCGGATCCATCACGCCCCGTCCCTTCATCTGGTCTCACCTGTGTCTTCGGGCACACGGCCCGGGACGGACTCTACTTCTTGGCGCCCTTGCTCTTGGTGGTGCGCTTAGCGGTCGAACGCGCCCGGGTGGACTTGGCGCCGGTCTTGGCCTTGCTCCGGGCCGAGGCGGTGCGCTTGGCGGCGGCCTGGGGATCGGCCTCGTCCTCGGTTCCGTCCGCGTCCCCGCCGCCCTCAGCACCCTCAGCAGAGGTGTCGGGGGTGTCGGCGGCGGAGGTGTCCTCGTCCGCACTCCGCGCCGTCTGCTCGGCTTCGCCACTCTCCCCGCCTTCGGAGTGTTCGCCGCTCTCGGAGCTCCAGGCATTCTCCGAGGACAGAGCCGGCACGGCCTTCTCGGACTCAACGGGCTCCTCGACCGCCGGGGCCTCCTTCTGAGCCGCCGACCCGCGGCCCTCCTCCCGCGCGGGAAGCACCGAGGACGCACCACCGCGGGGCGCCAGCACCCGCTCCACGGTCTGCCGAGCGGCCATCCGGCGCTCCAGTTCAGCGACCCGGCGCACCACCCGCTCGTACTCGGCGCGCGGGACCATGTCCATCTGCTCCAGCGCGGACCGCACCTCGGCCCGCACCAGGTCGGCCACGGCCGCCCGGTTGGCCTGGCTGGTCTCGATGAGCTCGCCCGCCAGGGTCTGGATGCTCTGCCCCACCCTCGGCGGGGCCTCACCCTCGGCGGGCGCGGCTGCCCCGTTGGCCCGGATCAGGGTCTTGGCGGCCGCCACGGCCTGCTTGCGCGAGAGTTCGGTAAGGCCATTGGCGGCGTCCAGATAGGTGCGAACCGCGTCGACGACCATAATGACTTGCTCCTTGATGGGACCGCAGGAGGGAATGTAGGAAAGCGGGCGCGCTGAGGGAGGGGCCTCGTGCTCCGGGGGTGACGCCAACGCTACCGGGGCCGGGGCGCGTGTGACACGCAAACGACGGAGCTCACCCCACCGGCACCACCCGCCCCAGAAGCGATCCGCGCCCTTGGCCCGGCCGAGGGCGTCTTGGCCGGCCACCGGACGGTATCCACCGAATAGGGCATCATGTGCCCATGAGCAGCATCGACGCGTGCCTAGAGGGCATCGCCCGGGCGAACGAGCGCATCCTCGCCCAACCACTGGACCGGCGCCGCGAAGTCATCCGCGAACGCACCGTGCGCGTGATCGTCCCTGACCTGGCGACCGCCTTCGACATGCGTCTGACCGTCGACGGCCTCACCGACATCACCTCCGGTCCGGCGGCGGCCGCGGCGGCCGCCCCCCAGGTCCGGGTGACCGTCTCCAGCGGCGACCTCGTGGACCTGGCCGAGGACCGGCTGGACCCCGCCAAGGCGCTGTTCAGCCGACGGCTCAAGGTCGACGCCAGCCTCAGCGACCTACTGCGCATGCGACGCCTGCTGTGACCCGCCCGACCACCTCACGCCGGCGGAGCGCACCGGCACCGCCGGACGGCGGGTACCTTGCTGGGATGCCTCGTCAACCACTTGTCCTGGCCCCCTTCCGCGGCCTGCGCTACGTGGCCCCCGACGTCGACCGTTTCATCGACGGGGGCTTCGACATCGCACGGCTGCTGGCCCCGCCCTACGACATCCCTGACGCGGAGGAGGCCCGCAAGCTCCAGCGCTCCGACCCGCACAACGCGGCGAGGGTCACACTGCCCTTCGAACTCTCCCGGCAGGCACCCGAGGGCGAGGACGCCGTCTCCCGGCGCTACCGGGCCGCCGCCGACCTCCTGCGCAGCTGGATCACCGAAGGGGTGCTCGCCCTGGACGAGGAGCCGGCTCTGTACGTGTACGAGCAGGTCACCGCGGACGGCCAGGTACAGCGCGGTCTCGTGGGCGCCCTGGGGCTACCCGAGGAGAGCACCGGAACCGACTCGGCCGTACGCCCGCACGAGGACGTCGCCGACCCGCCGGTGCGCGACCGCTTCCGGTTGATGGAGGTGGCCCGCGCCAACCTCGAACCCATCTTCCTCGTCTACCGCGGCGCGGGCGGCGCGGCCTCCGCCGCCACCGAGACCACCGGCGCCCAGGGGCGGTCCGTGGTCTCCACCCGCACCCGCGACGGCGCCCAACACCGCCTGTGGGCCATCACCGACCCCGGGATTCAACAGGAGATCATCGCCGACCTGGCCGGGCGGTCCGCCCTGATCGCCGACGGCCACCACCGCTACGCCGCCTATCTCAGGCTGCGCCAGGAGAGCGCCGACCAGGGGTGGAGCCACGGTCTGGCCCTGCTCGTGGACAGCGACGCCCACCCGCCCCGGCTCGGCGCCATCCACCGGGTCCTGCCTGGCCTGGACACCGCCCGCGCGCTGGCCGCCGCCCGCACCGTGGCCACGGTGGAACCGGTCCCAGAGGCCGACGCGACCGCCCTGGCCCAGGCACAGGCCCCGGCCCTGCTCCTGGTGTCGGCCGAGGGCGAGACCCACCTGGTGAGCGGATTCGACGAAACCACCCTGGCCCAGGCCATGCCCGACCACTCCCCGGACTGGCGCCACTTGGCCACGGCCGCCCTGCACGAGGTACTCATGCCGCTGTGGGAGTTCCCCGAGGACCGGGTCCGGATGGTGCACGACGACCCGGCCGAGGCCGCGGCCGCCGCCCGCGACGAGAAGGGCACCGCCGTCATCGTGCCCCCGCTGCGCGTGGAGCAGGTCTACGCCGTCGCCGACCGCGGCGAACTCACCCCGCGCAAGTCCACCTCCTTCGGACCCAAACCCCGCACCGGCCTGGTCATGCGCGTCATCCCCTGAACACCTCAGCCCGCCCCGGGGCCGGTCGACCCCGGCGGCGGACCCATGTGTTCACGCAGGTCGTCGAGCAGGTCCTCGGCCCCCGCACGGTAGGGCTCCAGCACGTGGTCGGCACCGGCCCGACGGAGCTGGTCGGCCAGGGCGGGATCGAGCGCCGTCAACACGACCGTCCCCTCGTAGCCGTGCTGGCGCAGAGCGTGTATGAGCACCAGGTCGGCCTGTGAGGAGGGAATCGCGCTGAGCACCATGCGGGCCTGTTCCAGAGGAAGCGTCTCCAGGAATTCCCGGTCCTCAGCGCTGCCGAACGCGGCGGTGACGTTCTCCTGCTCGGTGGCCGCCACCTTCTGCGGATCGAAGTCCACCGCGAGAACGCGGTAACCGGCCGCGGCGACCCGTGTGACGACCTCCCTGCCGAACCGGCCCAGACCGTAGACGATCACGTCGATGTCCCCGGTCGGCGGTTCACCGAGGTGGCGCCTGCCGGGGAGGAGCCGGTCCAGGGGGTCCAGCCAACGCCCCAGCCAGCGGTAGATCTGATGGGAGTAAAGGATCATGTAGGTGGACCCGCCGATGGTGATCAGACCGACGACCGTGATCAGGCTGACCGTCGCAGAACCGATGTGCCCCAGACTCAGCCCCAGGGCCGCGAAGATCAACGAGAACTCGCTGATCTGGGCGACGGTCAGCCCCGCCAGGAAACCGACCCGGGCCGGATAGCGCATCAGCACCATGATCAACACAACGATGAGCGGGTTTCCGACGAGCACGAACACCGACAGGACCGCGGCCTCGCTGATCTGGCGGCCCGCGTCCGAGAAGTCCAGGTTGGCGCCCAGCTGCAGGAAGAAGAACAACAGCATGAAGTCGCGCAGACTCACCAGACGGGCTCCGAGCGCGTCCCTGTAGTCGGTCGAGGCCAGTGACACCCCCGCGAGGAACGCACCGACCTCGGCACTGAAGCCCAACCACTCGCTGAGCGCGGCCACGGAGACCGCGAAGGCGACCCCGAACAGGACCAGGAGCTCCTGTGAACGCGCCACGACGGCCACCACCCGGGGCAGGACGTAACGGGAGAGCAGAGCCAACCCCACGAGCAGGCCGCCGCCGACCGCCAGCACCTGAAGGATCTCAGCGGGGACCGAATCCCCGGTGGCCTGGCCGAAGGCGGTCAGCGCGATCATCACCAGGACCACGACGATGTCCTGCACGATGAGGAACCCGATGGCGATACGCCCGTGGAGCTTGTCGAGCTCGCGTTTGTCGGACAACAGCTTGACGATGATGATCGTCGACGAGAAGGTCAACGCCACCGCGACGTACAGCGCGGTCAGCGGCTCCATACCGAGCAGCCGGGCCAGACCGTAGCCCACCGCCGAAGTGAACACGATCTGCCCCAAGCCCGTGGCCAACGCCACCGGCCCGGTGGCCCGGATCAAATGCAGGTCCAACCGCAACCCCACCAGGAACAACAGCAGAGCGATACCCACATGGGCCAGTAGCTCCAACGTCCCCGAAGGCGAGATCCAGCCGAGCCCGACCGGGCCGACGATGATCCCGACCGCGATGAAGACCACGATCAACGGCTGTCGAAGCAGATTGCCCACCAGCCCCAGCGCCACCACCACGGCGAGCACCAGGGCCAGTGTCACGAACTCATCGTTGCCCATCCCTCATGCAGACACCTCACGGGCTGAGTCGGAAGCTCCGCTACGTCATCTTCGGGTGTTTCCCTCCCGGAGACGAAAAACGAGTGTCCGCCCCAAGCCCCGGAAGCCATACTGAGTGCCCCGATCCCAGTGAGGAAGCCACCCCATGCCCGAGCAGACGCAGGACATACTCCGAACCCGCACCAGCCTTGCCAAGGACCTGACCGGGCTCGGAGTCACCCCCGGCGACACCCTGCTGGTCCACACCTCCCTGCGCTCCCTCGGCTGGGTGTGCGGGTCCGACGAGACCGTGGTCCGAGCCCTCCTGGACGCAGTCGGGCCCACCGGCAACCTCGTGGTGCCCACCCAGACCAGCGACAACTCCGACCCCGCGGACTGGTGCAACCCGCCCGTCCCCGAGGCCTGGTGGGAAACCATCCGCACCGAGATGCCCGCCTACGACCCCGCCATCACCTCCAGCCCCCACATGGGACGCGTCGCCGAACGGCTCCGCACCTGGCCGGGCGCCGTGCGCAGCGCGCACCCGCAGACCTCCTTCGCCGCGCTCGGCCCGAACGCCGCCGAGCTCATGCACCCCCATCCCCTCGCATCCGCCCTCGGTGAGGACTCACCCCTGGCCCGCCTGGCCAAAGCCGACGCCCGCGTCCTGCTCCTGGGCACCGGTTACGACTCCTGCACCGCCTTCCACCTGGCCGAGTACCGGGTCCCACACCCGCCCACCGAACCCTCCTCCTGCGCCATCCGCACACCCGAAGGAAAACGGGAGTGGGTGACCTACACCGGCATCGTCCTGGACGAGAGCGACTTCCCCGCCCTGGGCGCGGCCTTCGAGGCCACCGGCGTGGTCACCGTCGACCGGGTGGGCTCAGCCACCGCCCGGTTGTTCCCCCTCCCCGAGGCCGTCACCTTCGCCACCTCCTGGCTCACCGAACACCGCTACTGACCACAGCCACTCCAGGGCACCCTCCGACAACACACAACCGCCGTAACGGGAGCACGGCTCACAGGGCCGCGGGATCTGCCCCGCGTGGGGTGGAGCATCCCGGGGACCTCGCTCCTCTCTTCGTAGCGTGGGGCTGCGACGGAGCACACACCCCGGGGCGGGGGCGCTCGGGGCGCCGGGCGGCCTAGCCTGGGGGTGACCTCTCCCGACACACGGAATCGGACCTTGCGCGATGGCCTTGCAGGCAGCTGACCGCCCGCTCAACGAGCTCCACGACGCGATGCTCCTCGACCTGGATGGCGTGGTCTACATCGGACCCAAGGCCGTTCCCGCCGCGCCCGAGGCCGTGGGCAAGGCACGGGCCGCCGGGGCGCGGGTCGCCTTCGTGACCAACAACGCCGGACGCACCCCCGCCCGCATCGCCGAACACCTCACCCACCTGGGCGTACCCGCGGCCCCCGAGGACGTGGTGACCTCCGCCGAGGCCGCCGCCCGCCTGGTGTCCGCCCGCTACCCCCAGGGTTCGGACGTGCTGGTGGTCGGCGACACCGGTCTGCGCCAGGCCGTACACCGGATGGGACTGCGGCCCGTCACGGTCGCCACGGAGTCCGTGGTGGCGGTGGTCCAGGGCTACTCGCGGAACATGTCCCGCGACCTCCTCGACCAGGGCACCCTCGCCGTCTCCGGCGGAGCGTTCTACGTGGCCAGCAACTCCGACGCGACCGCGCCCACCGAGTGGGGGATCACCCCAGCGAACGGATCCTTCGTGCGGGTGATCGCCCACGCCACCGGGGTGGAGCCGGTGATCGCGGGCAAGCCGATGCGGCCACTGCACGAGGAGGGGATGATGCGCACCGGCGCCACCAACCCCCTCATCGTGGGCGACCGGCTCGACACCGACATCGAGGGCGCCACCACGCACGGCGCCGCCGGACTGCTGGTCCTGTCCGGTGTCGCCACCCCCCAGGACGCCCTGGCCGCCCCCGCCCACCAGCGCCCCCGGTACCTGTCCTGGGACGTGTCCGGGATGAACGAGACCCACCCGGGCACGCTCCGCCACGTCGACGGGGACACCGCCCGGACCGAGTGCGGCGGCTGGACCGTCAAAGCGGAGGCCGCCGCGGTACGCCTGTCCGGGGAGGGCGACCGCCTGGACGGTCTGCGCGCCCTGTGCACGGCGGTCTGGGCTGACGACTCCATCGACCCGACCGGTCCCACGGTGAGCGAGGCCCTGAGCGCCCTGGGTTGGTGACCGACTCACCGGTTCGCCCTGCGCACCAGCGTGGCGGTGTCCACCTCCACTTCCAGCACGCTCTGGACGCCCTTCCACCCGCGCCAGATCCGTCGGCGCAGCTCCCCGGTCACCCGAACCACGTCACCGACCCGCCACCCGTGTACCTTCGCGCAGAGGGCCTCGTCGAAGGAGACCAGAGTCAGCGAGTCGGACCGGGCACGCCGCCCGGGGACCTCGGGCCGGGCCATGCAGATCCGCCAGGTCACCAACCGCGCCCCGCTGGGAAACTCCCGTTCGAAGGGGGCGGAGGTGACCCGCCCGACCACGAAAACCTCGTTCCGGTGCCCCTCGGCCCGGTCCGGCCGCTCCGTCAGAGGCGGCATCGGCAGCCCCGAATCACCCGCCTTCGCGGTCTCCGAACCAGGGACGCGCTGCTCCACAGCCCCGCTCTCCGGTTCGGAGGCCGGCTCCGGGGTGATGTTCCGCTGCCCCTTTCGCTTGCTGTTCCTGACGACCGGGGCCGACTCACGGGCCCTCTCGGGCACCGCCTCGGTCTCCGGGTACGAGGCGGAGGCTCGCCGCTCCACCACCTTCTTCGCGGCGGGCGGTTCCAGGGCGGGGTTCGGCTTTTTCCCCCTCTTCTTGTTCTTGGTGGGCGTGGAGAGGCCGGGGTTGGAAGTGGGTTCGAGCACGAGGGCCTTTCTGGGAGTGACCTGGTGCGCGCGCTGGTTCCAGCATCACCCGGTCTGACTCCGGAGAAAAGACCCTCCTGAAAGCTGTGGATAACCGGCATGGCCCCGCCGTCAGCTGGCGTGACACCCTTGTTCTAGAGTCGGGTTCGGTCCGGAACGGATCGCACAAAGCCTGAGGAAGAGGGGTGTCTGCCGTGCACGACGACGTGGACGTCAGCGGTCTGCCCGAGGGGATCACTCCCCTGGGCGACGAGATCTATGCCATCGACACGATGCTCGCCGGCTATCCCGGGGTCGTGTCCGCCTACCTCATCCGCACGGAGCGGCCCTGCATCGTCGAGGTGGGCACCGCCGGTTCGGCACCGGTTCTGCGGGACGCCGTGATCCGGCTCGGCCTGGCCCCCGAAGACCTCGCCACCATCGTGGTCACCCACATCCACCTGGACCACGCGGGCGGCACCGGAGACATGGCCGCGCTGTTCCCCAACGCGGAGATCGTCGTGCACGAGCGCGGCGCCCGCCACCTGGCCGACCCCAGCCGGCTGATGGCCAGCGCGAAGATGGTGTGGGGCGACCGGCTAGAGACGCTGTTCGGACAGATGCACCCCACCGAGGCGGCCCGGATCCGTTCGGTGGCCGAGACCGGTGAGATCGACCTGGGCGCGGGCCGCAGGCTGGTCTCGCACTACGCACCCGGGCACGCCAAGCACCACATGGGCCTGGTGGACACCGGGACCGGCGACCTGTACGTCGGTGACGCCCTCGGCGTGTACAACCCCCTCACGGGTGACCTGCGCCCGGCGACCCCGCCGCCGGACTTCGACATGGAGGCCTGCCTGCGCACCCTGCGCCTGTTCGGTGACATCGGCGCCCAGCGGCTGATGTTCTCCCACTTCGGCGCACACGGTGCCGTGGCGGAGACCATCGACCGCGCCGAGGCCGAGCTGCGCCTGTGGGTGGAGACCGTCCGGGAGTCGCGGGACACCGGCGGGGATCTGGACCACGCCATCGCGATGGTGCGCGACAAGGTCATCTCCAGGTACAAGCCCCTCCCCCCGGGCGCCTCCCCCGAGGCCGCCGCGGTCCTGGACACGCTCAGCGGACCGGAGGCCAACGTGGGCGGGATCGTGCACTGGCTGGACAAGCTCACCCAGGAGCAGGCAGAAGCGAAGAGAAAGGCCGAGGAGGAGCGGGCCTAGCCCCCGGGAACGTGCCGGGACGGCGGCAAACCACGTGCGGTCCCGGCACCAATCCCCGTACTCTCCCGGCATGACTCCCCACATACGCCCGGCACGCAAGGGCGACCTCGCTCAGGCCCACCCCCTCCTCAGGAACGACTTTCCGGCACTGGTCCTCACCGAGGAGCACATGCGGTGGCGGTTCGACCACCCCCGCCCCGACGTCGAGGACAGCCGCCTGGTCGCGGTAGTCGGCGACACCCTGGTCGGGCACGTGATGAGCAGGCTGCACACGGACGAGGATGGGACCCGCAAGGGCAAGTCCTTCTACGGAGCCCTGGCCGAAGGCCACCGTAACGAGGAGCTCGCCGCGCGGCTCCTGGAGGCCTCGGAGGCCCACCTGGTCGAGGAGGGGGCCACCGTCCTGCGCACCGATGTCGCACAGGAGGGTGTCCAGGTCAGCGGAGACCTCTTCCGCACGACGGCCCTACAGCGGGGCTACCAGCTGGTCGAGAGCCACCACGTCCTCGGTATGGATCTGAGCAAGCTTCCGGACCCGCCGAAGGCACCGGCAGGGGCCGAGCTGCGCCAGTGGAGCGAGTTCGCCGACGACCCCCGCCCGCTCTACGAAATCGACAAGGCCGCCGACCAGGACGAGCCGGGCGAGACCGCGGAGGAGTTCCTGCCCTACGAGGTCTGGCTCAACGCGGTGTGGCACAACCCGATGTCCGACCTGGAGCTCAGCCTCGTCCTGCTGCTCGACGGGGTCCCGGTGACGATCTCCTGCTACTCGTCCGACCACCGCACCCGCATGGAGTCGGCGATGACCGGCACCCTGCCCGAGTACCGGGGCCGAGGGCTGGCCGGATACGCCAAAAACATGGCCCTGCACCGGGCCAGGGAGCAGGGCTTCACGCACGCCTACACCGGAAATCACGAAACCAACAAGCCGATGCTCGCCATCAACGACCGGCTCGGGTACACACTGGTCGGGAGCGAGAGCACTTACGTCAAACGGCTGGAATTCTGATCCCGGGCACCGGGGAGCCCCAGAACGCGTAGCAGGTGCGCGTACAGACCGTCCGCCCATGACAGCTCTTGCTCCGGTGGAAGGCAGTCGAAGGTCTGCACCTCGACGGTCTCGTACTCCCCGCTGAGCGGCTCCAAGGAGCTCACCAGCGCATGGGTGACCACGGTGGTGTGTCCGCCGGAGAGGACATAGTAGCCCGCGACCCGAACCTCGCCGAGGGTGGCTCCGGCCTCCTCCCACGCCTCCCGCCGAGCGGTGGCGTAGAGGTCCTCACCGGGTTCCCGGTGCCCGCCGGGGAACTCCCAGGCCCGCCGCCGGTTGCGAACCATGAGCGGGCGCCCGTCGAGGTGGGTCAGGCACACCACCGAGTCGTACTCCTCGGGGACCGTGCCCAGGTACACGACGGCGCCGCCGAGTGGCTCTAGGCCACCCGACGGCGCTCCGTCACTGTGTTCCGAGGGGGTCAGTCCCGGCCGCCGCGGTAGCCGCCACGGTCATCGCGACCGCCACGGTCCCGGTCGTCCCGGCGGTTCTCACGACGCTCACGGGGAGCGGCGTCCGCCGCGGCCTCGGCGGCGGCTTCGTCAGCCTCCTCCTCGACGTCGGTCCAGACGACACCGTCCTCGACGTCGCTGTCGACCAGCTCCACACCCTCGATCGCGGCGAGGCGTTCGTCGGCGTCGGTGACGCCCTCACGGTCCACCGAGGAGGCACGCGCGAAGTACTCGCGGGCGTCCTCGGTCCGGCCGAGCTCCTCCAGGACGTCGGCGTAGGCGTAGAACAACCGCGCCACATACGGCCGGGCGCGCCGCTCCTTCAGCTCCGGCACCTGAAGCTCGGCCAAAGCGGCCTTGACGTCACCCATGTCGCGGCGGGCGCCAGCAGCGACGATCCGCAGCTCGATGCGCTCGTCCGCGTCCAGGTCCTTGCCGGCCGGGTCGTTGGCGATCTCAAGGGCCCGCTCGGGACGGCCTAGGCCGCGCTCGCAGTCAGCCATGATCGCCAGGAAGGTGTCCCGGCCACTCATGCGGCGGGCCGCACGCAGGTCGGACAGGGCCTCCTGCCACTTGCCCACGGTGTAGGCGGCGATACCAGAGGCCTCACGGACGCTGGGCAGGCGGGAGGCCTTGCGGCGGGCGTAGGCGGCGTGCTTGTAAGCGAGTTCGGGGTCCTCGTCCACGAGCAGGCCAGCGGCCACGATGTGCTTGCCGATCAACTCGGCCAGGGACTTGGGCAGCGAGTGCAGGTCGCGCTTGGTGTCCTTGTCCAACTGGTCATAGGTCGCCTCTTCGGGCAGCCGCGGCGGAATGTCCGCCGGATCCCGGTCCTCACGCGGAGGCCGACGGTCATCCCGCTGGAAGTCACGGCCGCGGTTGTCCCTGTGGTTGTCACGACGGTCATCACGTCCGCGGTCTCCACCGGGACCACCCCGGTGCCCGCCACGGTCATCACGTCCGCGGTCTCCACCACGGAAGTCACGACCGCCACCACGGCGGTCACCACCGCGGTCGTCACGGCGATCCCGGTCACCGCGGTATCCGCCGCGATCGTTCCCGCCCGAACGGTCATCACGGCGGTCGCTACCACCCCGAAAGCCGCCACGGTCGTCACGTCCGCGGTCTCCACCGGGACCACCCCGGTAGCCAGCACCGTCCTGACGCGGCGGCCGACGGTCATCCCGCTGGAAGTCGCGACCGCGGTTATCCCCGCGGTTGTCACGGCGGTCGTCACGCCCGCGGTCTCCACCGGGACCACCCCGATAACCACCACGGTCGTTACCGCCGGAACGGTCATCACGTCCGCGGTCTCCACCACGGAAGTCACGACCGCCACCGCGACGGTCACCACCGCGGTCGTCCCGGCGATCCCGGTCACCGCGGTATCCGCCGCGGTCGTTACCGCCCGAACGGTCATCACGGCGGTCGCTACCACCCCGGAAGTTCCGGCGTTCACCACTTCTGTCGTCCCGGGAACCCCCGTCGCCAGACCGGGAACGGGACTCGTCACCGCGCCCGCGACCATCAGGCTCACCGGAGCGGTTACCGCTTTGGTCGTTTGCTCCGGAGTCCTCGCGGTCTCCCGATCGGCTGTCCTCAGTCATCCAACCCGTCCGTCAACACTCAAAAGCGCTGCCACCTTGAGCAGTAGCAGCGCGTAGTAGTACTCGTACCTTCCAGCTTACGACATAGCGCACCCACGCATCACCAAAGCCGCAGGACAGGACCGTGTGGTGATCTGACTCTCCTGGCACCGCGCCATCGGCGCCAACGGAAGCCTGACCGGTTACGCGGGCGGGCTGGAACGCAAGCAGTACCTGCTGGGCCTGGAACAGAGCCAGACCATGGAACGCAGAGCTTAAAAGCGACACAGCCCCGAAAACCGGACAACCCACCCCTCCCCTTCCGTGATCTTGCTACCAGGAGCGAGTTCGGCGCCGATTTCGCTCCTGGTAGCAAGATCACGGAGAACCTGACGAAAGCCAACGAAGTACCCGCACGGGCAACAACCCCACCATTCACATGTTCACAAGACCAAGCAACAAAAAAGGAGGAGGCTCGTTCCGAAGAACGAACCCCCT